>JBDOIB010000479.1:0-14677 GCA_041082155.1 Thermodesulfobacteriota bacterium | reverse complement strand
TATCTCTCTGGGCCTGTTTATGGGAGATTTCAAATTTCTCCGCAAGATGACGAGCGTTCGGATATTTATTGGCTTTAATCTGCCCGTGAAACCAGTAATACCTTTCATAAGCAAGCTTTCCAGCCATCACCCTCGAAGATTAATCATATGAAGCCCTTGCCCGAATATCCAACACTTCTTAAAATACTATCTCTGAGGCATCTGGAATTGCCTATAAATAACCCGAAGGATTAATATATTTCCCCTGAATTTAAGTCTACTAATATATAAAATCCCTACAGGTTGTCAACAAAAATCAAAGCATTAATTCCCTCCTTGGGATTCTACCTCTATTGACACAGACCTCGGCATCTTATAAAAATATCATACCATATCTTTTAACGAAGGAGGCTGGTCATGAAAAAAATCATCTGTTTGCTTATCGTCGCTATTTTCTGCCTCTCCTTTTCTGGAGTCTATGCCCAGGAGACCTACAAGATTGGAGCTGCTTTCGCTCTCTCTGGAAGCATCGCGGTTTATGGTGAAGGATTCAAGAAAGCCGTAGATCTGGCTGTAGAAGAGATCAATGCCGCAGGGGGGATTAAAGGTCGAAAGATTGAAATTATTTACGAGGATAATAAAAGCAACCCAAAGGACTGTGTCACCGCAGTTCGAAAGTTGATTACCGTAGATAAAGTCCCTGTCATTTTTGGACCCGCTGCAAGTTCCAATTTTATGGCTGCTGCCCCCGTTGCCCAGGAAAATAAAGTGGTCATGATCTCTGCCGAAGGGGCTGCCCCGGGACTCACCAAAGCAGGAGAATACATTTTTAGAGTATTTCCATCCGATGTCCTCCAGGGGAAGGGAATCTCAGACCTCTGCCTCCGATTAAACTTTAAAGAAGTTCCTGTGATGTATGTCAATAATGATTGGGGGATGGGACTGAAAAATGTCTTTGTGGAAAATTTTAAGAAGGCGGGCGGCCACGTGATGGATGAGATTCCTTACGATGAGGGGAAAACCGATTACCGGACAGAATTGATCCGAGCGATCAAAGGAAATCCAAAAGCGGTGGTGAACCTCACCTATATCAAAGAAGGAGCTGTGATGTTTAAACAGGCTTATGAAATGGATATTAAAGTTCAGTGGATCTGTGGCTCAGCGGCCAAATCTCCAAAATTGGTCGAGCTCGCCGGAAAGGCGGTGGAGGGAATTATCGGGACCTATCCCGTCTTTTCGCAAGAAACAAAAGAATATAAAGCTTTTCGGGCTGCCTGGAAGAGGAAATACGGCGATGAAAAGATTCCCATCTTTGCGGAGTACAATTACGATATGGTCTACTTAACGGCCAAAGCGATTGAAAAAGGGGGATATACCTCCGATGGGATCCGTAAAGCCCTGATCGAAGTGGCGAGAGGTTACCGTGGAGTCACCGGAGATAAGACATTTGATCAGGATCGAGGGGTTGGAAGTGAGTATGGAGTCTGGACGATTAAAAACGGTCAGATTGTGGATTATAAGAAGGATTAAACTTAATCTATAAGGGTATAGGGACAGACTCCTCTTTATGGATCGGGGTCTGTCCCTTTATTTTGGTTCGATGAGTTCTTTTTTTCTTCAGACCCTCTTCAACGGAATCCTTGCAGGCTGCATCTATGCCCTTTTTGCAATGGGACTCACCCTCATCTATGGGGTTCTCAATTTTGTGAATTTTGCTCATGGAGAACTCATCATGTGGGGAGCCTATTTTCTTTATTTCCTGATGGACAAACCTCTGAATCTCCCCTTATCAATCGCCTTCCTTCCCGCTCTCTTTCTCACGATTCTTCTTGGATTAGGAAGCGATCGTTTGATCTTTAAACCCCTTCGACAGGCGAATCGACTCACCCTCCTGATTACCTCCTTGGGGCTCTCTTTTCTATTACGCAACGGGGCTCAATTCTTCTGGGGAGCTGAGATCAGAACCTATGGGTTTGAAATTAAAAGAGGGATGAAATTCTTTGGAGTAAGCATCACCCCGAACCAGCTGGCCATTATTGTCTCTTCGACCCTTTGTATAATCCTCCTCTACCTCTTCTTTTACAAATCGAGAATGGGAAAATCGATGCGTGCTATTTCGGATGATCTGGACCTGGCTCGAGTGATGGGAATTGCTTCGGATCGAGCGATTCAATTTACATGGATCATCGCTTCGTTTCTTGCGGGTTTAGGAGGAATCCTTTTGGCCCTGGATACCAACCTTCACCCAGGAATGGGGCTGATTAATTTAGTCAAGGCCTTCGCAGCCACACTCCTGGGGGGTGTGGGGAATCTTTGGGGAGCCCTTCTCGGGGGATTGATCATTGGACTTTCGGAAAACATCGGCGTATTGATCCTCTCACCTGGGTATAAAGATTCCATCGCCTTTGGAATTATGGTGATGATGCTCTTAATCCGATCTTCTACAATCCTTGGGACAAAGGGGTAAGGATGGATCTCTTTCTTCACCTCTGTGTGGTGTGTCTCATCTACATGATTTTCGCTTTAAGTCTGAACCTTGAGATTGGATATACCGGTCTATTCAATTTTGGCCATGTGGCCTTCTTTGGAATCGGAGCTTATAGCTCTGCCCTTCTGACCCTCCATCATTTTCCTTTTGAATTAGGCCTCGTGATGGCTTTAGTCCTTTCGGGGTTTTCTGGATTTCTCCTCAGCCTTCCAAGCCTCAGACTTCGGGGAGATTTCTTTGGAATTGCCACCCTCGGTTTTGGAGAAATGATTCGAATGGTATTTCAGAACGAGGTTTGGCTTACCAAAGGTCCGATGGGGCTTCCCGGGATTCCAAAACCAACCCTCTTCTCCTTCCGATTTGCCACTCTTCCCCAATATTTCCTTTTGACCCTGGGATTCACGGCGGTTACCTTTCTTATTTTGAGAAATATTATCAGAAGTCCTTTTGGAAGGGTTCTTAAAGCCATCCGGGAGGATGAAATAGCTGCAGAGGCCTTGGGGAAAGATACCTATCGATTTAAGATTAAATCTTTTGTGGTTGGATCTATTTTCGCAGGTCTGGCAGGGGCGCTCTGGGGACATTACACTACCTTTATCAGTCCAAACGATTTTACAATCCTTGAGACCGTCCTTGTTCTTCTCATTGTCGTTTTGGGGGGGAAAGGAACCCAATGGGGGCCCCTCTTAGGGGCCATCCTCCTTATCTTTTTTCAAGAATCTCTCAGGTTTCTTAGACTCCCTCCCGAATACGGTCGCTACCTTGCACCCCTGCAGCAGATGATCTTTGGGGTCCTTCTTATCTTCATAATGCTCTTCCGTCCAGAAGGTCTGATCAAAGAAAAGGGAAAGAGAACGTATGCTGGAACTCAAAGGGTTGAGTAAGACTTTTGGGGGAATTCAAGCCGTGGTGGATTTTTCCGCCAAACTCGAGAAAAACCGGATCACCGGTCTCATCGGTCCAAACGGTTCTGGAAAAACCACCCTTTTTAATTTGATTACCGGGTTTATTAAACCGGATCGGGGAGAGGTCTTTTTTAAAAGAGAAAAGATCGATGGTTTACTCCCCCATGAGATTGCCAACAGAGGAATGGTTCGAACCTTTCAGCTTTCCCGGGTGTTTCCCAAAATGACCGCTCTCGAGAATCTCCTCCTCGCCCCCCAAAGACAGACCGGAGAAAAGCTTTGGGCCCTCGGTCTGAAGAGAGAAAGGGTGAGAAAGGAGGAGGACAGGAATCTTCAAAGAGCCCTTTCTCTTCTCGAAAAAATTGGACTCTCTCCTCTCAAAGATGAATTTGCGGAAAACCTCTCCTATGGGCAACAAAAACTCCTGGAAATGGCCCGGCTCTTTATGGCCGATCCGGAGATGATTCTTCTGGATGAACCCACGGCCGGGATCAATCCTTTAATGATTCGAAAGATCATGGATTTTATTTTAACCATGAGAGAGATGGGAAAGACCTTTTTTATTATTGAACATAACATGGATGTGATTATTGAGTGTTGCGATTGGGTGTTTGTCTTGGATCACGGAGAAAAGATTTCGGAGGGAACTCCCGGGGAGATTCAGAATGATCCCCGAGTCATCGAGGCCTATCTCGGGACCTAAAGGAAGCTCAATGCTGGAAGTTCATGACCTTTATTCAGGGTATGGAAAGATAGAAGTCCTCCACGGGGTTTCCCTTCGAGTTTCCCATCGAGAGATCGTCTGCATCATTGGACCCAATGGTTCGGGGAAATCGACTCTTCTTAAGAGTATCTTTGGATTAATTAAGCCCTATCGAGGGAAGATCCAATTTATGGGTATGGAGATTTCCCAGAAAGACCCTGAGGAAAAAGTGGAGTTGGGGATTTCTTATATTCCGCAAGGGAAAAATATTTTCCCCTCCCTCTCCGTATTGGAAAATCTGGAAATGGGAGCCACCCCTCTGCGGGATGGATCAAAAATGAAGAAGGCGATTGAGGAGGTATTGGATCATTACCCCATTCTGGAGGAGAAAAAAAGATTAAAGGCGGGCTCTCTCTCCGGAGGAGAAAAACAGATTTTAGCCCTGGCCCGAACCTCAATGGTCAAACCTAAACTGATTCTTCTGGATGAACCCTCTCTGGGACTTGCCCCAAAGGTGGTTGATCAGATCTATCAGGAAATTGGTTCGATCAATCAGCAGGGGGTGACCTTCGTCATTGTTGAGCAGAACGCAAGGAAAGCCCTCCGTTTAGCCCATCGGGCTTATGTATTGGATCTTGGAGTCAATCGGTTGGAAGACACAGGAGAAGGACTTCTTCAAAATGAAGAGGTAAAACGCCTCTATTTGGGGGGATAGAGGGAAAATGGAGAAAAAGAGATTTCCTCTCCACGGGATCATTGGAATCTTTACCCTCGCTTTATCTGAATTTCTCCTGTTCAGAAAAGTGGAACCCTTCTACAGCTGGTTCTACAGCTTTGCCTGGTGGTCCTATATCCTCACTCTCGATGCTACGATTTATTCCCTCAAAGGCAACTCTCTTATCATGAACCGAAGAAAAGAATTCTTTCTTCTCATTCCATGGTCTGTGTTTATCTGGTTGATCTTTGAAGCGGCGAATCTCTCTCTGGAAAACTGGTATTATATCCATCTTCCTCCTTCGCGGTTGGAGCGATGGGCGGGATATTTTGTGGCTTATGGAACGGTCCTACCGGGCATCTTCGAAACGACCGAATTCTTAGAAACCCTTGGACTCTTTAAAAATGCCTCACTCAGGAAGGTTAGGTTCTCCTTAAAAGGGCACCAGTTTCTGATGGCCCTTGGAACCTTCTGTCTTATCTCCTCATTGGTTTTTCCCAGATACTTTTTCCCTTTGATATGGTTATCCTTCACCTTTCTCTTAGAACCGTTGGTTTACCAGTTCGGAGGAAGATCCCTCCTGAGGGATCTTGAGGAAGGAAAACCCCAAAAAATCTATCTCCTCCTCATCTCAGGACTCATCTGTGGGCTTCTCTGGGAATTCTGGAACTACTGGGCTCGGTCTAAATGGGTTTATACGGTTCCATTCTTTGAAGAGTTAAAAGGATTTGAGATGCCTCTGGCTGGTTTTTTAGGATTTCCTCCCTTCGCCATTGAGGTCTATGTGATGGTCAACTTCCTCTCCCTCTTTAGATACGGGAGAGGATGGGAAGAATCCCGTTATCGACTTCATCAAGAGAAGAAGACCCCTCTTCTAATGAAAATCTTAATCCTTCTTCTGTGGATCTTTTTCTATGGACTTATTTTTAATGCGATTGATTCAAAGACGGTGGACTCATTTTACCCCCGACTTCAAGACGCTTACTGGATTGACTCGAAATATCAGATAGAGCTTCAGAAGGCAGGGATCTTAAACCTCGAAGATTTGGTGGAGAAGACAAAATCAAAAACCGAGCGGGAGGAATTAGCCCTCAGACTCTTCATTCCATTGGAGGAACTCGAGGGCTGGATCAAAAAGGCAAAACTGGTTCGATTGAAAGGATTGGGGATAAGGAATTTGAAAACACTGGAAGGGATAGGGATCGATTCCATAGAGGCCCTTGCCGAAGAGCATCCAGAAACCCTTTACCAGAAATTAAGCAAAAAGTACCCTCAACTCTCCATTCCACGAAAGGCCAAAATTAGAATCTGGATCAAGGAGGCGAGAAAATAGCCGGAGGAAGAAATGAAATACGGGGCGATGAATTTTCCTGTGAAACCTATTCTCAAAGAAATCGAGGAGATTGGAACACTGGGCTTTGATTATTTGGAACTCACGATGGATCCACCAGAAGCTACCCCTGAAAAGATTTTGGAACAAAAGAAACCCATCCAGCAGCTTCTCAAACACTATCACATGAACCTTATGGCCCATTTGCCTACTTTTCTTTTTACCTCTGATCTCTATGAAAGCCTGAGGGAAGCTTCCCTTAAAGAAAATTTTAAGGCTCTTGAGGTAGCAGCAGAACTGGGCATCTCAAAAGCGGTTCTTCACCCAAGCTATATCACAGGATTGGGTAAATTCCTCTTGGATAAGGCTAAAAAATACGGGATGCAATCCATCGAAGCCATCCTCAAAAAGGCCACTCATCTCGGCATTCAGCTCTGTCTTGAAAACATGTTTCCACAAACCCATTTTCTCTTTCATCCCGAGGAATTTCAAGAAGTCTTCGAAGTCTTCCCGGAACTTCATCTGACCCTCGATATTGGTCATGCCCATATCGGGGGTGAGAGACATCGGGTTATGGAATTTATCCAAAATTACGGGAATCGAATCGGACACATCCATGCCAATGACAACTTTGGAAAAGAGGATAATCACCTCCCTATTGGTGCAGGAATCATCGATTTTGAAAAGATCATAAAAGCCCTCAAAAGAATTTCCTACGATGATACGCTGACACTTGAAGTCTTTTCCAAGGATAGAGATTACCTAAGAATAAGTCGTGAGAAGATTAAAAAGATGTGGGAGGAGAACGAAGAAGTTACTCTGAAAGTTTAAGAATCATTCCGGTTCTTTTTGCTCGATAAAGAACCATCCTGAAAAGGATGACTTCAACGATTAAATAAAACACCGCAAGTCCGAATCCCCATCCCAGGAGATTCTGGAACCCCTCCTGAAAACCATAAAACGAGCGGAGATAGGCCAAAAAATAAGTCAACGGAATCCCCCTGGCAATCTCAGGAAGTGGAGTGGGAAGGATGGAGATGGGATAATAGATGCCGCAGACCAGGGCCATCAAACTGCTGAGAGACCAGGCCGCGACTTCAGCCTTATAGCCGAAGACGAGAATTAAAATACAGACAGTCATTCCCACAAAGGCAGAGGTTAAGAAAAGTCCGAGCAAAAAAAGGCTGAGGGGTAAGAGGCCCAGTCGTAAAAAATTGAAATCAAATACAAAAAGGCTGAAAAGTGAGAGTAATAAGAAAACGGCAAGGGAACGAATCATTCCAATAAGCCAAGAACCCAGAAGAAGTTGATAAGGATGAACCGGAGCTATAAAGGTGTGCTTCATCGACTTTGCCCAGAGGTCATAGAGGAGGGCCTCGGCAACATCGATCTGACAGACCTGAATGGCACTCATGGAGATAATCCCGATCAATATGAATCCGGTGCGATTGAGATCTAACTCCAAAAAGGTGGTCAGGAGCCCGACCGAAAAGAAACCCACCACAGGCCAGAACAGGATCTCGAAGAGGCTGAAGACATTCCGTTTGGTCATGATCCAGTTCTTAAAGATAAAGGCCCATATCTGAATCACTACCTTTTGAAAATTCAAGGAAGACCTCCTCCAGATCGGTTTGCCCTAAAGAAACCTTTTTGATTTTAACCCCATCCTGTGAGAGTTTGGTGATCAAAGATCCCAATCTCCTCTCTCCTTCATCCACAATCACCTCGCAGAGACCATCTGTCACAGAATAATTGATCACGCCTTCCAGCCTTCCCAACTCATCCTCGTAAACCCTTCCTTCAAATTCAATCTTGATGATATCCCCCATCCGAACCATCTTTTTTAAAGAATCAGGATCCCCAACCGTTAAAATCCTTCCTTCCTTCAAGAAGGCGATGCGATGGCAGAGAAATTCAGCCTCCCTCATATTATGAGTGGTCAAAAGGATGGTGATGCCTCTCTCTTTCTGGATCGTCTGGATCTGCTGTCGGATCCAGACGGAAACACTGGGGTCCAAACCAACCGTAGGCTCATCCAGAAAAAGCACATAAGGATCATTAAGAAGAGATTTGGCAAGGGCCAACCGTTGCTTCATTCCAGTAGAGAGACGATCAAAGGAGACTCCTCGATGTTCTTCCAGACCCAAGAGGGAGATTAATTCCTTAACCTTCTGATTCCTTCGATCTCCCGCTAATCCATAAAGCATTCCATAGAAGTGAAGGTTTTCCTCTACTGTCATGCTCCAGAGAAAGTTGGCATTTCCACTGGAGAGATTGACTCTCTCTCGAATATGATGGGCTTCTTTTCGACTATCCATCCCTAAGATTTCGATCTGCCCCTGATCCGGAATGAGGAGGGTGGAAAGAATGGAAAGGAGAGTAGTTTTTCCTGCTCCATTTGGACCGAGGATTCCAAAGATCTCCCCTTTTTTAACCTCAAGGTGAATTCCCTTAAGAACCTGCTTCTCCCTCTTTTTCAACCAACCCGTATGGAAGCTCTTATATATTCCTTCAGCTTTAATCGCCAAGGCCATCTCTCTCACCAAATAAGGGAATCTTTAATCATTTAAGTATATTATGATTTTTCTGGATTTGCCAATAAATGGTGGCTTGAAGAACGGTGGATTTGGACAACAGATTGATTTAATATATTTTATGAATGGAAAAGTTTATTGAAATCATTGGGGCTAAATCCCATAACCTCAAAAATATATCCTGCCAGATCCCGAGGGGAAAAATGACCGTGATCACAGGGGTCTCGGGTTCGGGCAAATCTACCTTGGCCTTCGATACCCTTTTTGCTGAAGGCCAGAGAAGATACATTGAATCCCTTTCCACCTATGCCCGTCAATTCCTTGAAAAGATGGATCGTCCTGACGTGGAAGCCATCCGAGGAATCCCGCCTGCCATCGCCATTGAACAGAGAAATACCGTCAAAAATGCCCGTTCCACGGTTGGAACAGCCTCGGAGATCTATGATTATCTCCGCCTTCTCTTTGCCAAAATCGGAGAGGTCTTCTGTCCCAACTGTCAGATCAAGGTCTCCGGAGATACGGTGGAAAGTGTTTTGGAAGAGGTTTTGGAGACTTATTCTGAAAAAACAGTCTCTGTCCTAAGCCCAACCCAGTTGTCAATGGAAGAGAGAGAGTCCCGAATTCAGGAATGGATCAGGAATGGGTATTATCGAATCTGGGTCGAAGGAGAAATTTTAGATCTGACTTCTATTTCTCCCTCCTCCCTGAAGAATTGGAATCAGATGCTTCTCCTCATCGATCATCTGGTGGTAAGAGAGAAAGATCGATCCAGACTTGCCGAGGCGATTCAAACCGGATTCCAGTTAGGAAATGGAAAGATAGAAATAGCCGTAGAAAGAGAAGAAAGGGTAAGCTTTAATAGAAGCTTCTCTTGCAATCGTTGCGGGAGATCCTTCTCAGAACCTGAACCTCTCCTTTTCTCCTTCAACAGCCCTTTGGGAGCCTGTCCCACCTGTCAGGGTTTTGGTCGAGTGATCGGGATTGACTGGGAGAAGGTCATTCCTGATCCTAAGAAGACGTTAAAGGAGAAGCCCTTTGCCCCCTGGAACACGCCCGCCTATGAAGACCTGTACGAGTATCTATGGGAGGCTTGCCGTCGCTATCGGATCCCTACCCAAAAGCCCTTTGAATCATTAACATCTGAGCAAAAGGAGATTCTCCTTCACGGAAAGGGTGATTTTTTCGGTGTGAAAGGGTTTTTTGACTGGATGGAGGGAAAACGATATAAGGTCCACTATCGTGTCTTTCTGAGCAAATACCGGGCTTATCTTCCCTGTCCGACCTGTCATCAAACTCGACTCAAAGAAGAAGCTTTAAACGTAAGGATTGCCAACAAGAATATTGCTCAACTCTGCGAGATGCCCGTTTCTGAACTTTACCACTTCTTTGAAAATATTCCTCTCAGACCCTTCCAAAAGAAGTTAGCTGAAAGAATCCTTAAAGAAATAAGAGATCGCCTCAGATTTATGGTAGAGGTAGGTTTAGGATACCTCACCCTCTCTCGTCAAACTCGAACCCTTTCAGGGGGAGAGTATCAACGGATCACCCTGGCAAGGGCTCTGGGGTCTTCCCTCACCGACACCCTTTATGTCTTGGACGAACCCAGCATCGGTCTTCACTCCAGGGATACAGGGCGTCTTCTTCGAGCCCTTGAACAGCTTCGTAATAGGGGAAATACCATTGTGGTGGTGGAACACGATCCAGAGATGATTCGAGCCGCTGATCATATTATTGACCTTGGACCAGGAGCTGGACGAAACGGAGGGGAGGTGGTTTTTCATGGTCCTCTGGACTCCCTTTTAAAAAGTGAACCTTCTATTACTGGGAAATATCTAAGGGATGGTTTCCATGAAGTTTTTGCCTATTGCCGAAGAAAGCCAAAAGGATGGATTACCATCCGTAATGCCCGCGAACATAATTTGAAAGGAATCGATGTCCGAATTCCTCTGGGTGTCTTGACCTGCATTACAGGCGTTTCAGGTGCTGGGAAAACGACTCTGGTCCATCATATTCTTTATGCAGGAGTAAAAAAAGACTCCGAATTTGAAAAAGGAAAATTCGATTCCATTGAGGGCCTTGAGCAAATCGAGGATCTCATTTTGGTGGATCAATCCCCCATCGGGAAGAGTCTTCGATCCAATAGCGCAACCTATATCAAGGTCTTTGGTGACATTCGAGATCTCTTTGCCAATACCCGGGAGGCTAAAAAGTACGGACTCAAACCTCGTCACTTTTCCTTCAACACAGAAGGAGGAAGATGTGAGGCCTGTCAGGGAGCAGGACTTCAGATTTTAGATATGCAGTTTCTGGAGGACGTCATCATCACGTGTGAGTCTTGCGAAGGGAAAAGGTTTAAACCTGAGATCCTAAAAATCCGTTACCGGGAGAAGAATATTTCTGAAGTCTTGGAGCTAACCGTAGAGGAAGCTCTTCTGTTTTTCAAAGGTCATCCCAAGATTATCTCTAAACTTCAAGTATTAAAAGAGGTAGGACTCGGTTATCTTACTCTGGGTCAACCCACGAATACCCTCAGTGGTGGAGAATCCCAGCGACTGAAACTTGCCCACCATATTGGCCAGCTTCGGGAAGGAAGAAATCTTTTTATCTTTGATGAACCCACCACAGGACTTCATATGGCTGATGTCGATCTCCTTCTGAGAACCTTCCAAAAACTCCTCTCCCTGGGTCATTCCTTGATCGTGATCGAACACAACTTAGATTTGATTCGATGGGCTGACTATATTATTGACCTCGGTCCCGAAGGAGGAGAGGAGGGAGGAAAAATCGTTGCAGAGGGTCCTCCTGAGGTGATTATGGAATCGGCCCAATCCTACACGGGTCAGTTTTTGAAGCAACGCCTCAAAAGATAACTCTCTCCCGATCCCTTATTCCACTCTCCTATACTTCGCTTCTCTGCTTGATGCAGTTAAGCATCTCCTCGAGGCGGGAACGATCAAATCCGACCATGACCTCATTGCAGGCTGCAATCACAGGGACACTTCTTGCTCCCGAGATTTTCACCATCTCATCAAGGGCGGCGCGATCCTTTGTTACATCATACTCCGTAAATTTATACCCTTTCTGGGAAAGAAACTCTTTCGCCATTTTGCAATAGGGTCAGGTCGGAGTGGTATAGATTTTAATCTCTTCCGCTGCCATGGTCTCCTCCTTTGATCGAGCATGATGATTTTACCTTAAATTTTTAAAAAAATTTCACTCTTTGTCAATGGAAATCTAACCTTTTGGAAGTTATGATACGAAAGCATGAACGAAAGATGGGTTTTTTTACAAAAAGCGGCAGAGGATTTTCGTTATCTCCTCAATCGAGGATATCCCAGGAAAGCCTCCCTGGAACTTGTAGGGAATCGTTATACCCTGAGGAAAACTGAACGAGACCTTCTTCATCGAGGGGTCTTTTCAGATAAAGATTCGAACTCCCGGAAAAGAAAAAGACTCTCTCCCTCAAAAATACGAAACAATGCCCTCGCCATCGATGGATACAATGTCCTTATTACGATCGAGGCAGGACTCTTGCAACGACCACTCATCCTGGGAGATGATGGATTCATACGAGATATCTCCGGTCTTTCGTCAAGGTATAAGCCGACTGAAATAACCGGGAAAGCGATTCGATTAATTCTCCGATTTCTTAAAAAATTAAAACCTCGAAGTATCTTATTTCTTTTTGATGCCCCGATGAGTCAAAGTGGAGTTCTGGCGAAAGAGGTTCGAGACCTCCTGAAAAAGGAGGGATTTCAAGGGGAAGCTCAAACCCATCCCTATCCTGAAAAGATTCTGAACGAGTTTTCAGGAATTATTGCTACCAGTGATACAGCGATCATTGATCAGTCAAAAAAGGTGATGGATTTAGCTGGAGAGATTCTCAAAAGATATGGATATTTAACCTCCCTTATGGCCTTCAAAAAGAAAAATATTTCATCGGAAAAAAACCTTGACAAACTGTTCTTAGGTGGCGTATAAGAGAAATCTGGATACAGTATACATAATACTAAAGAGGAGGTAGTCCTCAATGGAAAAGACCTTTGGGATGGTGCGGGTGAGCAAGCGAAAACCTCTCCGGGAGGAAGTCTATGAATCCCTCAAAAAGTCCATCCTCTATGGGAAACTGAAAGCGGGGCAACGTTTGGTTGAAGAGCAGATCGCCAATCAGGTGGGGATCAGCCGAACACCCGTCCGGGAGGCCTTTTATAAATTGGAGCGGGACGATCTGGTCCGCCGATTGCCAAAAGGGGGGTTTGCGGTTCGGGAATTCACGAAGGAAGACGTAGAGGAGATCTTCGGGATTCGAAGTGCTCTTGAAAGCTATGCCGCTTATTTAGCGACCCTTCATATCACTCCGGATAAACTTTCTGCCCTGGAGAAGAAAGTGGATGAATCCGAAAGTGCCTTAAAAAAAGGAGACCATGAAAAGCTCATCCAGCTTCACACCGAATTTCACGATCTCCTCTATAAAGCCTGTAAAAGCAAAAAATTGATCGAGCTGATTAATAATTTCAGGGATTATTTTTATCGCTATCGTTCGGCTTTACTTCATGCCCCAGGTGGGTTTCAAACCTCTATTGCGGACCATCGTCAGATGTTAAAAGCGATGAAAGAAAAGAAACCCCGAGTGGTAGAAAAACTGGTCCGGGATCATTTAGAACGCGGAAAAGAGATGATTCTCCGTGAGATCAGCGAAGGAAGAATGACTCCATAGGTTCATGGAAAGAAGGTGAAAACCCATGGAAAAAAAGATCAGAGTGTTGGTCGCCAAACCGGGATTAGATGGACACGATCGAGGAGCTAAAGTGGTGGCTCAGGCCCTCCGCGATGCTGGAATGGAAGTCATCTATACGGGCCTTCATCAAACCATCGATCAGATTGTAAATACCGCTATTCAGGAGGATGTGGATGTGATCGGTTTATCGATTATGTCCGGTGCCCATCTCCCCATCTGTGAAAAATTAATGAAGAAACTCAAAGAGAAAAACCTTGAAGATACTCTGGTGGTCGTTGGAGGGGTGATTCCCAAAAGAGATATCTCGGCCCTTCATCAGCTTGGAGTTCATGGAGTCTTTCCTGGAGGCACCCCATTTGATACCATTATCTCTTGGATTAAAGAGAACGTAAAACCCCGATCTGAATCGGGGAAACCTTAAATTCGAATCTCGAAATCCAAAACAAACCCTATGTTCAAAACAGAAAAGATCAAACCGAAAATATTTATTTGAAATTTTAAAGGATGAAACTTTGAATCCTGTTTAGGATTTCGATATTCGAGTTTTGAATTTTGGAGGTTATGTATGGGAGTCGCACGCTATATCAAAAATGAGAAAGATGAAGTGCTCGATGTCATCCTTCAATCCGGCATCCATGTCAAGCCGGTGTATACCCAGAAGGATTTAGAAGAGGTGGGCTTCGATCCTGACAAAGACCTCCCTCTTCCAGGAGAATATCCCTTCACCCGGGGAATTCACCCTCTGGGTTATCGAAGTCGTGAATGGACCACTCGCCAGTATACAGGGTTTGGCACCCCAAAGGAAACCAATGAACGTTTTAAATTGATGATCTCTCACGGTCAAACAGGCCTGAATGTGGCCTTCGATCTCCCCACTCAGATGGGTCTTGACTCGGATGATCCCCTGGCAGAAGGAGAAGTGGGTCGTGTGGGGATGGCTGTAGATACATTACGTGATTTCGAGATTGCCTTTGAGGGGATTCCCCTGGATCGGATTGGAGTAGGATTGACCATCAATGCTGTGGCCAGTATTATGCTGGCCATGTTTCAGGCCGTCGCTGAAAAATTTGGATACCCTAAAGATAGAATCAGTGCCACCCCTCAGAACGATATCCTCAAAGAGATGATCGGCCGGGGAGCCTGGATCTTTCCAGTTAAACCAGCGGTTCGTCTTATCGGGGATACCATTGAATACTCCATGAAAGAGCTCCCTCGAACCAATCCTGTGAGCGTCTGTGGTTATCATATTCGGGAATCAGGATGCACTCCGGCCCAGGAGATTGCT
>JBDOIB010000463.1:0-1169 GCA_041082155.1 Thermodesulfobacteriota bacterium | reverse complement strand
CTGAATTACAAAATTGCGCCGTGGACAATTGAAGACTGTCTTGCAGTGTACTTATTGTTTGCCTTGCAATCCGATGTGCGGTGGATTGTTGAGCCTTTTTTTTTGGCTGTATCAAGACCCCACGAATCGCATGATCCATTCCATTTTTATCTGAGCCTTCTTTCTCGGAGTTTTGAACAACCTTTTCTCGGCATCTCTCCCTCAGGAATGGCATGTGCAGTGACTGGCTCAAAAACCGAGACTGGAAAACCCATGCTATTGGCTTTTCTTCCTGTACCTCAAATTTCCATGCCTTCCTCTTGGTACGAAATTTATCTTTCCAGTCCTCAAATCCATGTCCGAGGATTTTCTATTCCAGGATTTCCTTTTGTGTGGAGTGGGTTTAATGGAAAAGTCGCATGGATCGGAATGCCTTCAGGGGAAAAAGATCTCCATATTTCAATTCTTCCCACCGAGAATAATACCGAGAATAATAATGAATGGACTCGAAAGACAGAATGGATAAAAGTCAAAGGGCAAGAAAAATGTGCTTTTGATTTTTTTCTGAATGCTGACAAGCCTGTCTTTAGCACTCCATCAAAAAAATATTCGACAGGGGTTCAAATAGACTGGTCTGCCTTTTCGAATACCGACCTTCCTTTGGGATTTTATCGTCTCATGCAGACCGATGACCCTGTGCGTTTTCGCAAAGCAATTGCACAAATTCCAAGCCCACCCACGATCTGGATGTATGCAGATACGTTTGGAAGAGTCTTTGGGGGATTCTTTAAGAATGGAAAAATTCAATCTTTTCTACCCAAAGATGTTCTTATTGTTACGGATTTTCAAATCGGAGATTTAAATTCACGAATCCTCACCGCGAAGGAGCTTTCGAGTCCGTTTCGAATGCAGAGAATCCTCGATCTTTGTCAAGAGAAAAAGAATCTCGATGGAACGGAATTGAAAGCCATTGCAACCGATCAGACTTCGCCTTTGGCCCTTCGGTTTCTTCGATTGGTATTGCCTCAAATTGCTTCTGAAGCTTCCCATGATCCCTTGATGCAAAAAACATTTGATCTTCTTTCCAAGTGGGAAGGTGACATGAATCTGGGAAGCGGTCAAGCCTTGGTCACTGAATTCTGGATGCACACATTAATTCAAGAGCTATTTTGCAACTCCATGGAAGAGCC
>JBDOIB010000455.1:0-2415 GCA_041082155.1 Thermodesulfobacteriota bacterium | reverse complement strand
CCTTCTAAAATCCATGCTCATACACAGGAAGAACCATCGGATTTGATTGATTTTTTTAAATAATTCAAGGAGTTGGGTAAAAAGGTCAGAGCTCAGTATCATATCAAACGCGAGCGGTTGGAGGAATTAAAGGGACAACTCTTACTTGGAAAAGCAGAACAATTCATACTTGGAATAGGCGACAAAATTTTATACTTGACATTAAATTTAAGAATATGATATTTTTTTTCCCAAAATTTATAAAAAATGAAAAAATTTTTTCATAAATGATCAATATTAACCGCTTAATCAAAGAGAGAAGTGCTTCTCTTACATCGTCACAACGGAAGCTGATGGAGTATATTTTTTCTAACCTTGAAGAATCTGTCTTTCTCAATATTGAGGATCTTTCAAAAAGAGTAGAAGTCAGTAAGGCCACGGTGGTTCGGCTCTGTAAAAACTTAGGATTTCAAGGGTTTCCAGAATTTCAAAAGGAATTGATTAAAATTTTCAGGAATAAGCTCACCACAACCTTCCGACTTCAAAATACGGTTCGTAAGGTGTCAGACGAGGAGGCCGTTCTCTTCAAAATTCTTCAAACGGATATCGAAAATATTAGGGAGACCCTCCACCAAACCTCTCGGCAAGAATTTAAAAAATTCGTCCAAACCATTGATAAGGCTGAAAGAATCATGGTTGTGGGCCTGAGAAGCGCCTATTCCCTGGCTATTATTTTAGGGATTGCCCTGGAATTTTTGCAGAAAAATGTGTGGCTCATTCAACCCGGGATTGGAGACATGTGGGATCGGATGTTAAGTGTGGGAAAGGATGACCTGGTCATAGGGATCAGCTTTCCGAGATATACCAGACAGACGGTAGAGGTTTTGAGATTTGCGAAAGAGAGAGGGACAAAAACTTTAGCTATTACTGATAGTCCTTTTTCCCCTTTGGCTCAATATGCTGATCATGTCTTAACGGCTCAATACAAAATGGATTCATTCATGGAATCTTTTACGGCACCACTCAGCCTCATTAATGCCATCGTTACGGCCCTTGGGATTCTTAATAAAAAGAGAACTATGAGGTCTTTAAAAGCGTTAGAGGGGATTTGGGAGAATCAGCAGATCTATTATAACGCCGACAAATCGAGGAAAGGGTAGAATCCTTAGAGAGAGGAGGTGAAAGATAAGCTCAATTAAAAATCATTTGATTCTTAAAACATTTCAAAAGGAGGTGCTTTATGAAAAAGGTTATTTGGGTGGGTTTTATTACCATCATTGCATTGGGCCTCATGGGAATTGGTAATACCTTTGCCCAGAGGAAGTTCCTCACCCTTGCTTCTGGAAGTCCAGGAGGGGTTTATTATCCTCTCGGTGGAGGGATGGCGGTAGTCATTCAAAAAACAACAGATCTTCGGTGTGCGGCGGAATCAACCGGAGCCTCCGTGGAGAATTGTCGATTGGTGGGTGAAGGAGAGAGTGATATGGGAATGGTGATGGGGAGTATCGCCTATAAGGCTATTCAGGGGGAGAAGCCTTTTGATAAGAAATATCCTATTGTTGCACTTTTTCAGATGTATCCAGCCCCTGAACATATCGTCACAGTTTCTGGAAAAGGGATTAAGACCGTAAAAGATTTAAAAGGGAAAAAGGTCTCTATCGATGTACCAGGAAGCGGATGTGCTGTCATGGCCAAGGCGATCCTGGAAGAATATGGATTTAACCTCGAGAAAGATCTTACCATCGCTCATCTCTCACAATCTGAATCCGTGCAGGCCCTGAAAGATGGGGTGGTGGATGCGGTCTTCTTTAATTTTGCTTACCCCGGAGCAGCGGTTCTTGATTTGGCTGCCACTCGAGACATTGTTTTGATTCCCATAGAGGCAGAGATGGCAGAGAAGATCATCAAAAAGTATCCCTATTATGTGAAGATTAAAATTCCCGCAAAAACCTATCCGAAGGTGGATTATGATGTCCTCTGCCTCGGTGATTCAAATGTGCTCATCTCAAATCAAAAGATGGATGAGGGGATAGCCTATAAAGTGGTTAAAGCCATTTTTGAGAATGTGGATAAAGGGAAGTGGGCTCTTATCAATATCCATCCCATCGCAGCCCAATTGACTCCCCAAAATGCCATTAACAGTCCGATACCCCTTCATCTCGGGGCGATAAAGTATTTTAAAGAGGTTGGAGCTATCAAATAGAGCAAACATCTTTTAAGGGGAAAGGGTAACTCGTTTCTTTCTTGAAGTTATCCTTTCCCTTCTTTCCTAAGGGGTTATGAAATTACGAGTAATTCAGAAACTCTTGATCTTACTTCTGTTTATAGTGATTACATCCCTATGTTGTTATGGGGAAGAGAAAGCTCTATATCTTTTACAAATAGAGGCCGTTGAAAGAAAAGGAGCGCTACTCCACTTGCCTGTGCGTGCAGGAG
>JBDOIB010000453.1:0-2871 GCA_041082155.1 Thermodesulfobacteriota bacterium | reverse complement strand
TTTTATGGCACCTATCCTTTTCGCGTTGATGAGGACGGAGAAGAAAAAATAAGTGCAGCTGTGCTGCAGTGCTGCGGTTATGGTCAAACACACGGAAAGAGCAAATCACATAGTAATAATGGCGTGAGGCGTGAGGGGTAAGGAGTAAGGGGTTGATAAAAGCTAACCAACCTTACGCTATCAATAACGGAATAATGGAATGATGGATTTTGGTCTAATAATCTCGTATGGGACGGCGACTTTAGGTTTTGGTCTTGCGCTCTTTGTATTTTTAAAGGATCGGCGTGCCTTTTTAAATCGGGTTTTTGCCACCGGAATGGTCGCCTTTGCGTTGGAATCAATCCTCACGGGCTTAAGCATTCAGACCGATCTCCCTGAGTCAATAATAATGTTACAGAGAATTCGCCTCGCTATAGAAGGATTTATTCCTCCGATTTGGCTTCTTTTTGCTATCAGTTTTGCTCAAACCAATTATCGAGAGGCAATCAAAAAGATGAGGTGGCCTCTTACCCTTTCTTTTACCATTCCTTTAATCGCTGGAGTGGGTTTAAATAGATATCTTATTCGAGAGGCAGTTTTTGATGAATCATCAGACTGGGTCATAAGCCTCGGATGGTCGGGACAGATCCTTCGGATTGTCATCCTTCTTAGTATTGTATTAATCCTTATGAATCTCGAACGGATCCTGAGGCTTTCAAGGGGACACATCCGATGGCAGATTAAATTTTTGATAATCGGCCTGGGAGGTCTTTTTGCTCTCCGAATCTATACGGGCGGCCAGAGCCTGATGTTTAAGGCCATAGATATGAATCTGGAGGTTGTAAATTCTGCGGGGCTTATTGTAGCAATCATTCTCATGGCCCGTTCCCTTTTCAGGCTTCAAATCCTTTCTATCGAATTCTATCCATCTCAGGCTGTTCTTTATGGGTCAATTACTGTAATTCTTGCAGGGTTTTATTTTATCGCCGTGGGAATTCTTGTCAATTTATTTAAATCCTTGGATGGAGGGACCTCTCTTGCGATAAAAGTTTTTCTCATATTTCTGGCCTTCCTTGGACTTTTCGTTTTACTTCTATCGGACCGAGCCCGGCACAGGATCAGATATTTTATATCGACCCATCTGAAAAGATCAACCTATGATTACCGAAAGGAATGGATGAGGTTCACTCAGGAAACTTCCATAATTACTGATCCTGAAACCCTATGCACGAAAGTGGCCAGAATGATTTCGGATAGTCTTGAGGTTCTCTCTGTCACCATCTGGCTTTTTGACGAAACCTCCGGTCGGTTGAGACCGGCAGGTTCCACGGTTTATTCCAAATCGGGGATGGGTCACAGGCTCTCAACCGAAGCTGGAAACAGACTGATGCAGGCCCTTCGAGAGCGGGAAATGCCGATCGATCTTGATGATAAAGGAATGAACGGGGCTGAAGATATCAAGCACTCCTTACCTGAAGCCTTACCGGAGGCGAGGATTCGGTACTGTTGCCGTCTTTCGGCAGGTGGTCATTTTTTAGGTTTGGTGACTCTTGGAGAAAGGGTTGGCTATGAGCCTTTCTCGTTTGAGGAGTTTGATCTTCTCAAGACCATTACGGACCAGCTTGCTGGAACCCTCTTGAATCTAAAACTTTCTGAGGAACTCCGAAAAGCTAAAGAAAGGGAAGCATTCCAGACCATTTCTGCTTTTATGGTCCATGACCTTAAAAACCTGGCTTCCACCCTTTCTCTTACGATGCAGAATCTTCCGACCCATTTTGAAAATACAGAATTTAGACAGGATGCTTTAAGGGTGATTCAACAATCTGTGATCAAAGTGAACAATATGTGTAACCAGCTATCCCTGTTGAGTAAAAAGATTGAGTTAAAGAAGGTAGAAACCGATCTTAATGAAGTGGTTTTAAACTGCCTTTCTTCTTTCAATGGGGGAGAAAAGATTTTAATTACTCAGGAACTTCTTCAGATTCCCAGACTCTTGATCGATCCTGAACAGATCCAGAAGGTTTTAGTGAATTTGATCCTCAATGCCAGAGAGGCAATGGTCAACGGAGGAGAGATTCACATTAAAACGAACCAGCGGGATCACTGGGTCATCCTTTCGGTGAGGGATAACGGCTGTGGAATGTCAAAGGAGTTTATGGAAAACTCCCTCTTTAAACCTTTTAAAACAACCAAAAAGACAGGCATGGGGATTGGTCTTTACCAGAGTAAAATGATTGTTGAGGCTCATGGAGGAAGGATCGAGGTCGAAAGTGAAGTGGGAAAGGGAACCGAGTTTCGGGTTTTTTTGCCAATCACCTCGCTTCCTTACTAATTAAGGGTTCAAGGGGTCGAGGGTCCGAGGGGTCGAGGGTCCGAGGGGTCGAGGGTCCGAGGGGTCGAGGGTTCAAGGGTGAAAGGGTTCGAGGGAAATAGTAAAAAAATATATTAGCCATATAAAATTTTTCCTTCTTTTAGAATCAACTTTAGAAAAGGGTCTCCCATAGCTAACCTTTTTTCAAATTCTTCGGGTTTATAAATAAAAAAGTCAACAGGGATTTTTCGCTCAATAATCCGACTGAGTTCTCTAATTCGATCTGCTCCATAATGAGGGGTATCTTTTTTAATGATTAAGAAATCAGCATCGCTATCTTTAGTATATTCCCCCCTGGCTGCACTTCCAAAAAGGATAATCTTTTCTGGTTTATATTTTTCGATAATCTGTTTAGTAATTTTTTGAATCTCTTTTTCGAATTCTAAATCCATATGCTTTTTCCACCCCTAAAGGTTATCAAATATTATATCCTTTTGGCAAGTAAGTCAATAAACTTAATATACTTAATATCTTACAAATAAAGGAGAAGAGATGGTGGAATATTCATTAAGTCCGACGGG
>JBDOIB010000448.1:0-1640 GCA_041082155.1 Thermodesulfobacteriota bacterium | reverse complement strand
TTCCTCCTCGACCTCTATATTAGGAAAAATCAATCCTTACCATAAATGGATTATGAACCTAAATGGGATGGAATGATCTGGGAGGCTTACTCCTTCCTGTAATACTTCATTGCCTCCGGGATAAAGGCTTCAATTTCTTTGATTCGTCTTTCAGGTGCGGGATGGGTTGAGAGAAATTCGGGCGGTCTTCCTTTCTCTTTACTCTTCTCATTCATCCTTTCCCAGAAAGAAATGGCTTCCCTCGGATCATACCCTGCCTTTGCCATCAATACCAGACCGATTCGATCGGCTTCTCTTTCATGGAGGCGACTATAAGGAAGCAAAACCCCAACCTGAGCACCTATCCCATATGAAGCTAAAAAGATTTGCCGGGTCATCGCTGGTTCACGGGATAGGGCGAGAGAAAGTCCGATCCCTCCCAATTGAGCTATCAATCCCTGACTCATCCTTTCATTGCCATGCTTGGCTAATGCATGAGCTACTTCATGGGCGATCACCACTGCCAGTCCATTTTCGTCCTTTGTAATTGGGAGGATACCTGTGTAGACGGCTATTTTCCCTCCAGGCATACACCAGGCATTAACCACTTTATCGTCCTCAATTAAATTGAATTCCCATTGATAATTCTTGACTTCGGAGGCCATTCCGAATTCTTTCAAAAACTCCTCCGCAACACTTGCAATTCGCTCCCCTACCCTTTTTACTATCTCCACCTTTTCACGGTCTACAGAAAGTTTTGATTTTTTAAGAATCTCGCCGTATTGGTCTAAACTCATCGAAAGGAGTTGTCCCTCGGGAATTAACCGCAACACTTTTCTTTCAGTGATCGGAACGGTCGCACAAGAGAGAATCATCAATAGAAAAATTCCTATAAAAGACCTCTGTATATAAGTAAACATCTTTTTATATTTTGATTCACAACCTCTCATCTTAAATAATAACTCCTTTCTTCTTTCCACAAGCCATCTCCGAGATCAAAATGGCTCCGATGATCACCCCCAATAGAAGAAGAACCACTTGATAAAACACTCTTTTTCGCATAGGTGCTTCCCTCCTTTTTGATTCATTTCCCTTTGAGCTGAACATATCGGGCGATCCCATTTCGGGTAATGAGCCCGACCACCTGATCTCGATCGATCACAATAATTCGCCCTTTATCCTCTCGAATCATTAACTCAAGGGCTCTCATGACATCCGCCTCTGGAGAAACTTCCCAACGTCTTTCATGAGGAACATAAGCTTCCGAAACCTTGACCCTCGCCCACTCCTCCCTCGGTACATTCTTCACCTCCTTCAGCGTCAGAATCCCCAGAAACTTCCCTCGATCCATCACCGGAAACCCTCCATATCCATATTTAAGAAAGTACCGATCCACGGCCTCATCCAGAGAAATCGATGGATCGAGTGTCTGCATCTCCCTCACCATAATATCTTTGACTTTGATCCCTGAAAGAATCTCCTGAAGAGTGGCCTGCTGGTAACTCGCCTGAGCCGCACTGTAGAGAAACCAACCGATAAACATCAACCATATTCCGCCAGGCCCTCCCGTAAAAATGGAGAAAAGACCAAAAAAGATCAGAAACAGGGCAATGCCTCTCCCGACCGAAGAGGCCTTCTGGGTAGCATAAAAATAGTCCTTC
>JBDOIB010000444.1:0-2288 GCA_041082155.1 Thermodesulfobacteriota bacterium | reverse complement strand
AAAAGACTTGGGATCTTTAATATCTCCCCTCTTCTACTTAAGAAATAGATAATTAGGAGAACCACAATCGCTCCCAAAAATCCAGAAAGGGGGAGACTTAAGACTCCAAAGATCCGATGAAGACCCAGGACTATATTTAGAGAAACTCCCAGCCCCGCTCCACCGGATATCCCAAGGGTATAGGGCTCAACCAGAGGATTACGAAAAATTCCCTGCAAAATCACCCCGGAAAGACTCAGAGCCCCACCTATCGAAAACCCAAGGATGATGCGGGGAAGCCGAATATCAAAGAGAATACTGTGTTCTGTGGTTCCTTTCCCCTTAAAGATCAATGAAAAAAGGTCCCTTAAAGAGATCCGGCTTGGCCCCATCCAGAGAGAAAATAGGACAACACCTAAAAGGATTCCCCCTAAAATTACGATCCAGAGGATCCAATAAAAGAACCGTTCTCTCATCTAACCTCTCTTCTCAGGATGAAGAATTCCGATCATCTCCTCCAATGTCTCCACAAAACTGACAGGCGAAGGACTGCAAAGCTTATAGGAATCCATGATAAAGATTCTATTTTCCCTCACAGCCTTAAGGGTTGGGTATCGAAGCCAGGTCTCCTTTTCTTGCTCCCCTGAAATTCCCATCGTTACAATAATGACAATATCTGGATTATTCCTTAATACCTCTTCCCTTGAAAAAAGGCCGCTTCGAAGATCCCGAGCGATATTGATCCCGCCGGCAAATCTTATAAAATCGTTGATAAAAGAATCCCCTGTTATGGTAAAAAGGGGTTTTGCTCCTACCTGAACAAAAACCCTTGGCTTGGGTAACCCGTTAACTTTTTCCTTCAAAAGACTTACCCTTGCCTTCACCGCTTCAATAATCCTCTCCGCAGTTCTCTCACGGCCTGTGATCCTGCCCAGCTCCAGAAATTGCTCACAGAGCTCCTCAAAATCCCTGGGGGAAGGAAACTTCACCACTCTTATTCCTGAACTTTTAAGCTTATCGACCGATTTAAGATTGGTCAGCGAGGTGGCCAGAACGAGGTCGGGCTTGAGGGTCATGATCTTTTCGGTATTGACATCTATCACATTTCCCACCTTCTCTTTTTCCCTCGCCTGAGGGGGTTTCTCACAGTATTGAGTGACACCCACCAATCGATTCTCTAACCCAAGAAGAAAGATCGATTCTGTGATTGCGGGCCCAAGGGAGATGATCCTATGAGGATAATCTGAAAACCTCTCCGGATAGAGATAGCCTGCAATCCTTTCGATGGCCTCTATAATCCTCGGCCCAGGCCGACAGATCAGATCACAGGGGATCACAAAGATTCGATCCTTTTTTACAGCCGAAAGATTCCCAAAGACAGGATGCCCCCGGAGCCTCTTTTTTAATCCTTCCTCCTCCTCCCCACAAACCACTAAAACATCTGGGTTCCGCCTAAGAAGTGCATCCCTTTGAACCTCAAAGTAGTCTTTTTTAATATCAGAAAAGAGATTTCTTCCCCCTGCTAAGTAAAACACATCCGTCTGAAAGGACTCTCCACCTACCGTCGCCAGAGGATCAAATCCCATCACCCGAAAAAGGGTGGGCCTCTTTTCCTCTGAAATATCCTTGAGCCTTTCCTTGAGCTCACTTAACCTTCGTTCCATCCTTTGCCTGAGGTTTCTTGCCTCAGAAAGCGTACCTGTTAGTTTTCCAATCCTCTCCACAGAGATTAAAATCTCTTTTACGGTACGAGGATTGAGCCAGAACACCTTTAGCCCTCTTTTTTCCATGGTCTCTAATACCGGCCTCTGAATTAATCCATAGGAGAGGATAAGGTCGGGATTTAAAGAGACGATTTTCCCGAGGTCTGGATCAGCAAAGCCTCCTACTTTAGCCTTTTCTCTCGCTGCCTGAGGATAACTACAATACTCGGTTACGCCCACAATTTGAGCATCCAGACCCAGAGCAAACAGAATCTCCGTATTAGAGGGGGAAAGCGAAACGACTCTTTGCGGCCGCCTTTCAACCTCTATCTCCCTTCCAAGATCATCCTTCACCTTCAGCGGGAAACAATGGGGCGACCCAGAAAAGAACAGTACATAAAGAGCGAGGAATAGAAAACATTTTGCATTCTTCATATTAACTCTCGATCCCCTTTCTTGCTTGGACTCCCCGTCTAAAGTAATGTTTGACCTCTTTCATCTCTGTCTCCAGGTCGGCCACCTCTATCAGCCGTGGGTCAGCCCTCCGGCCAGTGATCACTATTTCCACATGCTCCGGTTTGCTCTGAAGTAACTCCAAAAGAGCCT
>JBDOIB010000373.1:0-15626 GCA_041082155.1 Thermodesulfobacteriota bacterium | reverse complement strand
AATAGTTCTATATCCTGATGGAGATTTGCCTGGCGAATTTTTTCAAGCAGTTCCCTTACTTTCTTTACCGTCTCCGTCTCTTCTAATGAAGTGATGATTGGGATCGAAGTCATAGAGGATGAAGGAGAGGTGGAGGGGGATGGGAAGGAAGGGGGAGAAAATGAAGAAGAGAGTTCTTGGACAGATGAGTTCTGAGGATTCTTCGTTTTCGAAGAAACCTCTTTTGGAAAAAGATGCATGTAAAGAGACCACAGGAGATATCCTCCTGCAATGATCATAATGACTAATTCGCCAAGATAGAAAGAGAGGCGTTTATAATCTTTTTTAGGCCTCTGAGAGTGAGTCACTCTATGAACGGTCTTTGCATTTCCTTTTTGTTCTGCTCCTTCGGAAAGAGAAGTTAAAATTTCGAACCCCCTTTTCTCTATTTTAGGAGATAAGGGAGTTTGAATAACCTCTTTAGTTGACTGAGAAATTTCTACTGTGTGAGATTCTGATTGCTCTTCAACTTCCTCTTCTACAGGCCTCTCTTTTTCTTGACGAAAAGAGGATAGGGACACCACTTCCTCTCCGCATCGGATACAAACGGTGGTTTTTTCATAAATGATCTTACATTGAGGGCAGATAAATTTTTCTTTGGGTTTCTCCTCTTCTTCCTGGAGAACTTCTTGGGTGAATGAAGAAATTATTGGTTTGGGAGAAAGAGGGCCTCCACATTCACTGCAAACCTTATTCTCTTCATTATATTCAAGGAAACATTTTTTACAGATCAACATATTCTTTTCTCCACCCTTACATCGGTTTGGGTTTGAGGGAAGGGGAAGGGGGAGGTTGAGGGGCTTCGGAAGTAGCTGCCTTACTCATCCATGCCTCCTTTCCATTTTCCAGTCGAACACGGAACCAATTTCCCTTTTCTTCCAGAATAGTGATAGAAGTTCCTTTCTTTGCAGTCCCGATGACTTTATAATTCATTCCAGGTCCATCACGGAGGTTCACATAAGACCACACCACAAAGGCTGATCGGTAAGAGAGGGATGGGGTCAAAGGAGGCTCTGGGGTTTGGGGTATCGAGGGAGAGGGTGAAACGGTTTTTGAAGGTTGAGGAGGTTGAGAATGGGACGGGGCCGGGCTCGTTATGGGTGTTGAAGATTGAATTTCTGGAGGAGATTCACTAACCTTCTTTTCTTCTTTAATCTGCTCAATTTTTGTTTCAACAGGTTTAGAGGACGTTTCTTCCTTAGGTTTTAAGACCACACACCCTAAAATAATCACGAATAAAAATAAAATAGGTATTTCCAAAAACTTTTGAAACGACATAGAGTTCAGTTTTTATTCGGAGATTTAAATTATCTCCGTGATAAATTATTTTTAGCAAAATAAATACCAATTTTTGAGAAATATAATTAATTGAATTTACAAAATATTTTGTAAAAATAGGGGGGATTTTAATTTCAGAGAGGCAATATTTGTCCTTTTTATGGACAAAAAGTTACCAAATGATCGATCAATTCTTATGCCAATTCTGATTTTACCATTTTCAAGATGCTCGCCATTGTTTTCCCGGCGAGATCGTTTATGACCAGATCGGCCAAATGATCATAAGGGGTAGGGTCTCTATTGATGATCACCAATTTAGCCCCGTTCCGTTTTGCCACCAGTGGCATAGAGGCTGCAGGCTGAACGACTAAGGAAGATCCAATCACAATGAAAAGATCACAGGAGGAGGATCTTTGATAAGCTTCTTGAGTCTCCCTCTCGGGCATGGGTTGACCAAAGGAGATGGTCGCAGGTTTCAATGGGCCCTTGCAATCATCGCAGTAAGGAACCTTTGTTCCTCTCCGGATTCGTTCCTGAATCTCATCCCGATCATATCGCTTATGGCAATTCAAACACGTCACAAAAAGAGCGGTTCCGTGAAGCTCGATGATTTTTTCCGGAGAATTTCCTGCTTTATGATGGAGACCATCAATATTCTGAGTAATCACACAATCCAGCTTCCCTAACTTTTCTAATTCGGCAATCGCCAGATGGGCCGGATTGGGTTTAGCATTCTTGATCGATTCATACATTTCAGTAGCCATCTGCCAGTATTTCTCTCGTGACGCTTCGCTTGCAATAAAATTCTGGAAATAAAAATCCTCGGGGTTATATTTATCCCACACCCCACCGGGGCTCCGAAAATCAGGGATTCCCGATTCGGTACTTAATCCTGCTCCGCTAAATACCACAGTCTTCCTGGAATGAAGGATCCATTGAGCCACCTGTCTTAGTTTCTCTTCCATGGTGCTGCTCCCTCTCAGAAAAACTTCGATTCTATCTTTTGATTTCTTATACAATAGGTTTCTCTTCCCTTGCAAGCAGAAGAACGCCTGTGATAGAATTTTTTTGATGAAATGTAATCTGATTCAACAAGGTTATCCTCAGGGAAGTTGTTATACGGATGTGGAGGGCCGAAAAGCGTTAGCCTGTGAGGCCACTTTAAAGAAGACGGATCGAGGCCCTTTACGGCTCATTTCCGCGGTTCATCTTTCACGACCAGAAAACTATCTTTCTATCTATCAGTCAGGCTGTAACTTTTCCTGCCGTAAATGTCATTCCTGGAATTTCACCAAGATGGCCAGGGGGGAATGGTGGTCTCCTGAAGATATTTTGAAAGCCTGCAAAGAATATGAAAAAGAGGTCACAGTAAGAGAGCCACGGAAGAGAGCGACTGCCTTCCATGCTCATGAGTCCTGTCGTTGCTGTGGAGCCTGCGTGATGTATGGAAAACGTTCCTCCCTCTGTCCGAAGGTTCTTCAAAAGAAGGATATTGTATTAAGTCCCCAAGGCTGGGGGCCGGCTCGCAATATCGTTGCTTTCACAGGGGGAGATCTTACCTGTTGTCCTGAGTTTTATGTGGAGTGCAGCAGGCGAATTAAGGAAGAAACAAAACTTTGGGTTCTCATCGAAACCAATGGATATGGATTGACCCCTAAGACTCTTGATCTCCTAAAAGAGGCAGGGGTGGACTCGTTTTGGCTGGACATCAAAGCCTTTGAAGCTACAGATCATAAGTGGCTGACGGGGTGTTTTAATCGACATATTCTTCGACTTCCTGAAGAGATTCTTAAAAGAGGGTTTGTCCTTGAAGTCCTCTCCCTCTATATTCCCAATCTGGTAGAAACGCCTCAATTAAAGAAGATCGCTCAACTCCTTTTTGAAGTGGACCCCACCATTCCTTTTACGATTTTGGCCTTCTTTCCTGAATATCAAATGAAACGCTACCGAAGTCCAAGGCTCTCAGAGATGATTGAAGCCTACCATGAGGTGAAGTCTGTGGGTCTGATCAATGTCCGTTTGGGGAATACCGGTGTATTTGCCCTCACCGAAGAGGATCACGAACTCCTGAGAAAAAGGGTGGGGGTCGGAAATTTTTAAAAGGTTATCCCTCGATAAAGGCTTCTATCAAATCGCTTCCTTTTATTTTAGATTTATGTTAATCAGATAAGATAAGGTTTTTGAAAGGAGTGGGGATGAAGAGAAAGATTCTTATTGTGGATGATGAAGAAAGAATCCTCCGTTCCATGGTTGGAGTTTTAGAAGATGAAGGCTTCCAGGTGGTGACAGCAAGAAGTGGAGAGGAGGCCCTTCAGATATTCAAGGAGGAACAGCCAGAAGTGACCCTTCTGGATATCTGGATGCCTGGAATGGATGGGATGGAAGTGTTAAAACATCTCAGATCCCTTTCAGATAAACCAGTCATCATGATCTCGGGTCATGCGACTATCTCCACAGCCATGGCTGCTGTAAAATTGGGGGCTTTTGATTTTATTGAAAAACCCCTTTCCCTGGATACTCTTTTAACGACGATACATCGAGCTTTAGAAAGCGGTAAGGAACTCTCTTCCAAGGAGCCTTTAGAGGAGATTCACAGGCATAAGGAGGTTTCTCATCCTTCCCTCTCAACGGACGAGAGGAGTCTTTTTCCCCAAAAGCAGGATGAAAAATATCTTCCTGCTTCTTTTCCTCAACGGACGATTCGCCAGAGCGTGGTGCTCTATGGCACTGGACTTCACTCAGGGATGAAGACAGGACTTCTTCTTCAACCCCTTCCTCCCAACCATGGGATTCTGTTTGGTAATCTCTCTTCAGACGACATTGTTCCAGCTCACCTTGATTATGTGCAAACGACAGATTACGCCACTTCCTTAAAGAGGGGAAGGGCTGTGGCAAAGACGATTGAACATCTGATGGCTGTTTTTCATGCCTATCGAATTACCAATGTGATGGTCAAAATGATCGAGGAGATTCCGATCATGGATGGGTCTGCTTTAGAGTTCTGTAAGATCATTGAGGAGGCGGGAATTGAAGACCAGGAGGAGAAGGTAGAGGAACTTGTCATTGATCGGAAGCTCGAGGTGATTCACCAACATAAATCCCTCATCATAGAACCCTCGGAGACCTTTTCGATTCAATATTTTTTAGACTACCCCTCTCCGATCGGAAAACAGACGTTCCATTTCGTCTTAAAAAACGAAGAAACCTTTAAAACAGAGATTGCTCCCGCAAGAACGTTTGGTTTTCTCAAGGATATCGAAATGCTTGAGCGAATGGGGTTAGGAAGTGGAGGTCGACTTCATAATTTTATTTTGGTAGACGACGAGAAGATTGTGAACACAGAACTTCGATTCGAGGATGAATTCGTTCGGCACAAAATCTTAGATCTCTTAGGTGATTTTTATCTTCTTAATCGTCCTATTCGCGGGAAAGTGATTGCACGATACACAGGCCATACGGAAAATATTGCCATGATGAGGAAGATTAAAGAAGAGATGATGCTGAGAGAAAGATAGAATAGGCCCGTTTGGATCGAGGAGGGGAAGATGGGCAGAGAAGAAATGAGTCCTCCCATAAAAGAATTCTTAAACGCGTTAGCGGATCTTTTGGCAGAAAAATATTTCGAACGGATGGACGAACGAATCAAAAAGATTCCAGAGCTTCGAAGACTGATTACAGCAAAGGAGGCGGCTCAATATTTAAGTTTATCCACCGAGACGGTCTACCGAATGGCTTCCCAGAAGAAACTTCCCTACCTTAAAATTGGGGATCGAGTCTTGTTTGACCTGAAAGCTCTTGATCGCTGGATCGAGAAACGAATGGTAAGGGAAAAAGAATGGAAGAAAGAGGAATTAAAGGGAGGGGAGGATAAAGAAAAGATTAATCTTAAAGGCTCAAAAGAATCTGACCTTTTGACCCTTCTGAAGAAAAAAGGGAGGGATTGAGAGAATTCTTAAAGCCCCAATTCTTTTAATTTTTCTGGCGTTGGAATTCCTTCCTCAGACCACCCTCGATATTCATAATATTCGCTGAGCATCTGGCCAAGAGGGGGAAGGTTGGGCGTAATTCCTTTCCCTTGTCTCTTGAGGGTGAGGTGGCGGAAGGGGAGGGTGTCGTCTTTTCGACTAATTCCCAATCTTACATTATAGAGTCTCTTCAGGTTGAAGATCCGTTCCCCTGTCTTGAGAAATTCCTCAATGGTGATTTCTCTTCCGGTTACATCACTATACCATTTCACCATATGAGTGATGGTGACCCCTCCAAAAAGGATAAATTTGCAGAGCTTAAGAGAATCCATCAGTCCCATTAAATTCTGACTCTTGGCAGCGAGGATTCCTTTTCCCTTTACTTCGAATCGATCCAGGGGCTCGGGAATTCCCATTTCGGGGCACTTGAGAACCCTCTCGAAAGTATGACTGAGACCCGAAAGGTGACAGGCTCCCCTGGCAGAGGTAGCAAATCCTACAGCTCCAGCGTTGTAGCCTCTGGGATCATGGGCTGGAAGCTCAAGCCCCTTGATATGAGGAGCAAATTCAATAGAGTTCTTACCGATCAGCTCAGAAGCTTTCCGAACTCCCTGACCCAGAATTTTTCCGAACCCTTTTTTGAAGGCGATCTGTTTGATCATTTCAATAAGTGCCTCTTCTTTTCCCCACAGGAGTTCGATCCCCCCTGTCTCTTCTCGATCAATCAGTCCCCGCTCATAAGCCTCCATGGCAAAAGCAACGACTCCACCCAAGGAGATGGTATCCAGACCGTATCGGTTACAGAGTTCATTCGCATAACAGAGGGCTTCGAGGTGATCGATCAGACAATTACTTCCAAGTAAGGCAAGGGTTTCATACTCCGGTCCTGCACCTTCCACACCTGCGTAGGGTCCTTTCTCTATTTTGATCTTCCTTCCGCATCCTAATACGCAAGCCTCACAGAAATAGCGGCCTGTTAAAACGGTTTCGGCCATGGTAAAGCCATTGATCTTTTCTGCGGATTCTTCCCATCGTCCCACAAATTTCCAATTCTGGAGCGGCAGGGTTCCCATCGCCTCAAAGACCGACAGAGAGCCTGAGGTTCCATACTTTCTAAAATTCTCTGCATTTTTGTTAATCAGAGGGGCAAACTCTTTTTGAAGACGACTCACTTCTTCAGGGCGATGAACAGGAACTTTTTGAGTCCCCAGGACGACGATGGCTTTTAAATTTTTGGAGCCCATGACCGCTCCCATTCCACAGCGACCTGCGGCCCGAGCATCACGGCCATCCGTCATGATGGAAGCGATTGACACTTGATTTTCCCCTGCCTGGCCTATCGAGCTCACCACTGCTTTTTCATGAGTTTCTGATTTCACAATGGAGTCTGTCTCATAGGTATCCTTTCCCCAGAGATGAGAGGCATCGCGGATCTCAACCTTATCGTTATGAATCCAGAGATAGACAGGCTTTTCGGATTTTCCTGTAATGAGGATCCCATCGAATCCAGCCTTCTTGAGATTTGATCCCCAGGTTCCTCCCACATCGGATTCCCCAAAAATCCCGGTGAGAGGGGAACGGGAAACCACTCCATGCCTTCCCGAAAGAGGAACAGATGTCCCTGTAAAGGGGCCGTTCATGAAGATCAGGGGGTTTTCTGGTCCAAGAGGATCTGTTTTCTCATCTGTCATTTCGAATAAGTATTTTGCTCCCAATCCGCTTCCACCGATAAATTTTTCAGCCCACTGCTCATTTAAAGGTTCGATTTGAATCTCTTGATTGGAAAGATTGACCCTAAGAATCTTTCCCATGTAACCCTTTAATTTCATCGTGAACTCCTCCTTCAATTTTTTAAAATATGTCACATTTTTTAAGTCGAATCAATTTGGGTCCTCTCTAAATGGCTACTGTCAAACGTTTTTTTCAGAGGAAGCTCGTAATCTTTTCTTGACAGATGGGGAGAGTTTCAATTAAGATGTATTAAAAGGAGGTGAGATCCATGAGATGGATGTTTCCCCATGCAACCCATTGTTCAGCCTGCGGTTCGATGCGTTAGTCCTGAGCAAGACGTTAAACTGCTCATCTAATGGGAAAACCGATTGAGAAGGCCGATCGATTTGAGATCGGCCTTTTTGTTTTCCTTGACAGGAATGTGGATCAGTAAGTATGATTATCCATTATTTTCATTAAAGGAGAGTTCCCATGGATGTAATTAAAAGTGCAGTAGTAACACGTGAAGCCATTGGGCAAGGGAGAAGTCGATATCTTACCTATCTTTCCAACCTGATGATGGTCGTCATTGATTTGGAAGGAGGGCCTTCTCCCCAACCCGATCCACCTCATTCCCATCCTCATGAACAGATCTCTTATGTGGTCTCCGGAGAAGTTAATCTTTTCATAAAAGATAAAACAATCCGATTGGAACCAGGGGATATGTTTGCAGTTCCTCCCAATGTGCCTCACGGGATTCAACTCCTGAGTGAGAAGGCACGGCTCGTGGACACGTTCTGCCCTATTCGGGAAGATTTCTTAAAGAAATGAACAGAGTTCTATCATCGTCTTGACAGTCGAGCGTAATTTGTATAACATTTTTTAAAAATCGATAAACGAAAGGAGGCATTTTTATGAAACGGATTGTTATTCTTCTTATTGCGGTCGCGTTAGGATTATATCTTTTTGGTGGAAATGGCACTTCTGTTTGGGCCCAGAAGGTCTTACGTCTGGCCGAAACCCATCCTCAGGATTACCCCACCACAAAGGGTGATTATGAATTTGCAAGGTTGGTCAAAGAGCGGACGAATGGAAAGATAGTCATCGAGGTCTACCACAGTAAACAGTTAGGAGAAGAAAAAGCCGTGATCGAACAGGTGCAGTTAGGATCCATTGATTTTACTCGTGTAAGTATTTCTCCTGTTTCTGCCTTTGTGAGGGATCTGGATGCCCTTCAACTTCCCTACCTCTATCGGGACCAGGCCCATATGTGGAAGGTCTTAGATGGGCCCATCGGGCAGGAAATCCTCAAGAAGCTTGAGGCGAGTAATTTTATTGGGTTGGGATGGTTTGAGGCCGGTTCAAGAAATTTCTATACAAAGAAGCAGGTCAAGACCGTAGCGGACTTGAAGGGAATGAAGATCCGGGTTCAGCAAGCCCCATTGATGGTGGCTATGGTCGAGGCCCTCGGCGCAGTAGCGACTCCTTTAGCTTTTGGAGAAGTCTATTCTGCCCTTAAGACCGGGGTGATTGATGGCGCAGAGAACAACTGGCCGAGCTACCTTTCGACCAGCCATTATGAGGTCGCCAGGTATTTTATCACTGATGAGCACACGAGAGTTCCTGAGATCATGATTGCAAGCAAAAAGGTCTTCGATAAATTATCCAAAGAGGAACAGGAGATCATTCGGAAAGCGATGAAAGATGCTCAGCCGTATCAGATCAAGCTATGGAATGATTATGAAAAAGTGGCTGAAAAGACGGTTCGGGAGAAAGGATGTATTATTACAGAGGTCACCCCGCAGGAAAAGAAGAAATTTATGGATGCGATGAAGCCTCTCTACGATAAACAACCTCCCGAGATTATGGCTGTGGTCAATAAGATAAGAGCTGTTCAATAGGCATTGATATTAACGGAGGTTAAGGAAAGGGCGGGGCTTTTCGGTTCCTGCCCTTTCTTATTTTCCAGGCATCAGGAGATTTGGGAGGGTCATGGTAATCGGTGGGATATAGGTGACAAGGAATAAAGTAATGAGCATGGAAATGTAGAATGGGAGGCATCCTTTCGCTGCCCTCTCGATAGGGATTTTACCCACCGCACTTCCAACAAATAGAGCAGCTCCTACCGGCGGGGTGCAGAGGCCGATCGATAGATTCATAATCAGCATGATCCCAAAGTGGACGGGATCCATTCCCATCTTTAAAACCAGAACCGGATAGAGGATAGGCGTACAGATAAGAATCAGAGGAGCCATATCCATAATACATCCTAAGATCAGGAGCATGATATTCACCAATAGGAGGAGGAGATAATAATTATCGGTAATGGAAAGCAACCACTCCGTGGTCAACCTTGGAACCTGAAGTCGCGAGAGAAGATGCCCAAAGGCACTTGCCGCAGCGATCAAACTCATAACAATGGCTAATGTCTTGAGAGAGGAGTAGAGAATCTTTACGAACCGAATGAGAGAGACTTCCCGATAAACGAAGAAGGTGATGATAAAAGCATAGATCACTGCAAAGGCAGCCGCTTCCGTTGCCGTAAAGATGCCGACGACAACTCCTCCCACCACAATCAGAGCTGTACACATTGCCAGAAACCCATCCCAGAGGATGTAAAGGGCTTCTTTTAGAGTGTAGCCTTCCCCTCTTGGATATTTTCTTTTTATGGCGATGATCAATGAAATGATGAGCATCGTGATCCCCATGAGAATTCCAGGGATGTAGCCTCCCAGAAAGAGTTTTCCCACAGAGAGAACCATTAAGGTTCCCCCCGCAAGTTGAGAGGCTGTTCCAACGGCAAAGGCATAGATGATCATATTATGACTGGGTGGGATAATGATTCCCTGGCAGGCCGAGCAAACGGTCAACCCCACAGCAAACTCCTCATCGTAACCTTGCTTCTTCATCATCGGGATGACGATCGAACCAAGGGAGGAGACATCTGCAACCGCGGAGCCTGAAATCCCTCCAAAGAACATGCTGTCCAAGACATTAACAAGGGCAAGTCCACCTGGAAGCCTTCCTACAAAAAGATTGGCCAAATTGACAATCCTTCTGGAGATCCCTCCCTCGTTCATTATTTCTCCCATAATGATGAAAAAGGGGATGGCCAGAAGAGAGAAATTCATCACCCCATCGGCCATGACCTTCACGATGGCCTCTAAGGGGACATTTAAATAGATCCCTGTGACGATGGCAGAAATGGCCAAACAGAAGGTAATGGGGACACGGAGAAGGACCAAGAGTCCAAAAATTCCCAACAGAAGAGTGATGGCTACGCGATCCACGATCATTTCTTTTCTCCGGCACTCATAAATTTTTGATCCAGATAGCCATCGTCCTTTTCCATGTTAAAAAGATTTGCCACGGAATCAAAAATGATTAGAAAACCAGCCAGAGGGATCATGACAAATTGCAAGGAAGCGGGCAAAATCGGAATAGAAGCAATTCTTGCTTTAATCCCCATGATCAGTAAGGTTCCATAATAAAGGAAGACAAAACCGATGATGGCAAGGATAAGATATTTTAATTTCAGGAGGAATGTATTGATCCATGAAGGCGTCCGTTGAGGAAAGAGATTAACATGAATATGCAAGTCGAGTTTAACCCCAATCGCCATACTTAAAAAGGTGAAGGCGGTCATGAGAACATCTTTCGAGATTTCTTCCATCCAGGAGATTCCAGATTTAAAGAAATACCTCATAATGACATTGCTCGAAATAATGAGAAGCTGGAAAGCAAGACAGGCACTCGCCAATATGGCGCTAAAAAAATGAATCCGATTGAAAACATCCCTAATTTTCATGGTCCGTTATTTTTTCTTCCGAAATCGGAGTTTATTATAGAGAGAATGGAAATAAGTGTCAAATAAAGATTGATTCAAAAGTTGATTTTGCGATTAAAATTGATTAATTTATCGAAAAAGATCGCATCTTTTATATCGAAGAAATAAGAGGAGAAGTGGAATGGAAAAATCTTTAAAGGAAAAGATTGATGAGATGAAGGATTGGTTGATCGGGATCCGAAGGGAGATTCATATGTATCCGGAACTCGGCTTTGAAGAGGTCAAGACGTCTCGTTTGATTTCGGAATGGCTTGAGCGATTTGGTCTCGAAGTTCAAAAAGGAGTTGCAGGAACCGGAGTCATTGGACTTCTTCGGGGAAAATCTCAGGGTAAAACGGTTGCGATTCGTGCAGATATGGATGCCCTTCCCATCGAGGAACTCAACGAGGTTCCTTATGCCTCTAAGATTAAAGGGAAGATGCATGCCTGCGGGCATGATGCTCATGTGACCATCCTTCTGGGAGTGGCGAGAATTTTTTCTTCTCTCCGAGATCAAATCAAAGGAAATATAAAGTGGATCTTCCAGCCGGCAGAAGAAGGGGGCGGGGGAGGGAAAAGAATGGTTGAGGAAGGAGTGCTCGAAAACCCGCGGGTGGATGCGATCTTTGGAGCCCATGTTTTTCCCCAGATCGAGATAGGAAAGGTGGGAATTTGTAAAGGAAAGGCCCTGGCTTCAGCCGACCGTTTTATCATTAAGCTCATCGGTCAGAGTGGTCATGCCGCCTCTCCCCATTTAGCCAAAGACCCTATTCTCGCAGCAGGACATCTCATAACACAGATTCACTCCATCGTGAGCCGTGAGGTCGACCCTCTGGAAAGTGCCGTGATTACCATCGGGAAGGTTAGCGGGGGGACGGCCTTTAATATCATTCCTGATGAAGTGGAGCTCTTGGGAACCGTTCGAGCCCTTTCCCCAGAGATCCAGGAGAAGATGAAAAAGAGGATTGAAGAAGCTGTCCGGGGAGTGACCCAGACCTTCGGAATGAGATATGATTTCGAATATGAATATGGATACCCCGTTCTCATCAATGAGCCTGAGATGATTCAACTCGTGGCCTCCGCCTGTGCGAAAGGGATAGGAGAGGAGAATATTGTAGAGGTTCCGCCCTCTATGGGAGCCGAGGATTTTGCCTTTTATTTAGAGAAGGTACCCGGTGCCTTTTTCAGGTTGGGAATTAGAAATGAATCGAAGGGGGTGGTTCATCCTTATCATAATAGCCGTTTTGATATAGATGAGGATGTTCTTCCCTTCGGAGTGGAGATGTTTATTAGAATTGTGGATCGGTTTCTCGAATTGGGGTTGACCGGATGATCCCCTCACAGGAAATCTCTTTTCGTTCTCAAGTGGCTCCTCTTTTCTTTTTAGTTGGGATTTTTTCTTTAAATTTTCTCTCAAGGATCGTCTTTTCTCCCCTGATGCCTATTATCGAAGAGGAGTTAAAAATAGGCCATAGAGAGGCAGGCTCTCTTTTTTTTCTGGTATCCTTTGGATATTGTTTCGGCCTTCTCTTTTCGGGTTTCATTTCTTCCTGGCTTTCCCATCGAAAGACGATTATCATTTCATCCTTTATAGTGGGTCTAACCCTGTTGATCATGGGATTGAGTTCATCCCTATGGGCTTTCCGGATCAGTCTATTCATTATTGGGGTAGGGGCAGGGTTTTATCTTCCTTCAGGAATGGCGACTCTCACAGCATTGGTTCATCCTCGCCATTGGGGAAAAGCCATCGCCATTCATGAGCTGGCGCCAAATCTTGGTTTTATCTTTGCCCCTTTAATGGTGGAGTTCCTTTTGGGTTGGTTTACTTGGCAATCGGTGTTAATCCTCCTCGGGATAGGTTCGGTGGCCATGGGAATCCTCTTTCATCTTAAAGGAAAAGGAGGCCATTTTTTAGGAGAGGCGCCTCGCCCTAAAACCCTTCAAACCCTCTTTAGAGAATCCTCATTCTGGCTGATGGTGCTTTTTTTCTCCTTCGGGATCGGAACCAGTTTTGGTGCCTATTCTATGATTCCTCTTTATCTTGTTTCTGAAAGAGGAACGGATAGAACCTGGGCAAACACAGTACTTGCCTTATCCAGGGTATTAACCCTTGGAACCTCAATCGTTTCAGGATGGGTGACAGATCGATTAGGGGTAAAAAAGACCTTAAGAGCTGTTTTTCTAACCTCCGGGATTGCAACCGGACTGATTGGACTTGTTCCGGAAGGGCGGTGGATCGTCATCCTCATTTTTGTCCAGTCGATCCTTGCCACTTCTTTTTTCCCCGCAGGCTTTTCTGCCCTATCCCAGATTGGCCCGGGAAGTATAAAGAACCTGACCGTTTCCTTTACCATTCCTATTGGTTTTTTAATTGGAGGAGGGGTTATTCCGGCGATGATTGGATTTTTTGGAGAGAGAGGTTCTTTCTCCTCAGGGTTTATTTCCTTAGGATTAGCGGTGTGTTTTGGAAGTTTTTTAGTCCACCTCCTCAAATTTTCAAAAGAAGATTAGACCCAAGAAGTTTAAATGATCCAATCGGATAGAAGACTTTTTAAAGAGATAGTTCGTCTCTATGAGGAGAAGACCCATTTCAGTCTTTCTCCTCAAAAAATGTTGATGGCCATCGGAAGATTCTTCATAGGTTTTCCATACCGAAGGGATGTCCTTAGAAAAGGAGGTCGGGAGCATTTGGTCGTGAATTTAAGAGAGCAAGACTGTGTGACCTTCGTCGAAAATAGTTTGGCCCTTCTGTATGTCTTGTTCTCCAAGCACAGATCTTTCGAAAAATTTAAGAATATCCTTCGGCGAATTAGATATCGAGGGGGGAGGATTCAGGGATATCTCTCGAGGCTTCATTATTTTTCAGAATGGATGAAAGACAATGAGAGGAAGGGTGTTCTAAAGGAGGTAAGCAAGGAGTTGGGAGGAAGACCCCTTCGAAAGTCGATTCATTTTATGACGGATCATCTTACCCTCTATCCTTCCCTCAGACATCGAGAGAATTTTTACAGAATGAAGGCGATCGAGAAGAAGATCAGCGCCAAACCTTTTTTCCTCATCCCCAAAGAGAATCTTCCCAGAATTGAATCTCGGATCCAGGAAGGAGATATTATAGCGATTGTGACCCAGAAGGAAGGACTCGATATCCAGCATGTGGGCTTTGCTGCAAAGATAAGGAACCGAATTCACCTTCTTCATGCATCTGAGAAAGATGGAAAAGTCGCTCTCTCCAAAGAGACCCTTTATCAGTACTTAATGAAGAGCCGTGATAGTTTAGGGATAAGAGTGGCCCGGGTAAAAATGAATAAACTTTGATTCAGCCCACTAATCTTTAGCTCGGTTTAACTTCTGACGGGCCTCAATCTCTTCTGTGCGAATCCTATCCTTGAGGGCATCCTTCTGATTGGCCTCTTTGAGGGAAAGATTAGCATCACTATTTCCCGACCATCTTCGACAGAGATAGAGGCTTTCATAGATTCGACCGATTCGAAATTCACGGGAGAGTCTCAGACCTACCGCATAATCCTCCCCGTAGCTCAGATTGGGGAATCCAATGCTTCGCAAGATAGAGGTATCGAAGCTCCTCGGAGCCCCGAGTCCATTGACCCGCAGGAGATTATTATGGCCGTTCTCATCTGTCCATTCACGATGATCGATCAGTCCCGGAGGAATCTCTCTAAGGTCTGAATCAACCAGAGTATACGAACCGATGACCATCGCAAAGTTTCCACTTTTGAATTTATCGAGCAGGGTTTGAAGAGTATGAGGCGTAGAATAAAGATCATCCGAATCCAGCTGGATGGCATATCGCCCACAGGCTGGATGAGAAAGGGCCTCATTCCAGCAACCCCCGATCCCGAGATCCGTTCTTTTTGGAATAAGATGAATGATCCGGGAATCCTTCTTGGCCAGATGGGAAAGGATGGTCGTGGTTCCATCCATTGAGTGATTATCTATCACTAAGAGATTAAAAGGAAAATCCGTCTTTTGAGAAAGAGCACTTTCCACGGCCTCAGCTATAGTGTCCTTTCGATTCCGAACAGGGATGATCACAGAGGCTTCCACGGGATAAGAGAGGAGGGCCGGTCTGACCTGCTTAAGAGCCTCCGGAGGAATATAGGCTCCAATCTTTTTAAGGTAATCCGTAAAGATTTTCTCCAGTTCCTTCTGTCTCCTTTGATTCTTAAGGTCGAGGTAAGAAAAACGTTTTTCCTCCTGTGAGAGGGCTTTCTTTTGGTAAACGGTATAGAGAGGTTCTCTAATGTGATCAATCGGATGGTCAATTGAAATTTTGAGTCTTAGATCGTAAAGAGCTCCATATTCTGTTTCTAAAAGGAGGCCATATTTTTTTAATACTTTTTTAATGGCAGGGGCCGAAAGGAGAATGATGGGTCCAAAGTCAAACTCGTCCCTCACACTGCCAAGCTGGTAATCATTCAGGGGGTGGTAAATTTTTCTTTCTCCCTTTTGTTCATAAAAATCTGAATAGACCATCCCGGATTTACTTTCCTGAGCCTTTTCTATAAATTTCTCCAGGGCTTGGGATTCAAAACAAATAATTCGGGGTTCAGAAATAAAGAGGATATAGTCTGTTCGGATCGAATGGAGAATCTTTAGAAAGGTTTCTCCTGAACCGATGGGCTGGGTAGAAAGAAGCTTAACTTTCGGGTTTTGGATTGGAAAGGGCTCCGAATGAAAAATCAGAACGGAATCTATCAGCGGGGAATTTGAAAGAGCATCAAGCGTCTTATTCCATAAAGGATCTGGATCATATGGGAGAATGGCCGTGAGAGGTTTCATCAGGATTA
>JBDOIB010000334.1:0-1189 GCA_041082155.1 Thermodesulfobacteriota bacterium | reverse complement strand
CAAGGATCATCCCGCAATTGGCATTACTCAGGTTTACGTCCCGGATGAAAAGAAAAATAAGGAAACCGCTCAGAGTGGGACCAGCCAAGGTGCAATCGCAACGGTGACGGTCTACGGATATCGTAATGAGCTTGAACCAGTCAACATCGCCGAGATTATGAGGCAGGCTGAAAGAGGCCAGGAATCCGAGGCATTTGAAGTCAGGAAAGAAGAAATCGTTGAGGCGGAACCCGAAGTTGAAAAAGCTGAGCTTCAGAACGTTGCCGGTGATGAGGCTGAGCCTGGCTCTCTTTTCCAGGAGGGGCAGAAATGATGGAGACAGAACTGATTACCATTCCGAAGTCTTTCAGCTCGACCTATCAGGAACTTCAAGACGCGGCAAATGAAATTACCGCCAGGCTGGATGCTGCCCGGCAGGTTAAAAGGGATGAAGAGTAGCCGAGGGACAGAAGCGACCGGAACTACGCCTCTGAAATCGGCCATCCCTGTCTGAAGTTTCTCGTTCATGCGAGACTTGATTGGAAACAGAGAAAAATGCCGGATATAGCAGCCGAGTACAGGCTCGAAGAGGGCAATGAACGGGAATGGCTGGTCAAGAAAAAACTCGGGGATATCGGATTTGAGCTGATCCTTTCTCAGAGATATTACCATCTTGAAGATCTGCGACTTAGGGGCAAGATAGACGGAATCATCCCCCTGCCAAGGCCGGTCCGGGGATACAAGGAAGCTCCCGTTGAGATCAAATCCATCAATCCTCAGTGGTGGGACATAAAGAGCATTGATGATATCCGGAATCATCGGAAGTGGTGGATCCGCGGATATACGAGTCAACTGAATGCCTATTTATTCGCGGCCGATTATCCCTTTGGCTTCTTCATTCTGGATACTTTTGGAAAGAGGCCGAAGATAATCCCGATTGAGAGGGATGAAGAGCTCTGGGTTCACGATTCCGCAAGGATTCGGAAGGTCAACGATTACTGCGAACGAAAAGAATACCCCGCGCCGATTCCCTATGATCCAAGCATCTGTGGAATGTGCGATTTCGCTCATCTCTGCCAGCCGCTGAAGGCAACCGAGTTTATGGAGATCCCCCCTTCGGAAGAAGAGGTGCTGAAGGAATTTCTCTGGCTCAAGGAATATCACGAGAAATACGAGGAAATGAAGAAGACGCTGATAGGGGACAAAAACA
>JBDOIB010000320.1:0-1630 GCA_041082155.1 Thermodesulfobacteriota bacterium | reverse complement strand
ACATCCAGCGTCCAGAGATAGGTCGTTGCGAAATAAAAAGGATCCTGCTCACATTTAAACCATTCCTTGATCAATCTGTTTTTCTCTCTTTCCCTGTCCTGAACCTGAACCTCAATCCCCATCATTTAAGTTTCCCTTCTTTCTCCAATTCTTTTTTCGCCCTCCAGATATCTTCGGCCGTTATCTTGATTCCGACCTCTCCCGAATGCTCCACCTGCTGGCGATCTCTCCAGAGATCCGGCCGCCGATTCTTCAGCCAGAAAATAATCGCCGTTGTATCTCCAGCTTTCGCCTTCTCATATAAACTTTTAGTTATTTGAAAATCGGCCTTGAGCTTCCCTCTTTTTAAGGCATTTTTGAAGGCAGGATTTTTCTTCCAGTAATTCAGCGTCCTGGGGCTGATTCCGAGTATTACCGCTATTTCCTCATCCGTAAGGCCCAGGCTGGCAATAATCTCCACCTGCTCCAGATTCACATCCTCAATTCTTACCTTATTTTTCAGCCCCATAACCTTGAGTTTCATTTCTTAACCTCAGACTCCCTTAATCGGCACATGAATCACCGGATTGTAATCAATCACCATTTTTTCTTTCGACAGATTGTGACTTCTCCTGTTTCGATCTACCCTCACAATTCTTGACCCCCATTTTTTTCTTAATAAAGACAGCTGTTCCTTTTCTCTTTCAATATTCCGATAGGCCGCACATCCCCCTTTCTGTTCCGACTGCTTGCAGATATAGAAAAATTTGTTCAATCTCAAAATCTTTCGATATCTGTTTAAATGCTGAAGCGAAAGGTCATAATCTTCCTTCAGCGGCAATCTTTCGTCATATCGGATATCGCAATCCTTCAAAAATACCTGAAATGGCCCGCAAATCGGCGAAACCGTTGAAAAAGGAGTATGTTCCCGATATAGCTGTTTATCCTGACTCAGGTTCACTCCCCAAAATTTTGCTCCTAGCTCCATCGCCAGAATCGAATATTTCTCAATAAACCATAAGAATTCATCTGCTGTTATTTCCTGTCGCTCGCATTTCTCCCAGTAATAAATTCCTTTCAGGTCATCATCCAAAAGAACCACAATATCCGCCCCCTTCTTAAACTCTTGGTCCAGAATATAATTCCTCACCCTGCAAAGGCTTCCCTGAACCCCTTCAGGACAGACAACAATTGTCGCCCTTGGATTGAAACGCCTGTATTCCTCCGCTTCCTCCGGAGCCACATAGATTTTCGCAAAAGGCAAATACTTCAGCGTTAATACTCCCTCTGGCCTTCTGTAACTTGGCGAACAAACCGATATTCTCACTTTAAATCCCTCATTTTCTTTCTTAACATCTCAAGGGCCTTCGCTCCGTTTATGACTCGACCTATCCCCCTTGACTTAAAATTTTCTTTCCAGTGAAGCGGCTTCACCGGCTTTAATTCAAAAAGCGTCTGCGCCTGAAGCCAATCAACCTCATTGTCAAAAAACAAAACGATATAGTTATGGCATTCAAGAAGTTCTTCAGAAAATTCAATCTCTCCTTCTTCTTCCTTTTCCAGCTCCGGCCCAAATTCTGATAATATCTCGCCCAAATTTTTCGTCTCCCCGTGATCTATCTTGAATATTCTAAGGTCAAAATCATCCTTT
>JBDOIB010000283.1:0-5286 GCA_041082155.1 Thermodesulfobacteriota bacterium | reverse complement strand
GGTCTGGATGTGGTCTGTTTTGGGGCGATGGAGATTTGTTCGGGGAATTCGGAGGTGGTGGTGGCGGGTGGGGTGGAGAGTATGAGCAATGCGGAGTTTTATCTTCCAGGGGAGATCAAGTGGGGGATAGGAGGGAAGAGGGGGATGCCCCGGGGGCATGGGGATTTATCTCTCTGGGGAATTCCTCTTTATGATCGGATTCAAAGGGCGAGGGTGATGAGTCAGCCAATAGAACGCTATGGGGCTCTTCCGGCGATGATGTCATGGGCTGAGACGGCGGCGAAGGAGGAGGGGATATCGAGGCAGGAGTGTGATCTCTGGGCCTTTTGGAGTCATCAGAAGGCCTGTCGGGCGATGGAGGAGGGTCGGTTCCGGGAGGAGATTATTCCGGTTTCGGTGCCCAAGGGTGAGAAGGATGTAGTATTAATAGATCGAGATGAGGGTCCGAGACCAGATACGACATTGGAAAAACTGGCTCAGCTGAAGCCGGTTTTGGGAGGGGTGTGTACGGCTGGGAATTCGTCTTCGGAGAATGATGGAGCGGCAGCGGTGGTGGTTGTTTCAAGGGAGAAGGCTCGAAAGCTTGGGGTTAAGCCACTGGCCAAGCTCAGGGCTTTTTCAGTTGTGGGGGATGATCCAAGGAGGACGTATAAGACGGTTCCAAAGGCTGTTGCTCAGGTTCTTCGGAAGGCAGATCTTACACTCGATCAAATGGATTTGATTGAGATTCAGGAGGCCTTTGCGGCTCAGGTGCTGGCAGATATAAAGGAGATGGGGCTTACGGAGAAGGATTATTCTCGAATCAATGTGAATGGATCAGGGATCTCTCTGGGTCATCCTATTGCCTGTACGGGCACAAGGGTACTGGTGACACTGCTTTATGAGATGCGAAGGCGTAATGCTCATTTTGGTTTGGAGACAATCTGTGGAGGTGGGGGATTGGGGATTGCAGCTATCTTTGAAAGAGAAGAATAGAATTAGAGAATCTTCCACCAGGGTCTGAAAACAGCGTTTATCAGATTTTCGAGGACTTCTCTTTCCAGACCAGGGGCCATTTTGGAGACCTCCTCCATTTCCCCGATCTCTTCGAAAGATTTTGTTCTATCTTCTTTTTCGAAAATTCCGAAGAACAGGGCAGCCTTCTTCTCTGGCCAGAGGGCGTAAAAGAGATAATTCGTTCTATTATTTTTTAAATCGACCGATTTTACCCATACCAGAGTAGCCCCTTCTAATAATAAAGGTTGCCCTTTTAGATTTAACTTTTCACCTTTCGGTTTAATTTCTGTCTTTGAATCATAATACCAGATGGTCTCGGCTTTTTTGGACTCGGTAAATTTTTCATCGCTGAAGAATTTTTTCCACTTATGTTCTCCAACCAGAGGGTTCGGAACCCAAGGGTCAATTCCTGAGGCAGTGAGAATTTTATCCTCTGGCGTAGCATTTGAAGATCGGGTATGATCAGGGAGAGTAAATAGCATCACCATAACCAAAACAAATATCATTATGGAGAGTGTCTTCATCATTTCCCTCCACGAAATAAAGAGTTAAAATGGATATTGTAAAATTTATATCTAAAAGAAAAGGCTGTCAATCTTTATTTCTAATAAAATCCATCGGTGAAGGCTGGAAATGATTTGAGCTCTAACCATCCATTTCATAAATATAGTGGCAAAGGAGGAGATGATGGGAGAACAGGAGGTTTGGGTGGTGAGTGCGGTTCGGACTCCTTTTGGAAAGTTTGGAGGGGTCTTAAAAGACATTCCGTCCATCGAATTGGGGGCAATGGTCATCCGGGAGGTTCTTCAAAGGGTAAACGTGAAGGGAGAGGAAGTAGAAGAGACCTATTATGGAACCGCAGTGATCGGGGAGGCAGCGTTGGAGACAGATGTTCCGGCAAGGCAAGCGACCCTTAAAGCCGGAATGCCTGGCGAATCCATCTCAATTACACTGGATCGAGCCTGCTGTTCCTCTATGACTGCTCTTCGATTCGGATACCGGGCAATTCGAGCCGGTGAAATTGACATCGCCTTGGCTGTAGGGGCTGACAATATGAGCAGAACCCCCTATGTCATTCCCCCTGATGTTCGCTGGGGAAGAAGATTAGGAAACATTCAGATATGGGACGGTCTCTATGAGTTGGGTTACAAAGGGTTTAATCCCGTCTCAGTCGATGCTGGAGAAGTGGCCTTGGAATATGGTGTGACTCGGGAGGATCAGGATCGGTGGGCTTATGAAAGTCAGATGAGGTATGCAAGGGCCTTTCAGGAAGGAAAGTTTAAGATCGGTGAGGAACTGATGCGAGTTGAGATTCCTCAAAAGAAAGGCCCTCCAATCATTCTTGAGAAGGACGAGTTTCCAAAACCAGATACGACTCTTGAGAAACTTGCCAAACTTCCCACCGTGTATGGAAGCCCCACGGTGACCGCAGGAAATGCACCTGGGCTGGACACAGGGGCCACAGCCATTCTCATCATGAGTGAAAGGAAGGCAAGAGAGAAAGGGCTTAAACCTTTAGCCAGAATCGTTTCGATGATTCCTACCGCAACAAACCCAAGATTGATTGCTGCCATTCCAGGGTTTACTATTCAGAAGGTCTTGGAGAAAGCCCATCTTTCTATTGACCAGATAGACCTCATTGAGATCAACGAGGCCTTTGCGGCGATGCCTCTGGTCAGTGCAAAAATCCTTTCTGGAGGAGATCCGAAGAAGATGAAAGCGATCTTAGAAAAGACCAACGTCAACGGGGGAGCGATTGCCATAGGCCACCCGGTTGGCGCCAGTGGTGGAAGGATTTTGATGACCCTGATCTATGAGTTGAGGAGAAGAGGCGAGGGAATAGGAGTGGCCTCGATCTGCGGGGGACTCGCCCAAGGAGAGGGGGCGGTCGTAGAGGTGAATCGAAGATGAAAAAAAATTATTTTTTCTTACTCTTGTGTTTAATTACATCTTTTTTCCTCTGGGGTTGTCCCAAAAAAGTAGAGGTCGTTCCTGAGAAGCCTCGGTTTGTTAATCCCCTTTATCAATTCTTGGATCATTTTTCTTCTGTGGAAACTCTTCAGGCAAGGACTTCCATCCGAATTGATACGATACGGGATGGGGAAGAGATGAATTTTGTTCTCAACGGTTTTCTTTTTTATCAAAAACCAGATAGACTCCGGCTCCTTGGTTATCATCTTTTAGGGATGGGACTTTTTGATGCCCTCTATCGAGAGGGGGAATTCTTTCTTCTGATTCCTCCCCAAAGAAAGGCTTATGTGGGAGAGATATCAAAATTGGAGGATCTCCTTCAGAAAGCAGGAGAGATTCGAGTCTCCTCGGAGAAAACCGAAAGCGGGGAGATCCCCCATCGAATCTGGATTGAATGGCCTGAAAAGGAAACCCGGATTGAACTTAGATTAAAAGAGATTGCCCTAAATCCCTTGCTTTCGGAGAATGCTTTCCAATGGGTTGTTCCGGAGGGAGTGGAGGTGCGCTCCATTGAGAGACTGATCAGAGGAAAGAGGAGATGAGTATCCGGAGTTTGCCAAGAGATTATGGTGAGACGCTCTTTTTTGTTGACTTTTTATTTTAAATTATGTTAGGTTTTATTTAATAATAATTATTAATTAGTTTAAATTCTAATTTTAAATAAACCTCTCGAGTAATTTTCGAAATTTTTTATAAAAAGAAATCTCACAATTTAAATAAAACCCACTGAGGAGGTATGAGATGGAACAAAAAAGTGGAAATATCAAAAAAAGATGGATCACGGATTGGTGGCCCAATCGGCTCAATCTGAAGGTTCTCCGTCAGAATGGCCCGGATTCGAATCCCTACGGGACAGATTATAACTACCCTAAAGAGTTTGAGAGTTTGAATCTTTCCGAGGTCAAAGAAGATCTGAAGGAACTTATGACAAAGTCACAGGATTGGTGGCCTGCTGACTTCGGTCATTATGGTCCCTTATTTATCCGTATGGCATGGCACAGCGCAGGGAGTTACAGGATCTACGATGGTCGAGGTGGTGCAAGAACAGGCGATCTTCGTTTTCCTCCGAGGATTGACTGGCCTGACAACATCAGTCTTGACAAAGCCATTCGTCTGCTTTGGCCTATCAAACAAAAATACGGACGTAAGATTTCCTGGGCGGATCTGATTATCTTGGCAGGCAATGTGGCCCTGGAGCACATGGGAGTTAGAACCATCGGCTTTGGAGGCGGGAGAGAGGATATATGGGAGCCTGATGAGGGTACGGACTGGGGGCCTGAGCAAGAAATGTTAACCGGAAGGGAGCGTTTTAAAGAAGGAGAGCTTGAAAAACCCTTTGCTGCAACAGAAATGGGACTGATTTATGTGAATCCAGAGGGACCAGAAGGAAACCCCGATCCTATTGGATCGGCAAAACAGATTCGAGTGGCCTTTACCCGGATGGGGATGAACGATGAAGAGACTGTGGCTTTAGTGGCAGGAGGCCATGCTTTTGGTAAGTGCCACGGGGCATGCCCGGATAGCTTTGTGGGTCCTGATCCAGACTCCTCTCCAATTGAACAACAAGGACTCGGTTGGAAAAATAGTTATAAGAGTGGAAAGGGACCCGATACCTTTACCTCTGGGTTTGAGGTGACCTGGTCTTCCACACCCACCAAATTTGGTATAGCTTACTTACAATTTTTATTTCATTATGAATGGGAATTGACGAAAAGCCCTGCCGGGAAGCATCAATGGGTGGCTAAAAATGCTCCCCCGATCATTCCTGATGCTCATGACCCAAATAAAAAGCATCCTCCGACAATGCTGACTGCAGATCTTGCTTTTAGATTTGATCCGGAGTATGCAAAAATCGCAAAGCGTTTTCTTGAAAATCCCAAGGAGTTTGAAGAAGCCTTTGCTAAGGCCTGGTTCAAGCTCGTCCATCGTGACTTAGGTCCTCGGGATTGTTATTTCGGACCTGAAGTCCCGGAGGAGGTTTTCATCTGGCAGGATCCCTTGCCTCGGCGGGATTATGAATTGATTGATGAGAAGGATGTTCAATTCCTCAAAGAGAAAATTTTAGGCTCTGGGTTAAGTATTTCTCAGTTAGTTTACACCGCCTGGTCCTCCGCCTCCACGTACCGGGACTCCGACAGAAGGGGCGGGGCCAATGGGGCGCGGATTCGTCTTGCTCCTCAAAAAGACTGGGAAGTCAATCATCCAGAGGAGTTGACTAAAATTCTTTCGATTTATGAAAAGATCCAGCAGGAGTTTAACACCACTCAAAGAAACAATAAGAAGGTTTCAATAGCGGATTTAATTGTCCTTGGGGGATGT
>JBDOIB010000276.1:0-2037 GCA_041082155.1 Thermodesulfobacteriota bacterium | reverse complement strand
CAAGGATTTCTGGCAACACCTCCTGCGAAGACAATATCGGGCCTCGTAGAAACCCGTTTCAAAAGCGAAAGGGTTCGATTGAGAATCGCCATATGAATCCCCCGGGCAATGTCTTCCCGCTTCTGTCTCCTTGCCAGTAGAGAGGTCACTTCCGATTGAGCGAATACCGTGCACATGCTGTTGATCTGAATATTGCCATTCGCTCTTAATGCGGCTTCCCCAAACTCTTCCAGACCGTATCCAAGTGTCTTGGCGATCACTTCCAAAAACATTCCAGTTCCAGCCGCACACCGGTCATTCATTTCAAATTTGGAGACATTCCCCTTTTCATCCAGCGCAATTGCCTTCGTATCCTGACCTCCGATGTCCAAGATAGTCCGACAAGTTGGAAATAACGCTTTTGCTCCCCTTGCAAAAGCCTTGATCTCTGTAACCGTAGGAGCATCAAAATGAGTCTCAAAAAAATGCCTTCCATAACCTGTGGCTAAAATCCTATCAAAAGAAGTCTGAATCATGAGTTTATTGCATTGCTCGAGAGGATCATGGGTGGTGTCAGCCATTGATGAATGGATGATTTTCCCATCCTCTACCACCACTAATTTGATGGTCCTTGAACCGATGTCGATTCCTGCTGCTTTCATCTTATCTTTTCACCATCTCCAGAAACGCTTCAATTCTTGTTTTTAGCTGTCCCACATCCTCCATGCCGTAATCGGTTTCGATCTTGAGCATTGGAATTCCCTTCTCCTGGAGGGCTTTTTCGACTTTGTAAGCCTCCACAGTGTAAGGGGTGCAAAATTGAATGCTGTAGTGAATGACCCCATCTGCTTTAAATTCTTCGACAAGTTCGAGAATATGGTGTATGCGTTCCACATTTGGAGTAAAACAGGCGCAATCAATCTTCATATATCGGTCCGTAATGGCATCGATCATCTCGTCGAGCGTCTTTCCGTTCTCATCCACCAGATCTCTTGTGCTTCGCTCTCCGACACAGGACTCCTCAGCCACAACAATGGCCCTACTTGTTTCGATAATCCACGGTATTTTCCAGTTAGGGACCGCCATTGGGGATCCCGAAACTAAAATTCTCGAAGTACTCTTCTCAGTGACACCAATCCCTTTCTTCACACGTTCTTCGATTTCATCACAGAGGTCATTGACACTCTTCGTGAATCGAAAAGGATCATCATAAAAGGCAATCTGGTTGACCAAAAGGGCATCCAGGCCTGAAATAGGGGAAGGAATCGCCTTTCTTAATGAACTCAATCTCTGCAGGGCTCTCCGTTTATCGTTGGCGATCTTGATGCCTTCTTTAAGGTTTTCGGCTGTAATTTTCCTGCCGCTCAGTTGCTCGACTTTTTCTTTAAACTGGATAATTTCTCCCTTCCAGAGCATTCGATCCCGTTCGGTCTTCATCTGGGGGATTTCCATGACGTAGGTTTCTTTATAATCATTGAGAATCTCATAAGCCTTTTTCTTTCCGTCACAGGTCGTTTCCCCTACGACCAGATCACTTGCCTGAATATAAGGACAGAGACCGGCCAGTTTAAACCCCATAAACGATTTGATCAAGGCACAGGTATTTCTTGGAAGAACTTTTTCTGCTTCATCTATACCAATCTCAGCCCCTGCGCAGAGACCTACACAGGTCGCTCCTACTGATAAAATCAATTCTTCTGGAACATAAACGCAAAATGTTCCAATGACCTTATTCCCTTTCTTTTTAGTCTTTATGAGTTCTTCAATTCTTAGACCATGGGCTTCAGAGATAACAAAATCAAAATACTGCATTCCCTTAGGGCGGTTTTCCTGTCTCATATAGATGTCTTTGTAAGCTTGTCCCAGGACATTGAGAAGCTGATCGTGTCCTTCAAGATTTAAACCCAATTCTTTCCACATGGGACGATAATCTTTTTGAGCCATAGGGTTCTCCTTTTCTGATTCCTCCATGAGGAAATCCAATTAAAGTTTTAGCTCTTGATTTTACAGGGGATTTTAAGGAAGCATTTCTGGATGGAACGTGAAAAGGAAAGCCCT
>JBDOIB010000254.1:0-1941 GCA_041082155.1 Thermodesulfobacteriota bacterium | reverse complement strand
AAATCGGGAAAAAAACTGTGTATGTGGGAGAAATGGGACAGGCTGCTATGTTAAAGCTCGTAGTAAATCATATCCTTTTTCTAAATCAAGCGGCAGCGATTGAAGGATTGGTCTTAGGTTTAAAGGCCGGTCTTAATCCAGAAATTCTTTATGAAGTGATCATCTCCGGGGCAGCATCGAGTGATCTTCTTCTATCTAGGGGGAAAGATATGATAGCAGGAGATTTCTCTCCAAAAGGTCCAGTCTCCATGGCAAATAAAGATTTAACTCTCTCCTTGGAGATGGCTAAACGATTGGGAGTAGTCTTACCAATGGGGGCTCTTTATCAACAATTCTTATTAAAGGCCCATTATAATGGTTGGGACAGAGAGGATGCAACCGTGGTGATGGAGATTTATAAGAGAATGGCTGGGTTGATAAAGGAAAAGAATAAGAGGAGAAGCCATGAAAGGCGTATGGGGAAGATTGCTTGAAATCGATCTAAACTCAGGAAAAAGTAAAGTATTAACAGTCCCTACAAGCCTTTATGAAAAATATATAGGGGGCAGGGGATTAGGAATTCGGATTCTTTACCATATGCTTCCTCCCCAAACGGATCCATTATCCCCAGATAATCTTCTTTTATTTCTCACCGGTCCTCTAACCGGAACTTTTGCTACAGGATCTTCTAAATTTGTTGTTATCACGAAATCTCCCCTTACCCATGGCTGGTGTGATAGTTACTCTAGTGGAAGAATCTCGTTAGAGTTAAAAAAGGCAGGCTATGATGGATTTATCATTAGAGGAAAATCAAACTCTCCTTGTTATTTGAGAATTGATGAAAAGGGAGCGGAGCTTAGAGAGGCAAAAAATTTTTGGGGGAAAGATAGTTTTGAAACAGAAATGAAGCTGAAAGAAATGGAGGGTGATAATTCCATTGGGGTTTCCTCTATTGGGCCTGCAGGAGAGAAGTTAGTCCGATTCGCTTCGATCAATAGTGATTTCTACCGACAAGCCGGGAGGGGAGGAGTGGGGGCGGTGATGGGTTCAAAAAATCTGAAAGCTATTATTGTTAAAGGAACAAAAAATATTGAGATCCATAATCGCCGGAAGATGATCGAACTCAATAGGGAATATTATCAAAGAGCTCAAAAAAGTCCCGTAGCTCAGGCGAGGATGAAATATGGAACCCCTCTCACTCTTAATATTACTCACGCCGGAGGGATTCTTCCTACAAAGAATTTTCAATATGGAACATGGGAAAAGGCTTTGGGGAAGATTGACTCCATAGGTGTTTCCAAGAACATCATCCGATACAAGGCTTGTGTTTCTTGCTTTACTCATTGCAGTTTCGAAACTCGAGTCTCAGAGGGCCCCTATCAAGGAATAACACTTGAAGGGCCAGAATATGAGACTCTTGGAATGTTTGGTTCTAATCTCCTGATTGACTCCCTTCCTACCATCATTCAAGCTAATCGCCTCTGCGATCAACTCGGGATAGATACCATTTCTACTGGAAATGTAATCGGTTTTGTAATGGAATGTTTTCAAAGGGGATTAATTTCCCCAAAAGAAACAGAAGGGTTTGAAATTCGTTTTGGGGACGAAGCAAATTGTCTCGAAGCGATAAAAAAAATAGCATTCCGTCAAGGATTTGGAGATCGGATGGCTGAAGGAGTAAAACGATTGTCCCAAGAGATTGGGAAGGATTCTGAACGATTTGCGATGCATGTCAAGGGACTTGAATTCCCTGCCTATGAACCTCGAGGAGCTTTTGGATCCGGACTATCCTATGCAGTCAGTCCAAGAGGAGCATGTCATAGGAGGGCTTGGCCTCCAGCCAAAGAGATTTTAGGAGGATACCCTCCTTATACAATCGAAGGGAAGGCTATCATGATCAGGGATTTATATAATGAAAACTGTATTCTCCATTCCTTACTCGTTTGTGATATGCCTGCTAAA
>JBDOIB010000248.1:0-1389 GCA_041082155.1 Thermodesulfobacteriota bacterium | reverse complement strand
ATTACTTCCCGGAAAGCGCCAGAACCCTCAGTGAACGCCATTATAAAGGATTTTCGGCTGGACTGATGGTCACAGGAAAATTTTAAAATTAGAGCTCTTCCGCTGCCTTTCGGGCAGCTTCGATCCATTCCTCTACATTAGTGGCAGAGGACATTTTTTGAATTGCCTTTTTGACCTTTCCGGTCTCAACCTCAACAAGCCTTAAATCCAGACGCATTTGGTCCCCGATGATTTGATATCCTCCAAACACCATCCACTTAGCCCCAAGCATCCTACCGAGTCTCAATCGGGTGTTCTCATCGACTAACTCACTCGTCCCGAGGCGAAGCTCTTCAAGGGCGAGAAGGAGGCGTTGTCTCTCCACCACCACATAATCTCCCTTCCCCTTAAGAACCTCGATGATCTGGCTCGAAAGCACTTCACCAAGAGAGGGCTGAATTCCCTTTTCCAGGCTCAAATCATCAAAGTCCCACACCGCAATGGTTCCTATCCTCTCACTTTTTGATGGAGTGGAAGCGCATCCGATTAATAGAGAGAGGGTAGCTAATAAAACGATCGTTGCAAAAAATATCCTTTTCATAATCCTTTTAACCCTATTTCTTCAGCTTTCTCTTGGACCCTATCGTCTGTCCGGAAGCTTCTTTTTTGCTCGATAATCTTCGCATAACTGTATTCAGGTTCCACCTTAATAATTTCCAATTGACCAGCCGATCTAAGGGAACCTCGGAGTGTTTTGCCCTTATAATGAATCTCCTCTCCTTCCTCGATCACCTCCAATTTAGTTCCAATCACCACCCCATGCTTTGTGCCCAGATTGAGAATCACCTGATCACCCATAACTTTTACGATATAACCCCTTAAAGGATATTTAGTGACAATTGTCTTCAAGATCTCCCTATTTAATTGGAAAAGTTCCTTTTCAAGAGAAGCCTGGGGAGGAATCTGTTTTGTGGTTACCTGAGGGATGGCTGTAGTCTCTGTATCAATCAACCGTAGATTGAGGAGAGTCCCTTGAGGCAGATAGATCAGGGAACCGGTGCCGATCAACCTGGCCGCAAGAACTCGACCTAACTTGAGGGCTGTCTCTGGATTAGCCAGTTCTGAAGAACCGATATTGAGTTCCTCTAAGAGACGATCAACGATAATTCTTTCGACCACCTTCACTCTTCCCGAGGCATTGAGATAGTCTCCCAGCTGACTCATCATGACTGATGAAAATCCATCCCTTTCAGAAAGCCAACCTTTCTCCTGAAAATCCACGAAGGTGAGGATCATAGGTTGGGAAGTCCATGGGTCATCAGCCTTTTTTTCTATCTCCTTTTGAGCCCGAAATCTTGCCGCTAATTCCTTGACGAGTTGATCAACCCTTTCCTTTCGTTTCGTGTCCTT
>JBDOIB010000274.1:0-1920 GCA_041082155.1 Thermodesulfobacteriota bacterium | reverse complement strand
ATTGTAGGGGCTCATCCTAATGAAAAAATTTGGATTGAGAATATAGAGGAACAATATCGCGAAAGGCCAATCTCAAACTTTTTTGAACTTGTGGAAGACTCAACCCTCGTGGATCGAAATTTAAAAGAAGGAGAATCCATCTTATGGGATGGTGAAAAGCGATTGATCGTTTTTGAAACTCCAGGACACTCAAAGGGTTCCGTATCATTCTACGACGAGGAAGAAGGAATTCTCTTTTCAGGAGATGCCATTCCAGCTCCTGGAACACCACCCATTTATATTGACCCACAGATCTCTATTCAATCTATCGAGAAATTGAAAAAAGTCTCACCAGTTCAATATCTTCTATCCTCCTGGCACGATCCTATTCCAAAGGATCAAGTTATTTTTATTTTGGACGAAGGAATCCGTTATATCGAAAAAATTGACCAAATCATAAAAAGCTTAAGGGAAAGATTTCAATCCAACCTCTCAGGAGAAATTCTAAGCCTCGAAGCCCTTAAGCAATTTGGAATTAAAATGAACCCCGTGCCTTTTATAGTGAGGATGTCTTTTGAATCCCATTTATAATTTTTTAAGAGCTTAACATTCTTATATGGAGTGTTTACGAATGAATGCAGATATAGTAATTGTGAATGGACGGCTGGTCGATTCAACCCACATCTATCCAGGAGTCATTTATATTAAAGAGGGGAAAATTGTTGCAATCACTCAATCCATAGAAAGTCTTCCGGAAAACATATTGGATGCAAAAGGGCTTTATATTCTACCGGGGGCCATTGATGCACATGTTCATATGATGGATCCAGGGTATCCTGAAAGAGAGGATTTTATTACAGGTACAAAGGCAGCAGCCCGAGGTGGTGTGACAATGGTCATCGATCACCACCGGACGATTCCTCCTGTATTTGGAGTCTCCGAATTAATGGAAAAGAAAAGATACTTAGAAAAACGTTCTGTTGTAGACTTTGGACTCTTAGGAGGTTTAAACCTAAAAAATGTGAAAGAGTTAAGAGGAATGTGGGAAGCTGGAGCTCTTGGATTCAAAGGATTTACTTGTGAACTTCATGAAGCAGATGCTCTCCTTCCGGGAAATCTTGTTGAAATTCTCCATGAAATCCGCCAATTTAACGGAATAGCATTATTTCACTGTGAGGAGGATTCAATTCTCAAAAAAAATGAAGAACGTCTAAGAAAAGAACAGAGGATGGACTTCTCTGTTATTTCAGAATGGAGGTCTCCAGAAGCTGAGGAGTTAGCTGTTGAAACCCTTTTATTCGCTGTGTATAAAGCAAAAGCAAGGGCGATTGTAGCCCACACCAGTCTACCTCACCTTGTTCTAAAAATGGCACTAGCAAGAGCTCAGGGATATCCGATCTATACCGAAACATGTGCCCAATATCTTTATTTTACAGATGAAGATATTATTCAAAAAGGGCCTCTGGTGAAGTTTACCCCTCCTCCCCGAAAAAGAGAGGAGGTGGAAAAGATGTGGGAATACGGAAAAAGGAGACTCATTGATATGGTGAATTCTGATCACTGTCCGTACCCCCTTTTGGAAAAAGAGAAAGGTTTTGAAGACATCTGGATTGCACCCTTTGGAATTCCTGGAGTAGAAACGACGACAAGGGTATTGCTCGACGGAGTGTGTCGAGGTCGTTTGACCCTTCAAGATGTGGTTTACCTTCGGAGCGAACGTCCTGCTATGATCTACGGCCTCCTCGGCCAGAAAGGGAAACTCCAAGTTGGTTATGATGCAGATCTTATTTTTGTCGATTTAAATCGGAAAGTAACTTATGAAAATCAAAATGTCATATCCAAATGCGGCTGGACTCCTTATGATGGGAAAGAGTTCCAAGGAGATATTGTGTTAACTATGGTAAGAGGGAAAATCGTAATGGAGGGAGGAAAGGTCATAGG
>JBDOIB010000166.1:0-5551 GCA_041082155.1 Thermodesulfobacteriota bacterium | reverse complement strand
TTCGGTTTCCTTAGTCTCTTTGGGCTCAAGTCTTCGGTCAAAACACCCTCCTGAAAAGCCTTTCTCCTCCAGCCTTGCTACATTTTCTTTAGAGTATCGGATATTCATCGCAGAGCAGAACTCAGGGTCCCGTTTCATGATGGTGAGGATGACCCGTGCCACATGCTGAGAGGCCCCAAATTCCGGATCTCCAAGGACAGTGATGGTGTCTCCCACTCGAATGATTCTTCCGGGAAAAGCAGCGACCTCTCTAATTCCTTCTGCATAAGGAAGGGCATAACCTAAATTAGAGGAAACCTCTGGAATCAGATGACCGATCCGGTGCTCTTTCAATACCTGAATCGCCTTTTTTAACTCTTGAAGAACGGGATAACGTTGCATTTCTTTTAGGAGAAAGGCGGAAGGATTGGTGGGACCGTTGCCTTTTCCAATATCAAGACCTGCTTGAATAGCAAGATGGATAAAGAGTTTCGCTTTTCTTACAGCTTCCGGGATAGATTCCCCTCTGGCTAAAAGAGTGGCAATCGCGGAGGCAAGGGTACAACCTGTTCCATGGGTATTCTTGGTCTTTATGCGGGGGGCCGAAATCTCTGCATAATTCTTTCCATCAAAAAGAATATCAATGGCCGCTCCTTTTAAATGACCCCCTTTGATCAGGACGTTTTTGGCCCCAAGCTCCCATAGTCGAACCGCTGCTTTTCGCATCCCTTCGAGGGAATTCACTTTGAATCCCGTAAGGAGGGAGGCTTCATAGAGATTGGGTGTAATCATCAGAGCGAGAGGAATTAAATTTTTGATCAGGGCCTTTTGAGCCTCTTTTCGAATGAGAGAAACCCCATTTTTGGAGACCATGACGGGATCCACGACCACGATCTCAGCCCCATATTGTTTAATTTTTTTAGCGACCACCTCAATTATCTCACAGTTGGGAAGCATCCCGGTCTTGATGGCATCGGCGCCAATATCAGAGAGCACAGAATCCATCTGCTTTGCCACAAAAGAAGCGGATATTTCTTGAATCGCTTGCACTCCAAGAGTATTCTGGGCGGTCAGGGCAGTGATCACGCTCATCCCATAACCCTCCAGAAGGGTAATGGTTTTTAGATCGGCCTGAATCCCTGCTCCTCCTCCGGAGTCGGACCCTGCAATGGTAAGGATTCTTTTCATTTCCATCTTTTTAACTCCTGGGTGATCAAAGAGGCTGCCTTTTCTCCAGAGAGGAGCATCCCTCCAAAAATGGGTCCCATTCGATAAGACCCAAACGTGGCGTTGGCCGCCATCCCTGTTACAAAGAGTCCCGGATAGACCTCCCTTGTGTTTAGAAGAGTGTCCCTTTCTGCGGCTTCAGCCCATAAGGATCTTTCTCCCATAATTTTTCCTGTCTCTGTGAACAGGCGAACATCATTCTTTCTTTGAAGAATGGCTACCACCTCCGTGGCATGACCTGTGGCATCCACGACAAATTTAGAGTGAATGGTTAATGGATCCACATGAAGACCGGCCATCTCTACAGCCGTCCAATTCAGCACTAAGCCGCTGACTCGATTCTCTCGCACGATGAGATCTTCTGCACTGATTAAATTAAAAATGCTCACCCCTGCTTTTAGGGTTTTTGAACAGAGGGTAGAGATAGCCTCGATGGAGTCGGCGGTGTAATAACCTTCGCCATAAGGAAGAGATCGAATCTCGAACTCATCGAGAATTCTTTTCCCTTCCTCCTGAACCACAATCTCGTTAAACATCATTCCTCCTCCCCACATTCCACCTCCAATCGATAGTTTTCTTTCGAAGAGGGCCACTCTGTATCCATTTTTGGAAAGGAAGTAGGAACAGACCAAGCCGGAAGGTCCTCCTCCCACTACAGCCACATCCACTGAGAGATTCTCTTTTAGCTTCTGAAAATACCGGTCAATAATCGCCTGTGTGATGATCCTTTCATCCATTGAGTTTTTTCCTCCTTTTCTTCTTTACCTCTTAAAAATGGGGAGTTCCTGAAGGGAAATAAAAAAGCCGTAATTCCATTGGGGACATTACGGCTTCTTCACTTCTTTTCCGCTTCCCTTCGCTGGAATTACCCAAACAGGTTCAAAGGGTCTCCTCACCCGAAGTGAGGACTCTCAGCCTTTTGAGCTCCCCTAGCGTTAATAAAAATATAAAATAAATTTTTAAGAGTTGTCAATGTTCGTATTTTTAGAAAGGGTTATGGTAAAAAGGAGTTATGGATACTGAAGTTCGAAGGCATCTCTGATGAGTTCAATCTCTTCTCCCTTCCTCCCCAGGATCACTGAGACCACATCGAATCTTGCTTTGACCTCTTCGAGCCCTTTTTCCTTTAAATAATGGAGGGCAACCTTTGAGAGTTGTCTCTGTTTGGTGAAATCCACAGCCAGTTGAGGGGGTCCAAATTCAGTGGAGGTTCTCGCCTTGACCTCAATGAAGGCAAGGGTATCCTTTTCTCTCGCAATGATATCGACCTCCCCCATTTTGCAGTTATAATTTTTTTCAAGGATCCGATATCCATTCTTTTTTAAAAAACGAAGGGCCACCTCTTCCCCTCGCCTCCCGATCCTCTTCTTATCAACGATCTGTTCCTTCAACTTTTTTATTCCGATGCACCGAATCAGCGGATGAATTCTTTTACCCCTCGAAAGGTCTTTCGGTGAATTTCACAGATTCCATACCTTTCGATCGCTTTTCGATGTTCTCGAGTTCCATACCCTTTATGTTTCGCAAAATTATACTGGGGATACCTCTCGTGGAACTGGAGCATTAACCGATCTCGAGTGACTTTAGCTACGATGGAGGCCGCAGCAATCAAATTTGAAAGTTGATCTCCTTTAGGGATTGCCTTCTGAGGAATAGGAAGAGGGAGACCATGAGGGCCATCGATCAGAAGAAAATCCGGAGGGACAGGGAGAAGTTCAACAGCCTGGACCATTGCTTTTAGAGTGGCCTGGAGAATATTGAGAGAATCGATCTCTTCCGGAGGAACCATTCCGACGCCCAGGGCTATAGCTTTGGCACAGATGAGTTCATAAAGGTTTTCTCTCTTTTTGGGAGAGATCTTTTTAGAATCAAATAAAGGTTCTCCCACTCCTTCAGGGGGGAGAACAATAGCCGCAGCCACCACCGGTCCAGCCAAAGGGCCTCTTCCTGCTTCATCCACTCCTGCAATCCGATGGTAACCCTTTTGGGCGTAAAACGTTTCAAAAAAATCCATTCCTTCAATCAAGTCTCCTGTTTCTTCTCCCCTCGAATACGAGCCGCTTTCCCTTTTAGGTTCCTTAGATAAAAAAGTTTAGCGCGTCTCACTTTTCCCCGACTAATGATATCGATATGGTCAATTCGAGGGGAATGAAGGGGAAAGATTCTCTCCACTCCAACCCCGTAGGAGATCTTTCGCACCGTGAAAGTAGAGCGAACCCCACCTCCCTTTTTCTGAATCACCACCCCTTCAAAGGGTTGTATCCGCTCCTTATCCCCTTCAATAATCTTTACATGGACACGAATGGTGTCGCCGACTCTGAAGTCAGGCAAATCGGTTCTTAAATGTTCTCTTTCAACCATCTCCAGCGGATCCATCTTCTTCTCCCTTCTTTTTCTTAACGATGACTTAATAAACGATCAAGAATGATCGCCGCGGCTGCCCGAACCGACAAATGATTATAACCCTTTCCTTCAATGGGTGCCAATAGATAATCAGAATGGTCTTTGACCTCTTGGATTAATCCCCATCCGGTCCCGAAGAGAAGAAAATAAGGGGTGTCCTGATCTCTTAGCAGTTTTCTTGCTTCCTCAAAACCAATGGCAATAGAAGAATAGGAGGCCCCGGTAGCGATCCATTTGGGTCTTTTTCCCCAGAGCTGAAGGATCCTTTGTTCCGCTTCTTCAATACTTCGAGACACCTGAATGAGAGAGAGGGCCTCCTTTCGGGTCGGATTATAGTTGGCCCCTTCCCCTTCCAACCAAAAACGAATCATTCTCTCCACCAATTGGATCTGACTCTCCAGTGGGGTAATCACAAAAAACCCTGGCAGATCAAAGGTTCTTGCACACCGGGCTAAATCATGAATATCCAGACTGGTCACAGCGGTCGCTACGATTTCTCTTCTCCTGTTATAAACAGGGTAGTGAATCAATCCGATATAGAGATTCTTAGCTCCCCTCATCTTTTTTATCTTTTTTCACTTCTTTTTGAATCTCTTCCAGAAGCACCAAATCTTCTTGGGAAAGATTGGCTTTCTCTAAAAGGTCTGGTCTTCTTAGGTACGTCCGTTTGAGAGCCTCTTTTCTTCTCCATCGAGAGATTGCGGAGTGATTGCCTGAGAGAAGGATTTCTGGAACGGAGTGACCCCTGAAGTTGGCCGGTCGAGTATACTGGGGATATTCTAAAAGGGATTGGGAAAAGGAATCTTCAAGGGCAGACCGATCCGAGCCTAAGACCCCTGGGAGAAGCCTTGAGATCACATCCACCAATACCATGGCCGCAAACTCCCCTCCTGTTAATATATAGTCTCCGATGGAGATTTCCTCATCAATAAAAAGCTCCCTGACTCTCTCATCGACTCCTTCATACCGACCGCAGAGAAGCACAAGATGCGCTCGAGTGGTAAGGTTTCGAGCGATCTCCTGATTAAGGGTCTTCCCTTGGGGGGTGAGATAGATCGTCCATGCAGAGGGATCCTCTGATTTGATCCACTCAATGGCCCGGGCAATCGGTTCGACCTTCATCACCATTCCCGGTCCCCCACCATAAGGGGCATCGTCCACCACCTGATGGGGTTCAAGGCTAAATTCTCGAAGATTAATCACTCTCACCTGGATGAGTCCTTTAGTGATCGCCTTTCCAAGGATACTCTCCTGAAAAGGTGAAGAAAACATATTTGGAAAGAGGGTTAAAATATCAAATCTCATCTTCTTTCTCCCAGAGACCTTCCATCCAGGCGACTTCCATCACTCCTCTTTCAAGGTCAACCCTCTCAATTACTTTTTCTATAGCCGGGAGAAAGATGTCTCTTCGTTTCCCTTTGACTACATAAACATCATTGGCACCCGTTGGGAAGATTTCTTTCACCCTTCCGAGAATTCTCCCTTCTTTGGTTTTTACCTCTAACCCTAAAATCTCAAACCAGTAATACTCTCCCCTGCCTAACTTAGGCATTTCCTTCTTTTTGACATAAATCTCCTTCCCGATCAAAGGATCTGTTTCTTCTCTGCGTTCAACCCCTTTTAACTGGATGATAAGACGAGGTGGCTGGGGAAAAACGTTTACGATCTCATAGGGTTTCCATTGACCTGGTTCTATTTGAACATAGATCTTTTGGTAAGAGGAGAACCCATTGAGATCCTCTCCAAAATATTCTATTTTGATCTTCCCTCTGACTCCATGAGGTTTAATCACCCTTCCGACCAGGCAAAAATCGGTTTCTCTCATGGATTGTCCATTTATGTTTCTCTTGGGGCCAGAGGAACAATCTTCTTTTTAAATTCTTTTATGAGGCTTTGCGGCTATTTATTCGATAATCTCTAATACCGAATGTTTTCCCAGATT
>JBDOIB010000158.1:0-7104 GCA_041082155.1 Thermodesulfobacteriota bacterium | reverse complement strand
CGTTCCTGAGGAAAAAAAGAGTGTTTTTCAAGAAGACTGAGCCAAATGGAATAAGCGACCGGATAGAGGATTAATCCCAGAATAAGAATAAAGGCAGGGGAAATGGTGAGGTATCCTATAAAATGTTCCCGACGAATCCCTTTTGTGATGGATTCAAATCTTCGGTATTTGATGAAATTGGTCATGGTCTTTGAAATTCTAATAAAGATTGATTCAATCTTCTGAGCAGAAATTTCTTTCATTTTAAAAAGAGGATGGCTGGATGGGCCTTTGAAGACCAAAATCCAGCCAATCCTTCAATGAAGGTTTACCATCGCTTATAGCCAAGCTTTGTGATCAATTCCTCTGCCCTGGCTTGCGCCTTTGCCGCTGCCTGTGCCGGAGGCATTCCGCGTACCACATCGGTCACCATATCCGGAATGATCCCTGATCCAAGGATCTCCAGACCAAAAGGAAGTTTCAAATCATCCCATTCAATAATTAAAGTGGGTTTTGCTTGATCCTTTTCAAAATACCGATATTGCATATCTAGCCATTCTTTCCATTTTTTAACCATGTCATTGGCCCAGTAGGCTGGATTATTTCGAACGGATTTAAGGGTGGGTAAGAGATGGATCGGGACAGTGTGAAGGTATTTGATATAATTTTCTTCTTTAAAAAAGAATTTTAAGAATTTAGCAGCTTCTTCAGGATATTTAGAATTCTTGAAGATCATCCATGGTTCTGCATCGATTTGGGCGGCAGTTTCTTTTCCAGAGGGTCCACGAGGTTTTACCAGCACCCCAAAATGATCAGGATTAGCCATCTCTTTAGGGGCATATTTTTCGATATATCCCGCGCCTCGACCATACCCCTGGTAAAGAATGGCAGCCTTTCCTGTGGCTAAGTTAGCAAAGGTATCTAAGTATCCGTGGCCCAGCCATCCCGGAGGAAGGACCGTATCGTTGAGTTTCTTATAAAACTCCAAAACCTCGATCACTTCTTTGGAGGTAAAGGTGGGACGGCCTGTTTTTTGGTCAAAAAGTCTTCCTCCATTCGCCTTGGTAAGTTCTCCTACCAGAATATTAATGAATAACCCCACTCCGGGAAGGGAAAGACCGTAACGGGTCACTCGACCATCTTTATCCCGTTCCATCATGGCTTGGGCCATTTTAATAAAATCATCCCACGTCTCCGGTGGCTTTAATCCCTTTGCCTTGAATATATCTTTTCGATAAATTAAAAGGGAAGTGGCAGCAGAATGGGGAATCCCATAATATTTTCCATCATGGAAGCACTGTCTTCGGACCGCTTCCCAGATATTTTCCTTTCCAATGAATTCAGCAATATCTTCCTGATCTCGAAGTAAACCTTTGGCATAGAAAGAAGCGCAAGTAACCGCCTGTCCGTGACTTGCCTCAGGAGGAGCCCCTGCAGCTAAGGCTGCGGTCAATTTAGCCTCCAGATCTCCCCAGGCAAGTGCTTCCTGTTTGATCGTCACGTCAGGATTTAATTTTTCGTAATCGTTGATGATCTGCTGAAAAGCAGCGACAGTTTGGGGCTCGGTTTCAGTATGCCAGATTCGGACGACCTTCTTTTCCGCAGCCATGACGATTAACGGAAAAGATAAGATGAATATAAAAATGAATGTGACTGGAGCCAACCCTCTTCTTTTTCCTAACATGATTTTACCCTCCTTTCTTTCTTATTTTCCAAATTTCTACAAGAGACTTCTTTTCTTTTTTTCTAAATTTTATCACCCCCCCTCGTTTAAGGCTTGAGAAGAGCCCATTCTTTAAATTTTTAGAGCAGTCTCTTCCCCTTCTAATAAGGCTTCCATTACCTCTCTTGGTTTATAGGCATCTCCCACTATATAAACCTCTGAGACCTCTCCTTTTAATTCTTCAAATAGCTCATTATTTGGAATGGATCCAAGAGCGATCACTATTGAATCAAAACCTTCGAGTTTTCTTTTACCTTGGGGGTCTTCCACCCACAATCCATCTTTTTCAAATCGAATAGCCTTCGTGGAAATCAGAATGTGAACCCCTTTTTCCCGTAATCTCTGATTTAAAAAATATTGAAGATGAGAGACCAGATCGAGAGCGATTCCTTCTCTCATTTCAACCAGAGTCACCTCTTTTCCGATTTCAGAAAGAAAATCAGCCACTTCGCTTCCAATTCCCCCTCCTCCAACAATCAGCACCTTCTGACCCACCTTTTCAGGATGAGAAAGAACCTCTTCTACGGAGAGGGAGTGAACTTCCTTAATTCCATCGATGGGGGGAAAGAAGGGTTTTGCTCCTGTTGCCAAAATAAGAACATCAGGTTTTTCTTTTTTAAAGACATTCGGATCAAAATTTTTATTCAGGTGAATTGTGATGGGGAGTTTTTTGAGCTGATTGATAAGATAGGTCACAAATTCTTTTAAGACCTCTTTTTTAGGAGGAATGGCAGCCAGTAAGAACCGCCCTCCTAACTCCTTTTCTTTCTCAAAAAGGGTTACCCGATGGCCCCTGAGAGCAGAAATTTGAGCCGCCTTCATTCCTCCGGGTCCCCCTCCAATAATCCAGACTTTTTTGGGTTGATCTGTTTTATGAAGGGTCAACGTTTGTTCTCGACCGGTTTCAGGATTCACCGCACACTGTAAAGCCCCTATTCGTATACTTTTGATGCAACGGTTACAAGAGATGCAGGGAATAATCTCATCGGTCTTTCCTTGATATGCTTTTATAGGTAAATCTGGGTCAGCAATCAATGCCCTTCCCATCGAAACGAGATCGGCTTTTTTCTCTTCGATTATTTTATTCGCCAATGCTGGAGTCCGGATTCTCCCCACTGTAATGACAGGAATGGAAACGACAGATTTAATCCCTTGGGCCAAATGAACAAATACCCCTTCCTCTGCATAATAGGGAGGATGATTGAGATATCCTGAAGCGGCAATGCAGGCCGAAATATGGAGACCATCTGCTCCATTTCGTTCAAGGACTTTGGCAATCTCTTTCGTCTCCTCTAAGGTTAGACCTCCTTCTACATATTCATCTGCACTCAGCCGGCAAAGAACCGTGAACTCCGGACCCACCTGGTTTCGCACGGCCCTCAGTACCTCAACAGCCATTCGCATCCGGCCTTCAAGGCTTCCCCCATACTCATCGGTTCTACGATTGGAGAAGGGGGAGAGAAATTGGTTGATGAGGTAGCCATGGGCCATATGGATTTCCACCCCATCTGCTCCTGTTTCCTTCACCCGACGAGCTGCGGAGCCAAAGGCCTCCACAATCGTTTGAATCTCCTCGATGGATAGTTCACGAGGCATTTCCTTCCTCACTGGGCAGGGGATAGGAGAGGGGGCCACAATCGGAGAACCCGTAAAAGAGGAGGAGGTCTGTCGACCTGCATGATTGATTTGAATGACAATCTTTCCCCCCTCCCTGTGGACGGCTTCTACCAATTTTCGAAAGGAGGGGATATGTTGGTCCTTATCGATCAAGGCCATGTTGGGGAAAGCACGGCCTTGTCTTAAAATTCCTGTGTGCTCAAATGTAATATATCCTACGCCTCCTCTAACCCTTCTGAGATAGTAGGCAATATGTCGATCATTCACCGAACCATCCTCCCCAGCAAAATGAGTCGCCATGGGAGGCATGACAATTCGGTTTTTCAATTCCATCGTTCCTAAGCGATAAGGCTCAAAGAGAGATCTAAAGGGATGCATGGGGAAACGTTCCTCCTCTGAAAAAGGGTTGACAATCTCTCCATTAGATGGTATACAAAATTGTATTAAATTTATCAGAAGAGAATCTTCATGTCAAGTGTTAATTCCATCCGAATCTCTGAAGAGATAGAGAGGGATATCCTCTCAGGGCATTTTAAACCCAGAGAACGGTTAATTGAAATGGATCTCATTTCTCGATTTGGGGTCAGCCGGACTGTGATCCGAGAGGCGTTCAAAAGGCTGGAGGCCAAAGGATTGGTCCGGGCTGTTCCTTACCGAGGGGTAGTCGTTGCTGATTTAACCGTTCAGGAGATCGAAGAAATCTATTTCGTCCGAATCAAGCTCGAGAGAATTGCAGCAAGGCTTGTCATCCAACACATTACTCCTGGTGAGGTGAAGGAATTAAAAAAATTTTCTAAAGAGGTGGAAAGGCATTTTCGACAGAAGACCGATCGGATGATTGAGAAAGACTCTCAGTTTCATCAAATGATTTTCAGGGCCTGCAGAAATAACACCCTCTGCGAACTCATCGATTTTCTTAGAACAAAAGCTCATATCGTTCGATTCAACGCCTGGTCCCTTCCTCATCGAATTGAGCAATCTATTTCAGAGCACCGAGAGATGGTGAAAGCCCTCGAGGAGAGAGATTTAAAAAAATTTGAAAATTTGATCATTAAGCATCTGACCTTTTCAAAGAATAGCTATTTGAGCCAATTGAAAGGAATAGGAGAGAGATAAGACCAATGGAGCAAAAAAGATATAAATTCCTCCTTTACGAAGACATGCATGAAGTAGGGAAGTCTCTTCTCAAGGAAAAGGGAGAATTATTGTTTGCCAGATCGTTTGAGGAGGAGAGCCTCATCCGAGACGTCAAAGAAGTGGATGGTATTATCATCCGGGCAAATGGAAAAGTGACTCGCAGGATCATGGATCATGCGCCGAAATTGAAAGTGATCGGAAGGCACGGGGTAGGGGTAGAAAATATCGATCTCGAGGCAGCCACAGAGAAAGGAATATGGGTTGTTAATACCCCGGAGGCGAATGACCTTTCGGTAGCAGAACACTTCTTTGGGCTGGCCTTAATGTTATCAAAAAAATTGAAGAAAGCAGACATCGCCTTGCGGGAGGGAAGATGGCAAGCACGGTATGAATATATCGGGAATGAACTTCATGGGAAGACTTTAGGGATCTTAGGATTTGGTCGCATCGGGAAGGCGATTGGACGAATCGGTCATAAAGGGTTTGATATGAAGATCCTTTACTACGATATGATTCGATATGAAGAGATGGAAAAAGAGATTAAAGCTGAAAAGGTGGGGCTGGAGGAACTTTTGAGCCGATCAGACTTTATCTCCATCAATCTCCCCATGCTTCCCGAAACCCGGCACCTCATTAAGAAGGAAGAATTTATGAAAATGAAGTCAACGGCCTATATTATTAATCTGGCGAGAGGACCTATCTGGGATGAGAAGGCTCTTTATAAAATTTTAAAAGAAGGAAGAATTGCCGGAGCAGGAGCCGATGTCTATGAGATCGAACCCACTCCGAAGGATAATCCTTTATTTGAATTAGATAATTTTATTGGAACTCCTCATATGGCCGCTCATACGGATGAGGCCCTGAGAAGGATGAGTTTAGTGGCAGAGGATGTCATTCGGGTTTTGGAAGGGAAAAATCCACTTTATCCTGTCAATCAACCTAAACTCCAAGAAGAGAGGGGGAAGAATTGATTCCGATAAGAATCTATGAAGAACTCTGTAAAGGAGTGGATGAATGTGGGATCTGTCTTTATGTGTGTCCCAAAGGGGTCTTTAAACCTTCTGAGGCATTAAACCCTCGAGGATATCATCCTCCGTTGATTTTTAATGCAGACCTATGCACTCAGTGTGAAAATTGTATGATTTTCTGCCCGGATATGGCCATCGTGGTAAAGGGAGGTAAAAGGAAAAAAGGGGGCCAGAGATGAGAGGGAAACGGGTTCTTTCGGGGAGATACTTCATGATGGGCAATGTGGCGTGTGCGGAGGGGGCGATTGCGGCGGGATGTGAGTTTGCTGCCGGCTATCCCATCACCCCTGCTACAGAGATCGCAAATCGATTAGCCGAAAGGCTTCCACAAGTAGGGGGAGCGTTTTTCCAGATGGAAGATGAGATTAGTGCCATTGCGGCTGTGATAGGGGCTTCCTGGACCGGAAGAAAATCGATGACCGTGACTTCTGGTCCTGGGATTAGTTTGATGCTAGAAAATATTGGTTTTGCCATCGGTGTAGAGACCCCCTGTGTGATTGTCAATGTTCAACGAGGAGCCCCAACGACTGGAATGCCCACCGTAGGAATCCAAGGGGATATGGTGCAGGCGAGAAGGGGATCTCATGGGGATTATGAGATCATCGCTCTTTGTCCGTCTTCTCCCCAGGAGATGTTCGAACACACCCTTATTGCCTTTAATTATGCGGAGCGATACCGAACGCCTGTCTTTATTCTTTCTGATGCTTTTGTAGGACATATGAGAGAAGAAGTCATCATCCCTGAGGCAGAGAAGATTAAAACGGAATATCGAAAAGTTCCTCCTCCAGGGATCAACCCGTTAGAGATTAAAGGGTTTCTTGATGAAGATGTTGCCCCGATGCCTATTTTTGGGAGAGGGTATAAGGCTCATGTAACGAGCTCCTGCCACGATGAGTATGGGAGAAGGAATCTAATAGACATTTCAGCTTTAGATAATTTTGTTAGAAAACTTAGCACCAAGATCCTTAAACACAAACAAGACATTATTATAGTGGAAAAAGACTATGAAGACGCAGAGATGGTCTTGGTGTCTTATGGGGCTGTAGCCCGAGCTGCCAAAGAAGCTTCGTTACGAGCAAGGAAAGAGGGACTTCCTGTGGGGACCCTTCGATTGATTACGGTTTGGCCATTCCCCCAAGAGGAGATTGAAAGGATGGCCCGGCAGGTCAAGCAAGTGATTGTCTTGGAAAATAATTTGGGGCAGATCTATCCTTATATTAAGGCAGAGGCAGCCCGATTTTCAGAGGTCTCTTTTATTCCACCTAAAATGATTGGCCAGATTCATGATCCAGAGGAGATTTTAATAAAGATTCGGGAGATGATGAAATGAATGATTTGGTCCATCCTCTTCACCGATTTAAAAGACCTGCGGTCGTTCATACCACTTTTTGTCCAGGATGTGGAGATGGAATAATCGCTCAAGCCATTTTAAGAGCCATTGATGGATTGGGAATGAATCTGGATGATTTTATATTCGTTTCCGGGATTGGATGTGCCGCCTGGATTCCCAGTCCTCTTTTTAATGCGGATGTATTGCACACCACACATGGAAGGCCCATTGCTTTTGCTTTTGGAATCAAAATGGGTCTTCCAGAAAAGAAGGTCATGGTCATCAGTGGA
>JBDOIB010000156.1:0-7964 GCA_041082155.1 Thermodesulfobacteriota bacterium | reverse complement strand
ATCACGGCCCATGTGGATGAACTCATGTGTGCAGGCTGTGGCCTCTGTGAACAGATCTGCGAATACCGGGCCTTGAAACTCGACCCCTACCGAAAGGTGATGAGAGTCAACGAAGCCCTCTGCAAAGGATGCGGAGCCTGTAACGCCACCTGCCCCTCAAGCGCCATCAGCCTGAGACACTTCAGAACCGAACAGATCATCGCCCAGATCAGAGAACTGAGTTAAAAGAGATGAAGAAAGGTCTCATCCAGGTCTATACAGGAGATGGAAAAGGAAAGACCACCGCGGCCCTGGGCCTGGCCCTTCGGGCCACAGGCCACGGCCTCAAAGTCCTTGTGATCCAATTCATGAAAGGAAATATCCTCTACGGAGAACTCGAGGCCTCAAAAAGACTCTCCCCCCAGCTCACCATCAAACAGATGGGCCGAGAGACCTTCGTCTCCAGAACCAACCCCGACCCAGTAGATATCGAACTGGCCCAAAAAGCACTCGAACTGGCCAGAGAAGCCATCCAGAGCAAAGAGTACGATATCGTTATTTTGGATGAGATCAATGTGGCCGTGGACTACGGACTGATTCCTCTTTCCGAAGTCCTAAGGCTCATGGAGTCCAAACCCGAATCCGTCGAGCTCGTCCTGACCGGAAGATACGCCAAACCAGAGATCCTCGAGAAGGCCGACCTGGTCACCGAGATGGTCGAAATCAAACACTACTACCAAAAAGGCATCCAGTCCCGAGAAGGGATCGAGATTTAAAAAGGGGTGATTCGATATGTTTAAAGAGGAACAGATTCAAAAGGTCAAGGAGGAGAAGAAGAAATGGAGCGATGAGCTCTCAAGAATCCTCTGCGAGAAGCCTGAACGACTCCCCAGATTTACCACCGTCTCCGACCTCGAGATCAAACCCCTCTACACTCCCGAGGATATCAAAGACCTCGACTACTTGCGAGATATCGGCTTCCCAGGAATCTACCCCTTCACCCGAGGGGTGCAGCCCTCCATGTATCGGGGAAGGCTCTGGACCATGAGGATGTTCTCAGGACTGGGAGGACCTGAGGAGACCAACAAACGCTTCCACTACCTTCTTGACCACGGAGAGACGGGACTCTCGATCGCCTTCCATTACCCTACCCTGATGGGATACGACAGCGACTCCCCCATGGCCCGGGGAGAGGTCGGAAAGTGCGGGGTCGCCGTCGATACCCTCAAAGATATGGAGATCCTCTTCGAAGGAATCCCCCTGGATAAAGTGACCACCTCCATGACCATCAACCCCCCAGCCTCCATCCTCCTCGCCATGTATATCGTCGTCGCCGAAAAACAGGGGGTCAGCAAGAAAGAGATCGGAGGAACCATCCAGAACGACATGCTCAAGGAGTTCATCGCCCAGAAGACCTTCATGCTCCCTCCCAAACCCTCCCTCCGAATCATCGTCGATACCATCGAATACTGCACCCGAGAAGTCCCCCGCTGGAACACCATCAGCATCAGCGGCTACCATATCCGGGAGGCCGGAGCCACAGCCGTCCAGGAACTGGCCTTCACCCTGGCCGACGGCATCGCCTACGTGGAGGCAGCCATCGAGCGAGGCCTCGATGTCGATGAGTTCGCCCCGAGGCTTTCCTTCTTCTTCGACTCCCATATCGACTTCTTCGAAGAGATCGCCAAATTCCGAGCCGCCCGAAGAATGTGGGCCAAAATCATGAGAGAACGCTTCCTCGCCAAAAACCCCAGATCCTGGATGCTCCGCTTCCATACCCAGACCGCAGGCTGCTCGCTCACCGCCCAACAACCCTACAACAACATCATCCGAACCGCCTACGAAGCCCTGGCCGCAGTCCTCGGAGGCACCCAGTCACTTCACACCAACAGCCTCGACGAAACCTACGCCATCCCCACTGAAGAAGCCGTCACCATCGCCCTCCGAACCCAACAGATCCTCGCCGAAGAGACCGGGGTCACTAACACCATCGACCCCCTGGCCGGCTCCTACTTCGTCGAAGCCCTCACCAACGAGATCGAAGAAAAAGCCTGGGAATACATCCGAAAGATCGACGAGATGGGAGGAATGATCAAAGCCATCGAACGAGGATACCCCCAGATGGAGATCGCTGAGGCCGCCTACCGATTCCAAAAACAGGTGGACTCGGGAGAAAAAGTCATCGTCGGAGTCAATAAATACGTCACCGACCACCCCCCCATCCCCATCTGGAGAATGAGACCCGAAATCGAAGAAAGACAACTGAGAAGACTCCAAGAAGTCAAACGAACCCGAAACAACCAAAAGGTCAACCAATGCCTCGAAGAGATCCGAAAGGCCTCCATCAGCGGCGAAAACCTCATGCCCTACATCATCAACGCCGTCCGGGAATACGCCACCATCCAAGAGATCTGCGACGTCTGGAGAGAAGTCTTCGGACGATACACCGACCCAGGATACTTCTGACAGACCATAAGAAGATGAAAACCCCAAACCCCAGAAGTGAGGGAGAAGCCCTATGAACACAGAACGAAAAATCCGAATCCTCATCGGAAAACCCGGACTCGATGGACACGACCGGGGAGCTAAAGTCATCGCCCGAGGATTCCGAGACGCAGGCTTCGAAGTCATCTACACCGGGCTCCACCAGACCCCTGAACAGATCGTCAACGCCGCCATCCAAGAAGACGTAGACGCCATCGGACTGTCCATCCTCTCCGGCGCCCACGACTACGTCTTCCCAGAAGTCATCCGACTGCTCAAAGAAAAAGGAGCCGACGATATCATCGTCTTCGGAGGTGGCATCATCCCAGAAGAAGATATCCCCGCACTCCAACAAGCAGGCGTCAGAGCCATCTTCACCCCAGGCACACCCATCGACGAAGCCATCCGATGGGTCAAAGAAAATATCAAACCAAGGAAATAATAAGGAAATCATATGGGTGGGGTTCTATTTTTTTCGTTTCATTTTACAGTTTACGTTAAGTGGAATTCAAGAGGGTGGGTTGGATCTATTCCAAAACATTTCATTTCAACCAAAAATTCTTAGAGGAAAATCGGAAGAAAGGAGGTGAATGAATTCGATCTTAAGAAAGAACTTAAAGAAAGAGTAAGGGTCCAAAGACAACTATTTAAGATCTAATCTAATATTTATCTCAAAAATAGGAGGTAAAGGATGATTACATTTAAAGAAGGAAATCTAAGAATTCCAAAATGGAATCGAAAGGTCTTCATTGTCGCTGGTGGAACAACGGCTTACCGAAAATATTTTCCAGAATATAAACTCGAAGAATTAGTCATGATTGCCTTCAAGAATATGCTTGAAGACAATGACTTAAAAATGGATCCTTTGGAGGTCAAGGGATTGATTAACTTTGCTGCCTATGGGGAATTTGCTGATCATTTTCAGGATCAACTCCTCTGTCAGGCAAAGGTCCATGACTATTTGGGATTAGACCCTCTTTATAATATTGGGATTAAAACAGGAGGAGCTACCGGGGGTTCGGCTGTCCTTGCAGGAGCCATGGCGATCGCATCAGGATATGCAAATGTAGCCCTGGTGGCAGGTTGGGAAAGGATGGATGAAGTAGATACCCGAACAGGTAATTACTATATCGCTACCGCAGCCTGTAAGGATTTTGAAACACGTTTGGGTCGAATCTACTCCTCCTATTATGCCCCAATGGCCAATCGGTTTGCGTGGGCCTTTAATGTTTCAGAAGTAACCCGAGCTAAAATTGCTGTAAAAAATCACCTTTATGCCTATTATTCTCCCTATGCCCAACAACCTGGTAAATATACGATTGAAGATGTCCTCAATAGCCCAATGTCTGCTTATCCCCTTAGATTTCTTGAATGCTGTGCTATGAGTGTAGGTGCGGCCTGTGTTCTTCTTTGTGATGAAGAAACAGCTTTTAAGCTTACAGATCGCCCATGTGAATTATTCATCTGTGGAGGCACACATACCTTGAGGGTAGCCGATCGAAGACCAATGGAAGTTCCTCTTCTTCCTCATGAAACCCCTGAGATGTACAAAGATCTTTACGGGAAAGAGGGAGCAAGATATCCCGGGTTTGAGAGTTTCTTGGCTACTCGTTTTGCTGCCTGGCTGGTGTATCGAATGGCTGGAATTCAAAATCCTATTGAAGATTTGGACCTGGTGGAACTACATGACGCCTTTACCATCAGCGATCTTCAAACTTACGGAGATATTGGTCTAAGACCTTATGGTCAGGAAGCCGATTATATCGAATCAGGGGATGCCTACTATATTAATCCGAATACTGGAAAACCGGGTAAATGTCCCTCAAATCTCTCAGGAGGGCTAATTGGAACAATGCATGCCGTTGGAGCCACGGGAATCTTTCAGGCAGCAGAGTGCCTCTGGCAATTGCAGCAAAAATACGACAAATTCCATGGCGATCCAAAAATCTGGAAGAAATGGGGTAAAGAGAAACCGAAAGATTGGCAAAGTCTGCAAGTCCCCGAGACGGCCAAACAGGCCCTCTGGGTATCTCATGCTGGAGTAGGCTCTCATGTGACCGTTGGAATTTTAAGGAAGGCATGGTAAAAATATTAGCCGAAAAATAAAGGAGGAAAAGTCTCATGGTAAAGAAAAAAATTACGAAAAAACAAAAAACTAAACCAAAGAAAAAGGGAGAAGAAAAAGTAAAATTTATTGGAAAAATCACCAAGGTTCGTCAATTCGAACCTGCAATGGTCATTGAATGGCCTCGGACCATTACTCACGTTCATACCTATGGAATGCTCTCCCCTTTCTTTGAAGGTCTAAGGAAAGGAGAACTTCGAGCTACTCGTTGCCCAAATCAAAATTGCCCCGAAAATCGTCTTTGGATCCCACCCAGAGCCCACTGTCCAGATTGCCATACAGAAATGGTTTGGGAAACTCTTCCCAATCCAGTGATCGGTAAGATATATACATTTACACAAGTAGTTTATGCGGGAGCCGGGATAGAACTCTCGACCCCCTATTGGCAAGTGGATGTGGAAATTCCAGGTCTGGCCACTATCCCAAAGAGCTATCTGCTCTATGGAAAACCCTATATTGGGATGAAAGTAAAGGCAGAATTTAGGACGAAAAATCCTACCAACACGGTACTTGACTATTACTGGGTACCTTATGAAGAGTAAAAAGCATAGCGCACGGGGCATAGGGCATTGCCTCTTTAATCTTTCTTCAAGCTATGCCCTTTGCCCCTTAAAAAACTGGAGGTGTTTATGGCACTCGATTTTGATCTTACCGAAGAACAACAGATGCTGCGCAAAATGGTCAGAAATTTTGCTGAAAAGGAGATCGCTCCTGTAGCTCAGGAGCTGGATGAAAAGGAAGAGTTTTCCTATCATCTGACCCGAAGAATGGGAGAACTCGGTCTCTTCGGTCCATTTGTTTCAGAAGAGTATGGTGGAAGCAATGTGGGATATCTTAGCTATATCATTGCCGTGGAGGAGATTGCACGAATCGATGGGTCTCAGGCCGCCACTCTTGCAGCAGGGAATTCCCTTGGAATCTCTCCTATCTATTACTATGGAAATGAGGAGCAGAAACGACAGTGGCTTCCTGACCTCTGTGCGGGCAAAGCTCTGGCTTCCGTTGGACTAACCGAACCTAACGCAGGCTCCGATGCAGGAGCTTCCCGAACAACAGCCGTTTTGGAAGGAGACTACTGGGTGATCAATGGCTCTAAAATCTTTATCACCAATTCCACAACGGAAATCAGCAAGGTATGTGTGGTTCAGGCCGTGACCGGGAAACGAGAAGATGGGAGAAATGAGCTCTCCTGCATTCTGGTTCCCAATGGAACTCCGGGTTTTATCACCAAGACGATGCATGGGAAAATGGTCTGGCGTGCCTCGAACACCGGAGAACTCTACTTCCAAGACTGCAAGGTTCCCAAAGAAAACCTTCTGGGCAGGCGCGGGGATGGATTTCGGCAGATGCTGGCCACTCTCGATGGGGGGAGATTGAGCATCGCCGCCATGGCTTTGGGAGGAGCTCAGGGAGCCTTCGAATTAGCCCTAAAATATTCCAAGGAAAGGGAACAGTTCGGGAGGCCTATTGGTTCTTTTCAGGTCAATGCCTTTAAACTGGCAGATATGGCTACAGAGATTGAATTGGGAAGATTGATCCTTTATAAAGCCACCTGGCTCTGTGAGAACCATCGTCCTTTCTCAAAAGAATCGGCAATGGCAAAAATGTATTGTTCCGAAATGTATCATCGGGTGGCCAACCATGCCGTTCAACTCCACGGTGGTTACGGACTGATGAAAGAGTATGCAGTGGAGCGCCACTATCGGAATCAAAAACTTCTTGATATTGGAGAGGGAACTTCGGAAGTCCAGAGAATTGTCATTGCCCGACACATCGGAGTACCGGGACGAGCCCTGTAAGAAAATTTTTTCATACTCTTTTGTGGATATTCAATGGTTCATTGATTAAATGACCCATTTCTTTGGGTCAGATCTTGAATGAAATCCGAACGAATTGAAAAAATCGATAAGTCCGGTCGTCCCTTTACGATTGGGATTTGCTGTACCGAAGACTATGATTGCCTTCTCAAAATGTATCTCCATTTCTCTCCAAAACCTGCCTCTCAGGGGCTTCCTCCCGAAGATCCTGAAGTCTGCCGATGTTGGTTGAATAATCTCTTGGAAATAGGATTGAACCTTTTGGCTTGGAGAGGAGACCGAGTGATTGGGCATGCAGTTCTCATCCCTGACCCAAAAAGGAAGACCGCAGAATTTGTAATTTTTGTAGACCAGGATCATCGAAACCTTGGAATCGGAACGGAACTCACCCGTTTGGCCCTGCAGAAATCAATCCAATTAGGTTTTGAATCAATCTGGTTGACGGTTCCCATCTCCAATTTCATTGCGATTAAGCTTTATAAAAAATTTGGTTTTGAATATGTGGATACGGATCCCTATGAAAGAATGATGAGGATTCAATTGGGTCGGTTAAATGAGAAAAAAATATTATAGCATCCGTTAAGAGTTATTTTTTAATGCCTTCCTAATTTCCTGACGCACAAGGATTCAGGCTACTTCCAAAATCTTCTTAGATATTCAATATAAAAGTTCTTTAAATTTTCCCCCTCCCTATCGAACACCTCTTTTTTTACTCCTTTCATCTGGGTCACTTCAATTGTTACCCCCTTTGCCACCTCCCCTTCCTTGATAAATCTTATATGCATGAAGAATTCCGCTCCAAAATGAGGAACAAATACGCGCTTTGCAAAAGACGTAATGGCTTCGGGCGGCTTTCTGCATAGACTTCCAGCTTCTGGGTCAAACCTATATTGAAGAGTGATGACCCCCCTTGATTTACTCGTCCCCATAGAAACGACCGTGGGAAAATTTATCGGGTTTATCTTACTACACTCCTCATGCATCTCATTTGCAGCTTTTAAAGCAAGATCGAATGCTCGGTCATAAGGGATGAACGGAAAAGGTTCCTTTGAAACAATATTCCTCCCTGCCCCGACACAGGAAAATAACACGAAAGGAAAGGCAACAACCCAGAAGAATAATCTAAGTCTTCCTCTCATATCATCCTCCTTGATTTTTTCTTTCTATTTTACCGTTTTTTCCCATTTTTGCCAGATCATTACTTCTAATTTCGCTTTCATTCCTCTGGGTTTCTCCATTTAGGGTCTACTCTCCATCCTCTCGATCACAATCCCCTGGCTCCCTTCCATAAAATCAAGATTGACAGTGGCCTTTAAATACTTTTCTGGATTTCCAATCCTGACCTGCTTGGAATACTCTTCCATCTTCCTCAGAATATCTTCATGGAGTCTCTTATAGTTTAAAGGAGGAGTTTTAGGCAGAACAACAGCCGTTACCCTTATCTGGATCGTTGACTCCCCTCTGGAAAAAGAAGCACTCCCTAAAATCAATGCTGTAAGAAAAGCTAAGAGAATTGATCTCCGAAGAAATGAAAACCCGAATAATTTCTGATGGCCTTC
>JBDOIB010000153.1:0-1052 GCA_041082155.1 Thermodesulfobacteriota bacterium | reverse complement strand
TGATGAAGCTTGGGTATTTGGTTTTGTACTTATGGCAGAGTCTCTCAAATCTCGCTCGGCCTTCCTCGTAGTCTCTGGAGGATTTGATCCCATCGAGCTCTTTATTGAATAAGGAGGCCTCTGGCTTTCCCATATTTCTTCTCACATTGCGTTGAAGATGGAGGTAGCAGAGTTGGTGTTCGGTTAAAGGATATAGGGCTCGGACGGCCTCGCTGAGACCCGGGAAGTCGTCACTGACCAGAATCACGACCCTCTTCAGACCCCTTTCGATCAGATCATTGAGGACCTTGAGCCAATCGGCTCGATTCTCCCCTCCAAAAAAGGTGTAGTAGCCATAGACCTCTTTTCGGCCCTCCAGATCAATCCCTAAGACGGTGTAGACACAGGCTTTTCTCACCTTGAGGTTGTCTTTGACCTCCGTATGATAGCCATCGATAAAGAGAGCAAATACATTCTCCGGAAGCTCTTTCCTTTTGAAATCATTAAGCCTCTCCATCAGATGATCCCTGATCTTTCCCATCTCCTCGACCGAATAAGGAAGCCCCAATTCCTTAAGAGACATCAAAAGCTGGCTCTCGGAATACCCATGGACCACCAGACTCATGAGAAGATCGATATAATGATCATCGACCCTCTTGTAGGGTTCTGGGAGAATATGGGGACGAAACTCTCCATTTCGATCCCTTGGGACACGAAGATCCAGTTTAAAGGAACCTGTGCTGAGGGATCGGGGATAATAGCCATTTCCCTTATTGTTGGGACTGCTCTCGAGAAAGACCTTCCGTTCCCCTTTCATGATCCCCTCGAGCAGCTCCTCCAGGAGCCGATGCATGGCGATTTTCTCCTGAGGTTTAAGAGTTCCAAAGTGTTTCTTCAGCACCTCCTCAATGGCTTCCTCTTTGATTCGTTCAAAAGTCTCCTGATCCATCCGTCTCCTCCCTTCTCCAATTATCTTACCCTGAGACACAATAATATTCTAACACCCTCTGGATGAGTTTTATCGGGTAGCCTTCAGGACCAAGGTTTACAGATCGATTGAGGAGCTTAAGGAG
>JBDOIB010000152.1:0-14645 GCA_041082155.1 Thermodesulfobacteriota bacterium | reverse complement strand
ATTAGCTCCCTGATGGATACCGAAATCTTTGCCCTCTGGAAAACCTATATTCGGGGTCCAAAATGGTTAAGGGTTTTGGTGAGTAATACTATTTCCACGGGGGTCGATAGTGTCATATTCATCACCCTTGCCTTCTATGGCGTGATGCCCATTGCAGCACTGATCAAAGGACAATACAGTGTAAAAATGGCGATCACCTTTGGAAGTCTTCCCTTAATCTATCTGATAAGAAGCCGAAAAAAAGTGAGCGATCAATGAAACGAGAGCATATCTTTCTTCTTTTTATTCTGCTGCTAACCTTCTTCTCTTTTTATCTCCTCTATCGAATCCTTCAACCCTTCCTTGTCCCTCTCCTCTGGGCCCTTCTTTTAGCCATCGTATGCTTTCCCTTTTCCCAAAAACTCCACCAAATCTTAAAGGGGAAGAGAGTGCTCTCTTCAGCGATTATGACTTTTCTAGTCTTTTTGGTCATTCTCTTACCTGCAGGATTTCTGATTGTCTCTTTAGCCCAAGAGGTGATCGATTTCTATCACTGGTTGGAGGGCCTGATCCGTGCGGGTGATCTTCAAAACTTTCTCCAGAAAATCGGCCAATGGAGAATCGTGCGGTGGACCCTTGAAAGACTAGGCCCGTATATCGATCTTAAACGAGTGGATCTTATGAGTCTTCTTTTAAAAAATGTTCAGCAGATCGGTACATTTTTATTGAACCAAACCTCAACTATTCTCAAAGGGGTCTCTTCTTTTATCATTGGGTTCTTTTTTACCCTCCTCTCCCTCTACTATTTCTTTAAAGATGGCGAGCGGCTGTGGTTAAAATTGAAGGAGATGATTCCTCTTCCTCCCCGGGAAAGGGATTTCATCATCCTACGGTTTAAAGAAATGGTCTATGCCGCTATTTTTGGTGGGCTGCTGATTGCATTCATTCAAGGGTTATTGGGGGGATTATCCTTCTGGGTTTTGGGACTTCCTTCCCCTGTTTTCTGGGGAACAACGATGGCCTTTCTCTCCTTCATCCCGATTGGGGGGACCGCTCTAATCTGGGGTCCTGCGGCTTTTTTTCTTCTTTTTCAAGGAGCCTTTTTTAAAGGGGCGATTCTTTTGGGATTAGGGATTTTTATCATCGGAATGGTGGACAATTTTCTTAGACCTTATTTTATGAGTGCAAAGACGAATATTCATCCACTGTTGCTTTTCTTTGCTGTTCTTGGAGGGATCCAAGCCTTCGGGATGATTGGGGTGGTCGGAGGTCCCATCATTGTGACCCTTTTTCTTACCCTCATAGAGATATATATTCAAGGAGCGAAGAGTCGAAGAGGTTCTGAATAATCAAATCTCTTCAATTGCCCTTTTAAAGAAAGGGGGCCTCTATAATCTCTACCTTAAATTCCTTGGCCTGGGGAGGAAGATCTTTGAAGACGACCATAAAGGGAGTCGATTTTCCAGCAGGAACTAACATCGCATTTGGACTTTTTGGATGGATGGTCATCTCTCCTTCAAAGAATTCAGGCGGGAAGGACTTCCATTCTTCCCGAGAAATAATAGGACCACAAAAAGCCTCCTTGGAGACCACCTCTTTCTTTGATTGATCAAAAATGATGACTTTAACTTTGACATGTCTTCTATCTTTTGAAGATTGATTTTCCACCCTCCCCTCGATGATGAAAAGGGAGATCTCTTTTATCTTCTCTTCATACCCATTAAGGTCTTTCAGGATGAGATCTTTCTTCTCGATGCCGAGGATCTGATTCCAGAGCCCGGTCACCATTCCTATGGATTTATTCAAATAAGGAGAGAGTCTCCCACCGGAAGAAAACTCTGACCAGAGATAGAAAAGCCCGAATACGAGCAAGGCAAGAATGAGGACCAGCCCTATGAATCGGTAGGAACTTCTTTTCTCTCTCAGAACTCTTCTTTTGGGTTCTATTCTTTCCACGGGAGGAGCTGGTCTGGGTTCAAATTCCTTTTGAGGAAAGGCCTCTTTGGGGAAAACTTCCTCCGCTTTTTCCACGGGAGGGGGTTGTTCTTCAAACGGAAATCTCTCTTCCTCTTCTTCAGACGGCTTCGCTTCCTTCTCCTCTCTTATTTCCTCTTCCCCTTCCTTGGGCGGGGCTTCCAGAGGTTTTTCTTCCGGAGTTATCAGCTCCTTATGGTATTTTGCAAAGGATTCGAACTCCTCGGCCACCTCTTCTTTCGTCTCGGGAGGAGGCACGACGTAGAACACATGGTGGCACCTTGAACAACGAACCTTTGATCCCTTTGGAGAAATTCTCGAATCGTCAAGCCGATACTTGGTCAGGCAGGAGGCACAGGTGATAATCATAGAAAACCCCTTTTATATTTTTACCCATTATGATGAAAGCCAGAAAAAAAATCAAGGATAAAATGAACCATGGGGAAAACTCAGACCTATTTTCCACCCAGGACCGATGGATTGCACAGAAGGTGAAATGGAGAATGGATCCCTGAAAATTAGAAACAATTTAGGCCTGATTCGCTCAGAATGAAAGGGGTGTTTTTGGGTGTCAGTCTTTTTAATCTGACACCCAAAACATTAAGTCGGATAGATTATCTTCCCAGACGTTTTTTAAACTCTTCTGTAAGCATAGGAACAACGGTAAAGAGGTCTCCAACGATTCCGTAGGTAGCAATCTTAAAGATAGGCGCCTCAGGATCTTTATTGATGGCTACGATGATTTCAGAAGTCTTCATTCCAGCCTGATGCTGAATGGATCCGGAGATACCGCAGGCAATATAGATCTTCGGTCTTACGGTTCTTCCTGTCTGTCCCACCTGATGTTCATAAGAAATCCATCCAGAATCCACAGCCGCACGCGAGGCCCCCACAGCCGCTCCTAACACTTCGGCCAGTTCCCGGATGGGCTTGAACCCTTCAGGACCTCCCACGCCCCTTCCTCCAGAGACAATGATTTCTGCATCAGCAAGATTGACGGTTTCGGTTCCCCTGATGAATTCTAATACCTTCGTCCGAACCTGTTCCTCCGTCATCTGGAGAGGCTCCCGGATGATCTCCCCTTTCCTGGAATCATCCCTCTCTGGCATCGGAAAGACTTTTGGCCTTACGGTTGCCATCTGGGGGCGATAATTTGGATAATCGAGGATGGTGGCCATGATATTTCCACCAAAGGCAGGTCGAGTTTGACGGAGGTACTTTGTCTCAGGATCGATGTCTAAACCCGTACAGTCTGCCGTCAAACCCACTTCAAGGGTTGTGGCCACTGTTCCGGCAAAATCTCTTCCCTGGGTCGTAGCCCCAAAGAGGACGATTTCGGGCTTGTATTTACGAATAAGATCAACCGCGGCCTTAGCATAGGGGTCAGTCCGATAAATTTTGAACAAGGGACTCTCCACCAGATAGACCTTTTCGGCTCCGTAGGCGATGGCCTCCTGAGCAAAGGTCTCTGCCACTTCTGAATCGGCAAAGAGCATCCCACAGAGTTTACATCCCAACGCGTCTGCCAGTTTTCTTCCTTCGCCGAGAAGCTCAAAGGAGACGCCAGAAACCTTTCCAAATTCATGTTCGATAAACACCCAAACGTCCTTGTAGGCAGATGTGTCAATCGTGATCCCCTTCTCTTCTTTTTCCAAGGTGATCGCATTGACTGGGCAGACGTCCACGCAGGCACCGCAAAAAGTGCATTTCTCATCCACCGCTGCAATTCCTTCCTTCATGCTTAATGCCCCGAAAGGACAAGCAGGGATACAGGATTCACAACCCGTACAGAGCTCTTTATCAATCAATAATCTGGCCATTCGTTTTCCTCCTCCACGTTTTTCAGGTTCTATTTATAAGGTGGTTTTATTTGATAAACTTGGTTTCCATCAATTTGGTGACCAGTAAAGGAACCACTTCGCTGAGTTCCCCCTTTAAGATTTCACCACCTCCACCTCTGGCCTCTGGACTGAAGATCTTTACCACCCACGTAGGTGATCCTTTTAAACCGATTCGATTTTCATCGGCATTGATATCCTTGGCTGTAAGGGTGGGAATTTGGGCTTTGGCCGCTTTTTTAATACCGATAAGGGAGGGAAGCCTGGGTTCATTGATATCCTTAACCACCGTAATCAATGCTGGAAGCGGGGCTTCCACGACCTCTCGACCGTACTCCAAAAGCCTCTCTACAATGATTTTTTTCTTTTCCAGGTTGATTTCCCGAATCTTGGACACATAGGTGAGCTGAGGAATTCCCAAGCGAGTGGCCACCCCTGGACCTACCTGAGCGGTATCCCCATCGATGGCCTGTTTTCCACAGATGACAAGATCTGCCCCCCCGATATATTCAATGGTCTTAGAAAGGGCATAAGCTGTGGCTAAGGTATCAGAGCCTGCAAAGGCCTTATCCGAAACGAGATAGACCTTGTCCGCTCCCACGGCCAAGGCATTTCTCAATACCTCGATCGCCTGGGGAGGCCCCATCGTAATGACGTGGACTTCCCCGCCCAACTTCTCCTTGATTCGAAGAGCCTCTTCAATAGCATACTCGTCAAATGGATTACAGATACTGGCCACCCCTTCACGAATCAAGGTGTTGGTTTTGGGATCAATTTTGACGTCTGTAGTATCTGGAACCTGTTTTACACATACAACGATCTTCACGTTTTTCTCCTCCTTTATCTTCCTTTAAAATTGGGTTTTCTCTTCTCAACAAATGCACTCATCCCTTCTTTTTGATCCTCACTGGCAAAGCCAATCCCAAAGGCATAGGATTCAAGAGCACAGGCCTCGGTAAGGTCCATATTGTACCCCGCATCAATGACCATCTTGGCCAATCTTACCCCGATGGCCCCATTGGAGGCGATCTGGAGGGCAACCTTTTTGGTTTCTTCCATCAAGGAGGCTTGAGAAACAACGCGATTCACGATACCCATCTGATAGGCCTCCTGAGCCGTGATCATCTTTCCAGTGAAGATTAACTCTTTTGCCTTTCCCTTACCGATCAGGCGAGGCAACCTCTGAGTTCCCCCAAAACCAGGAAAGATTCCGAGAGTGACCTCGGGGAGACCAAACCTTGCATTCTCCGAGGCGTAAATAAAATCACAGGCCAGCGCAATCTCTGTTCCTCCTCCCAATGCGAATCCATTGACTGCCGCAATGACGACACGATCGAGATCCTGAATCATTTTTAATGTATGGTGTCCGAGCTTTGAAAAATTGAGTGCTTCAATCGAGTTCATGTCCTTCATCTCTAAGATGTCAGCCCCTGCCACAAAGGCCTTCTCGCCGGCCCCGGTGAGAATCAGAACCTTTACCTCTGGATGATCTTTTACCTCTTGGATTCCCAATTGAATTTCATTAAGAGTCTCCCGATTCAGCGCATTGAGGGCTTTTGGTCGGTTAATCGTGAGGATTCCGATTTCACCTTCAAACGATAATAGAATGTTTTTATATTCCATTCTCCCTCCTACTAAGAATTTAAATTGTGCTAATATTTTTCAATAATCATGGCCATCCCCTGTCCTCCTCCTATACAGAGAGTAGCCAGACCCAGAGTCACCCCTCTTCTTCTCATCTCATAAAGAAGAGAGACCACCAATCTTGCCCCCGTGCATCCAATGGGATGTCCCAAAGAGATACCGCTTCCATTGACATTGGTCTTCTCGAGATCGAATTGAAGCTCTCGAATACAGGCAATCGCTTGAGAAGCAAAGGCTTCATTGAGCTCGATGAGGCCGATCTCCTTCAAGGAGAGGCCGGTCTTTTTGAAAACTTTCTTCACTGCCGGGATAGGACCTAACCCCATATAGGCTGGGTCCACCCCCCCGGAGGAGTAGGCTTTGATCTTTCCTAAGGGTTTCAGTCCCAATTCTTCTGCTTTCTCCTTTGACATGAGAAGAACAGCTGCTGCTGCGTCGTTGATCCCCGAGGCATTTCCAGCGGTCACTGTCCCTCCCGGTTTAAACACGGGGGGAAGCTTAGCCATCTTTTCTAAACTCGTATCCATTGGCCTTTCGTCGATTTCGAAACAGAGAGGCTCTCCTTTCTTTTGTGGGACTTCTACGGGCACGATCTCTTCTTTGAAGAGTCCTTTTTGAATGGCATTTCTTGCCCTTTGATGACTGAGTAGCCCTATTTCATCCTGTTCTTTTCTTGAAATCCCATACTTTTCAGCAATATTTTCAGCCGTGACTCCCATATGGTATCCATAAAAGATTTCGAAGAGACCATCGAAGACCATCAGGTCGACCATCTCCTGATTGAACATCCTTGCCCCCCATCGACCCATAGGAAAGGCATAGGGAACTTGACTCATATTCTCCATTCCTCCAGCAATGATGACTTCCGCCTCCCCGGTCTGAATCGCTTGAACCCCTAAGGCAATCGCCTTCATTCCGGAGGCACAAACCTTATTGACAGTAAAGGCATTGGTTTCTTTCGGGACCCCTCCATAGATCATCGCCTGCCGGGCTGGATTCTGACCCTGACCTGCCTGAAGCACGTTGCCCATGATGACTTCGTCGACTTCCACTTCTTGAAGCGAACCCTCCCATTGATAATATTTCTTTTCCAAATCGGTCATCCCTTGACCCCGATATATCTCAGGAGCAACTTCTAAATATTCCTTCTTTGGAACAGGTTTAAGACCTGCCCTCTTTAAGACCTCTCGAATGACCGTAGCTCCTAACTTGACAGCAGGAACATCCTTTAAAGAACCTCCAAAAGAACCGATCGCTGTTCTACATGCGCTGACCACAACGACTTCTTTCATCATTCACCTCGTCATTTTAAAATATTTTTCACAAGTTTTTAGCTCAAAAACCCTATATTTGTCAACCCTTTTTTAAATTTTTCCGCCCTATAGATCCTTTTTAAATTTCGATAGATTAGCCGCTGTTAGAAGGGCCTTCTCCAGGCTTTTTGGATTAGCCAACCCTTTGCCCACAATATTATATGCTGTCCCATGGGCGACTGAGGTTCGAACAAAGGGTAGCCCGAGGGTCAGATGGACCGAATCATCCAACCCGAGGATTTTCATCGGGATAAGACCCTGATCATGGTACATCGCTATGATGACATCAAAGGAGGGAGGAAGGTGAAGGTTAAAGAAGGAGTCTGCGGGAAAGGGACCTTCCACATCCATCCCTTGACTTTTCGCCTCAAGAATAGCCGGGATAATCTCCAATTCTTCTTCTTTTCCCAAGAGGCCTCCTTCTCCTCCATGAGGATTTAACCCCAGCACCGCAATCTTAGGTTTAAGAAGATTAAAATATTTCTTCATTTCATTGTGCGTTAAAAGGAAAATCGAAAGGAGGCGGTCTTTCCTCACCCACTTAGGAACATCCCCGAGGGGAAGGTGGGTCGTCGCTAAAACGACCTTCCACTTTGATCCTATAAACATCATGGCCACAGGAGAGGAGTGGGTCAAATGAGCTAAAAGTTCAGTATGTCCTGAGAAAGAGTAACCTGCCTCATGGATGGCCTGTTTACTGATTGGACAGGTTGTAATGCCGTGGATGAACCCTTCCCTGACTTTTCTTACGGCTTCCACAATGTATCTGATCATTCCCTCTCCGCATTGACGATCCGGTCTTCCAGTCTGGAGAGTTTCAGGATCAAGCTTAGTCAGGGCCACAAGAAAAATCCTTTGAGGCCCATAACCTCCTTCTGGTATATCTTTTATTACCTCCACCTTCACCGGAAGACCTTCCTTTTGAATCGCCCTTAGAAGAACCTTCTCGTCACCAAAGACAATGGGGCGACAGACTTTATATAATTCTTTCTGGGAGAGGACCTTTACAATGATCTCCGGTCCGATTCCGGTAGGATCCCCCATGGTCACGCCAATCTTTGGAAGAGACATAAAGGTTTATCCTTAGAAAGTCTTCATTAGAATTGAGGATAACATAGGTCAATCCCAATATATCCTATTCGTGGAAGATCCTTTTGATTGAAAGGAGGAGGGGGTGTGACCTCTTCATGAGTTTCTCGTCCAGATTCGAGAATCAATAGGAAGGTCACCTCATTGCTCTCGTTTCCCTTCTTATCAACAATCGAAATCCTTACCTCAATCTTTATCCATTCAGGAAGATAGGAGATTTTTGGGCTGAAGGTATTCCATTGAAGGTATCCCATGAGATGTTCTCGATAGGGTGGTTTTAGAATGATCCAGTCTGTGGGATAACTTCCAAACCCTGTCTGATGGACAACCACCGCAATTTTCTCCATATCTCCCTCGGGGTCTGTGGCCTCGAGATAAACCTTCCAGATCCCCCCATAGCTTCCTTTTTTAGGGGCAAACGCATGGAGGATGGTGGGAGGGATGGACATCTCAAACCCTTGTTGGTAAGGAATTAAATTTTAATTTCGATGATCGATTTCTCTTTTAAGCTCTTGAGATACTGTTTAAGAGCTTTCTCCATTTCTTGATTCAAATAATCCATCTTAACCTTCTCCTTCACTTCTTCGAAAGGCAGAGGATCTCCTCCTTTGCGTTCGATTAACTTGATGAGATGAAAACCCATTTCGGTTCGGATGATTGGGCTTACCTGCCCTACCTCCAGTTTTAAGACTTCTCTTTCCAGCTGTGGGAGAAGTTCTCCCCGTTTGAAGAAGCCCATATCTCCCCGGTCCTTAGCGGAGCCGTCATCAGAATAAAGAAGGGCCATCTGTCCAAAGTCCTCCCCCTTTTTAATCCGTTCCAAAACCTCCTCACATTTTTTTCTGATCCTTCTAACCTCCTCTGAAGAAGCCTCCTTTGGGACATGAAATAGAATATGACCCGGTCGAAACATTTCTTCCGTGCGGTATCGATCGATATTCTTTTGATAGAACTGCCTTAATTCCTGTTCTCCTTTTGGAGGTTCCACTTTGACGGTCAAACTCACGATCTTTGTACGAAGGAGCTGTTTCTCAATCTCCTTTCGGTAATTCTCAAAAGTAAGACCATCCCTGGCCAATGCGTTCTCAAGATCTTCTTGACTCGCTCGGTGCTGTCGTTTGATATCCTCTATCACAGAATCTATTTCTTTGCTGGTCACTTTAATTCCAGCCTTTTTTGCCTCCTGATCGATTAACTTCTCTTCGATGAGGACCTCCAGAACCTTTCGGATGACTTCGTGGGTCTTTGACTTTTTCTCTGCCCGATCCTCTGTCTGGATTTGTTCCAGGAAGGGACGAGCCCTCATCTCCACCTCCGAGAGGGTAATAATCTCCTGGTTGACAATAGCCGCGATTCGGTCCACCACGGGTAAACCCAGGGGGGAGAACAGCAGAAGAGTTAAGAGAGTGACCCCTCCCTTCAGAAAGAGTCCCTTTAAGATTTTAACCAGGTACGATTGATCTTGATCTTTGATTTCTTTTTGAGGTCGTTGAACCATTGCTGAAACGCTTCCTCCCCTTTCTTTCTCTCCAGTTCTTTATAGATGGCTGATTTGGCTTCCTCAAAGGAAATCTCCTGAGCCTCTATCTTCTCCTCTAATTTAAAGATATGATATCCATAAGGACTTTTAATGACTTCGCTAATTTCTCCTATTTCCATGGTGAAGGCTCGATTGAATTCGGAGGGTTTTTCTCCTTCACTGAAGTAACCCAAATCTCCTCCACGTATCTTCTCAGGCCCGAGGGATTTAGACATCGCTAATTTCTCAAAACTCTCTCCTTTTTTCAGTTGTTTTAGAATCTGAAGGGCCTCCTCCCCATCTGAGACCACAATCTGTCGAACTCTGACCTTACGAGGAATCCAAAATAAGGATCGATGACTCTCATAATATTTCCGCGCCTCCTCTTCCTCAATCTTTCCGTGGAAACGCTGGGCATGGCGGATCATCTTCTCCGCAAGAAGTTTTTCTTCCAGGCCTCTCTTCCATTCCTCCAGAGGAATCCCTTTTAGGGTTAATTTTTCTCCAAAACCCTCCCCCGGATAATCCTTTTTAATTTCAGAAAGCGTTCTATTTAATTCCTCGGGTGAGATTTTGATTCCGATCCTTCTCGCCTCTTGGGCCAAGACCTTACGATCGATCATCTGTTCCAGAAAGATCTTCTTTAACTCTTTGAAGGCTTCGGGTTTTCCCTCTTTCCCCTGCTCAAATAATAGCTCCCTCATCTCCCGCTCAAATTCCTCTACCGTAATCCTCTCCTCGTTGACCTCCGCCACTACCTGATCGGGGAGTTTGGCTTCTCGGGGATTGCAACTTAGGGAGAAAAAGAGAAAGGGAACCAGTATGATCCAGAGGAGAGGAATATTCATTTCTTTTCTTCTTTGGGTTTGGCCTCCCTTTTAATCTCCTCATTCCAAAGCTTTTCGTTGATCAAAATGTTCGACCTCGATTTGGCCTCTCGAATAAAGTTCAGCCGAGCCTCCTGTTTCTTTTTAGGTTGAAGAAAGAAGCGGATCTTCTCCTTCACCTTATCCAAAGGCTGCAAAGTCGTTCCTCGCATATCTTCCAGTCGAATGATATGATATCCGTATGGAGAACGAACCACCTCGCTCACTTCTCCCCTCTTTCGTAGGGAGAAAGCGGCTTCTTCAAATTGAGAAAAAGAGGGGGCCAATTGACCTCTCTGAATATATCCAAGGTTTCCTCCATCTTCTCGAGTTCGATCAATATTATAAATAGAGGCCAATTTTTCAAAACTCTCTCCATTGGAGAGTCGAGCCAGAACTTCCTTGAGAACGGGTTCAGAATTTACCACGATGTGTCGAATTTTTATCTCCCGGGGTTCCGTAAAGAGGGCTTGATTGTCCCGATAATAATTTTTTATCTCCTCCTCGGTCACCTCATCCTTTCCTTTAAGCACTTCCTCGAACAGGGCTTCAATTAAAAGGGCTTTCCGAAAATCTTCCACTTTAGCCTGAATTTCTCGGTCCTTCTCCAACCCCCTCTTCTTAGCCTCCTGATAGAGAACTTCCCGAGCAATAATGTAGTTTTCAAGAAAGTCTCTCATTCCCTTTTCGTCCAATAGACGCATCTTTCCTTCCAGGGGTTGTTTCTCCATTAATTGACGAAATTCTTCAATGGAGATGGAGACCTCATTGATTCTGACCAGCTCCTTGTGACCTAAGGCTTTAGGCTCCCTTTTTTCGCAGCCCAGGGAGAGGATAAGGAAAAAAAAGGTGAATAAGATGAAAAAGCCTCTTCTTTTCATCCCCTTTCTCCTCAAAGGATGAACCGCCGGAATTTTCTCTCAAAACTTACCATATTAAGCTAGGGCTTGCAATAACCTTTTGGTGCTTCCAAAAGGGTCTTTCCTCATTTCAGGGTTTCTTGGAAGAATCAATTTTGAATCCGGAGTGATTCGACACCTTCCGCCTCCCCTGTGGATCCACTCCAGGACCTTTTGAGGGGAGACTCGGGTGGATTCATGGAAGGTCAGGATGAGCTCCTCCGGGGTCTCTTCTAATTTTTTTATGGCCAACTTCATCAATAAGATCTTTATCTTGATGACTTCCAGGAGAGAGAGAACTTCCTCAGGGATCTTTCCAAACCGATCTTTCAATTCCTCTCCAATCTCCTCAACCTCTTCATCGGATCGACAGAGGGAAAGCCTTCGATAAAAGGCAAGCCTTTCGGAAGGATCCTCGATATAGGTTTCCGGTATAAAGGCAGGCACCCGAAGATGAATCTCTGGAGTAATCTCTTCCACAACCTCCTCTCCCCTCAATTCTTTCACTGCCTTTTCGATTAACTCCATGTAGAGTTCTAATCCCACTGCGGCAATATGGCCCGATTGAGAGCGACCCAGGAGATTTCCAGCTCCCCGGATTTCTAAATCTTGTAGGGCTAAACGAAATCCAGATCCAAGCTCGCTCATTTCCTGAATGGCCCGGAGTCTTCGGATGGCATCTCGAGAGAGGGACAATTCCGAAGGAATGAGAAGATAAGCATAGGCCTGGTGGCTTCCCCTACCCACCCGGCCCCGAAGCTGATAGAGGTCGGCTAACCCAAACTGTTCTGCGTGATTTATGAAAATGGTGTTGGCCATAGGGATATCCAGACCCGATTCAATGATGCTGGTGCAGACTAAAAGATTATACTCCCCCTGCACAAATTGAAGCATCACCTTTTCTAATTCCCTTTCCCTCATCTGTCCATGGGCCACCGCAAGTCGTGCCTGTGGAACGAGCTGCTTGAGATGGTGAGCAATAGAGTAAATATTTTGCACCCGATGGTGAACAAAGAAGGCCTGACCCTCTCGGGCAAATTCCCTTTCCAATGCCTCTCGAATGATCTCATCATCATAACGGACCACAAAGGTTTGGATGGAAAGTCGATGTTCCGGAGGTGTCTGGATCAGAGAGAGATCGCGGATCCCGGAAAGTCCCATCTGAAGAGTGCGTGGGATAGGAGTCGCCGTTAAGGTGAGTGTATCTACCAGTCTTTTTATCTCTCTTAGACGCTCCTTCTGGATGACCCCAAATCGATGTTCCTCGTCGACGATGAGAAGGCCTAACTCTCTAAAGACCACATCCTTTTGCAGGATCCGATGGGTGCCGATGAGGATATCAATCTTTCCTTCTCTTAATCGTTTTAAGACCTCCTTTTGCTCTGACCGTTTCTTGAATCGGCTCAGGGTCTCGATCACCACAGGATAGTTTTTGAAGCGATGAGAGAAGGTATGATAGTGCTGTTCGGCCAACACGGTGGTGGGAACCAAGAGGGCTACCTGTTTGCCATCCATGACCGCTCGATAGGCAGCTCGAATGGCCACCTCGGTCTTCCCAAATCCCACATCCCCACAGATCAAACGATCCATAGGTTTGGGGCGACTCATATCCTCCATCACGTCCTGGATAGCCTTCCGCTGGTCGGGAGTTTCTTCGTATTCAAAGGCGGCCTCAAACTCCCTATAGGATTGATCTGGAGGAGAAAAACTGGTTCCTTTGAAAGCTTCTCTTTCAGCATAGAGATCGAGAAGTTCTTTGACCATCTCCTCAGCCGCCTTCTTTGCTCTCTTCTTCGCTCTCTCCCAAGAATGGCCCCCTAATCGATCCAGTTTGGGCTTTCTCCCTTCTCCTCCAATATAGCGTTGAATGAGGTTGAGCCGATCCACAGGCACGTAGAGTTTATCTCCTTCTTCGTATTCGAGGAGAAGGAAATCATTAGAAATCCCCCCGATTGAAAGACGTTTGAGACCCCGATAGATTCCTATCCCGTAGTCGGTATGGACCACATAGTCGTTTTCTTGGAGTTCCCTATAAGAGGAAAGAAGAGCTCCTTTTTCCTTTGACCCTCTCCCCCTCCCCTTTTCCTCACGGAACTTTCTCTTCTCTCCAAAGATCTCCTCTTCTGTAAGAAGAACCCATCTCTCGGTGGGGTTTCTGAATCCAGTGGAAAGGGGACCGACCAGCAGGATCAATTCTTTTTCCTCTTGTTCCAAGGAGTTTTGAAAGTCTCTCCCATTCTCCAAATAGGCTTCTATCTCGTAAGAAGAGAGAAGGTCCCTCATCCTTTCAGCTTGGGGGAGATGATGGCAGACAATGAAGATTCTCATTCCTTCTTGCCTCCATTTTCGAAGGAAGTGGAACAGAACGGAGAGGGGAGAGCCTTCATGGAGACGATCCTCCCTGGAGAGGGTGGCCTTCAACTCCATTCTGAAATCTTCATTGCTTTCCATGTTGAAGGGGAAGACCTCCTCACACTGGGTTGGAGCCAAAGGGCCCTCTTGGAGAAAGAGGGTCTTTAATCTTTTAGTGCTATGAAGAAACTCCTCGGCCGTGAGGTAGAGAATTTCGGGAGAAACAGGGGTCTCCCCTCTTCGAATGGCCTTTTCGTAATGAGTCAGGAGAAGTCGCTGGAAGGTCTCTATTTCTCTATCCACCTCTTCTTTTTCAACCATTAGAAGTCCAGCGCCTTTGTCAAAATAATCCAACAGAGGGACCATAGGTAGGTGGGAGGGGTCTTTTGAAATATCATTAGCGGGAAGAATAAAGGTTTCATTCTCTTCGTTTCCTTGGATGGAGCGCTGGGTTTGACAATCGAACCTTCTTAAGGAGATTAAATAGTCTCCTTCAAATTCAAGTCTTAAGGGATTCTCTTCATTAGGAGGGAAGAGATCGACAATCGCCCCCCGGACACTAAAATCCCCTCGTTCCTCCACGACCTTTGTTTCAACAAATCCTTCATTTTGAAGGAAAGAAACCAGTTGCTCACGATCCACCTCTTCTCCTTTCCGGAGGGATAATATCGATTCCCTGAGTTGAACGGGAGAGATCACCTTCTGGAGAATCGCTCTTGCCGAAGTTACGATGATCACCTCTTTTCCCTGAAGTAAGGAAAAGAGGCATTTCATCCTCTCTCTCAGGATTTCCGGATGCGGAGGAATATGATCATAGGGGAGGGTCTCATAGGGTGGGAAAAGAATCGCCTCTTTTGGGGCCTCTGGATAGAAAAATCGAAGATTCCCGAGAAATAACTCCGCCTCACGGAGGCGAGGCAGGATCACCAAAAGAGGACCTTTTTCTATCCTTCTCCAACAGGAGACAAAGTAGGCCGAAGAAGAACCCTTGAGACCGGTCAGTCCGATTCGTCTCCAATCCCTTTCGGGCTGGGATTTCATCCAGGAAAAGAAATGATCAAACGCGCTTTTGGTTGGCATTCCTATACATTTTTCAACTAAAGAAATATAGGTGTCAAGATTGAAGCCGGCGGGATCGATAGAATCGTATCCATTTTAGAGAGAGGGGATAG
>JBDOIB010000151.1:0-1960 GCA_041082155.1 Thermodesulfobacteriota bacterium | reverse complement strand
ATTTTAAAACCCCTTTTTCCCTAAAGTATTTCTCTGCTCCTGGGTGAAGGGGAATGGCACCCAGCCCAGTGACCCCGTGTGCAATTTGATACGGGGCTAAAGACCCATGGATCTTTCGAAACTGATCCAGATTTTCATGAATCGTCTTGGTAATCCGATAGGCGACCTCATCGGGGACATTCTTATTGATCAGGATCACACTCCCTGCAATGGCCGTTGTAACCTCTTCATTAGCATTGGCTGCTTTGGGGTAGGTTCCTGCAGGGATCTTTCCAGACTCAATCCCGTACTGAAGAAGACTTTTTAGAACTTCTGGCGAGAAATTGATCAATCGTAAAGAACGTCCGATGGAAGCTTCTGTAATGGCTGCTCCCGGAATAGCCAGGAATGTAAAGACAGCATCTACATTCTTATCTTTAAACTGACTTGCCTGTTCAGCATAGGAACCTCTGAAGAATTTAAATCCTGCTGACTCCAGCTCTTTATAATCGGTCTTATAATGGGCTAATACTTTTCGGAATACCCATTCATCCGATGTTCCAGCGGGCGAGATGGCCATGCGTAGGGGTTTTTTCTGTTTAAACACTTCATCCATGGTTCGGATTGGTGTCTCTGCCGCTACGTAAAAATGGAAGAAGTTGAGACTCATTCCACCTGCAATAGCTCGAAGGTTTGTATGTTTTTTATCATAGGGATCCTCCCCATTCCAAGCGGCCACATTTAGGAAAGGAAGTCCCCAACCTAATTCACAATCCCCTTTATCTACCAATCTGGGGTTTACGGTTCCTCCTCCCGGAATAACCTTTATGGTAATGCCAGGGGCTTTTTCATGGATGATATTGGCGATCCCACCTGCGATGGCATACCATCCTCCTCCTACCCCTCCAGCCGTCCATGTGAGGGTTTGAGCAAAGATTGAGGAGGCTGCAAATATTCCCAAAAGGAATACGGTGATAAATACTATTTTCTTCATCGGATTTTCCCTCCTTTGATATAAGATTTTGGAAATCTCTTATAAACGATTACATAAAAAATGTAAAGAGGAAAATTTTGGCAAGGCGATCTTTATTAGAGAGAGGATTTTATGTTATGTATGAGATAAAGAAAGATGATCGGAATCATTCTTCTGGATACTCAATTTCCAAGGTTGATCGGAGATATTGGCAACAGAGAGACGTTCTCATTCCCCGTCCTTTACGAAAAGGTGGAGGGAGCTTTTCCATTGAAATTGATTAAGGAGAAAGATAAGACCCTTCTTCCTCGTTTTATCGAAGCGGCCCGATCTCTTATAAATCGAGGGGCTCAGGCGATTACCACCAGTTGTGGATTTCTCGCACTATGGCAAAAAGAGATCGCCTCGGCCTTGAGAGTTCCTGTTTTCACCTCAAGCCTGATTCAGATTCCTTGGGTTTATGAGATGGTAGGAAGACGTGGGAGGATCGGAGTGATGACCATTGATGCTTCATCTTTAACCAAGGACCATTTGAAGGGAGTTAGTGCTGAGGCCATTCCACTGGTGATCCATGGAATGAGGAGGGAAGGGGAATTTTATCGGGTCTTCGCAATGAATCATCAAGATTTAGATTATTCAAAAGCCGAGCAGGAGGTAGTGGGGGAAGTTTCGAATTTAGTAAAAGAAAACCGAGACCTCTCGGCCATCATTCTCGAATGTACCAATATGTCAGTATTTCGAAAGGCGATCCGAAAGGAGATTGGGATTCCTCTTTTTGATCACCTTTCTTTAATGGATTATGTCTGGTCAAGCTTAAGGGAATAAAAATGATGAAGAAAAGTGCGGATGTGATTATCATTGGAGGAGGAATTATTGGATTAAGCATTGCCTACTATCTGGCGCAAAAAAAGGCGGGACGGATCCTTCTTTTTGAAAAAGGTCAGTTAGGGGAAGGGTCCACAAGCCGATGTGTGGGAGGGATTCGAACCCAATTCTCCACAGAAATCA
>JBDOIB010000268.1:0-8607 GCA_041082155.1 Thermodesulfobacteriota bacterium | reverse complement strand
TCCATAACCGGTAAGGCTCTTTGCTGCAATCTGAGTGGCAAAAAGGGCACAATCTTCCAAAGGCTTCCCTAATAAATATCCGGCTAAGAACCCAGCATTATAGACATCCCCAGCTCCTGTATTATCGACCACCTTCACCTCGATTGCAGGAACTTCCAGATGATCATCCCGAGTAAAAAGCTGTGAACCTTTCCTCCCTTTCTTGCAGATGAGAATGGAGGGTCCCATCTCGAGAAGCATTTTGGCTCCGGTCCAAAGATCTTTAGAGGTTAAGAGGCTCATCTCTTTTTCCGTGAGGAAAAGAATCTGAGCCCTTTTGATCAAGGGATAGATCTTTTTCAACCCTTTTTTAGCGTAGATCTCCCCGGGATCCAAGGAGACCAGAACAGAGGAGTCAATCTGTTGCAATAATTCCTTTTGAGCTTCCAGTGGGAACTCCCCGATAAAAGAGGTGAGATGGAGGCAGGAGAGGTCGTGAAGACCTCTAAGATCAATCTCTTCAAATCTCAGGGTATTGTTAGCCCCTCCTTTGACAAATAAGAAGCGATCCTGATGATGATCTAAAACGACCAAACAGATTCCACTTCTTTCACCACGACGGATGAGATCGGTACGGACGGGTTTTAAATTTTCGATGATAAAATCTCCCTCCTCGTCTTCCCCTACCTTTCCGATAAATTTCGTCTGAAACCCCATTCGACCAAGGGCGACCATGGTGTTGGCTGCAGATCCTCCCCCACTTTTTAATTTTAACCTTCCAAATCGATGGAGCTGGTGCAAGAGGAATTGAAAGGTAACTTCATCATCAAAGAGCTCTTCCCCTGGCAAAAAGTGGAAGGTATCGGAGGAGATGGACCGAAGATCATCCACCTCATAAATGAGGTCAAGGTTAAGGGCTCCAAATCCAATGAGAATCTCTCCCATTGGATTACAAATAGAATAATTTCATGGAAAATTCAACTTTGGCAGCCTGAAAAGAGAAAAAAAGAAAGCGACTGTTTCTTCCGAAACAATCGCTTGAGGTGAAAGGAGGCTGGGACCGGAGGCTTTTACAATGGAATTATACGATTCGAAATAGCTTTAAAAAAAAGTATGAAACAAAGAACATATTCGTAAAGACCAGAGATAACTCAATGACCCGTTTGATATTAATCTCAACTCTTCTTACTCCTTCTTTAACTTCATACAGGTGGGTAATTGGAGTTCCGTTCATTCTGATCACCTCTTAATTAATCTTCAAGACGAATTTTAATTAATCTAATTAAACCAAAAGCACAAAATAGGATTAAAAAGATAGTAAATAGATTTACAGAGGCCAGTTCAAAAATCATTCCATTCATAGCGAACCCTTTCTATTTTTAATAAGTATTAAGCAAGAATTATACCTAAATTGATTTAAACGTATGCTTTATAACTAATTGATTTTAAGAATAAATTTTTACTATGAGACGTTTGAGGGGAAAATGGGTTTTTGACAATTTGTCTTAAAAGACTCTAAAAATCATTAACTTATTGATATTTTTAAAAATATTAAATTAGTTCAAAATCTGCCGAAAATGTCAAATTTGTCCACTTACGGAGGGGTTACAATTTGAGGATTCTTCTTGCTTCATCGGGTGTGGCAATCTCTCGACCAAATTCATGGGAGATTCGAACCACCCTTTCAACCAACTCAGCATTGGACTTAGCAAGTATCCCTTTTGAATAATAAATATTATCCTCCAATCCAACCCTGACATGGCCTCCCATGGTCATCGCCACCATCGCCATTGGAAGCTGACCTGCTCCTACCCCAATGACCGACCAGGTAGAGTCTCGAGGAATAATCTCGGTGAGATGAAGAAGGGATTTTACGGTGGCAGGCATCCCGTTGGGTGTCCCTAATACAAACTGAAAATGAAGAGGTGGTTTCAAAAGCCCTTTTTCGAGGTATCTTAGACAGGTATAAACCATCCCTACTTCAAAGATCTCCAATTCGGGTTTAATCCCTTTCTCGAGTGTCGCTTTCGCAAGGGTATCTAAAAATTCTTGTGGATTTAAAAAAACGTGCTCTCCCATATTGATGGATCCTGCATCAAAAGAGACCAATTCAGGTTGAAGGCTTAAAGGAAGAAGCCTCTCAGAAATGGGTAAATTTTGGCCTGGAATTCCACTTGTCGTGAGACAGAGAATGGCGTCGGTTTCACTTCGAATCCGGTCAACAACCTCTTTGAAGAGTTCTAATTTCTGTGTTCCTAATCCTGTTTCGGGATCTCTCACATGGATATGAAGGATAGACGCACCCGCTTTCCAGGCTTCTATCCCAGATCGAGCGATCTCTTCAGGGGTGATAGGAATATAGGGAGTCTGTTTCCGAGTGATTCGTGACCCCGTAATGCCCACCGTAATAATCAACTTCTCCATTTCGGGTTTCTTTTCTCCTTACATCCCTAAATAGGCCTTTCGAATGTGGTCATTGCCTAAGAGTTCCTGAGAGGATCCCTGGAGAGTGATTCTCCCTGTTTCAAGAATATATCCCCTTTGGCTATGAAGGAGAGCCATCGTCGCATTCTGTTCAATCAAAAGCATCGTCACTCCCTCTTGATGAAGCTTCCGAATCGTTCCATAGATCTCTTTCGTGATTTTAGGTGAAAGGCCAAGGGAAAGCTCATCGAGAAGCAGGAGCATAGGTCTTGACATTAAAGCCCGACCGATGGCAAGCATCTGCTGTTCTCCGCCGCTGAGAGTTCCAGCAATCTGATGTCTTCTCTCTTTTAAAATTGGGAAAAGAGAGAACACCCATTCTTGTGTGGTCTTCAATAATGGACGTGCCTTGACGGGATAGGCTCCCATTTCTAAATTCTCATAAACCGTCATCTCTTTAAAAATTCTCCTTCCCTCGGGAACACAGGAAATCCCCATCTGGGTGATCAAATAGGGGGGCTTTTTTGAAATCTCCTCATCCATAAAAAGAATCTCTCCTTTCTTAGGATGATGAATCCCCAGAATGGATTCGACCAAGGTGGTCTTCCCTGCACCGTTCGCTCCTAACACGGTGACCACCTCTCCCTTTTCCACTTTCATTTGGAGATTCCAGAGGATCTGAGCCTCCCCTCGAAAGACGTCGATGGTTTTGATTTCAAGCATTCGATTCTCCTAAATACGCTTCGATCACACGGGGATCGGACACAATCTCTTCTGGTTTTCCTTCTTTAATCTTCTCTCCCTGATCTAAAACAATGATTCGATCCGAGGCCTTCATAATGGCTCCCATCACATGTTCGATCCAGAAAATGGTCACTTTCATTTGGCTCCGAATCACATGGATCAATTCAAGGGCCTGTAAGATCTCCGAAGGGTTGAGACCGGCCAATACTTCGTCAAGAAGAAGGAGTCTGGGTTTGGTCGCCAAAGCTCTTGCCATCTCCAATCTCTTCTTTTCTATCAACGTGAGGTCTTTGGCCAGACTGTTCTCCCGATTCCTCAAACCCACAAATTCCAGATACTCTCGTGCCTCCTTCTTTTTCTCCACAAGATTTTTACCTCTCTCTGCCCTCCCAATCAGACTGATCAGGATATTTTCAAGACAGGTCATTTTTAAAAAGGGTCGGACGATTTGAAACGTTCTTCCAATGCCAAGCCGACAGATTTGGTAAGGCTTTAACGAGGAAATAGGTGTGCCATTGAAAAAGAGTTCACCTCGATCAGGGGGGTATACTCCGCTGACCACATTAAAAAGGGTGGTTTTTCCAGCCCCATTGGGACCAATCAGCCCAACGATTTCTCCCTCCTCGAGGTAGAAATCGACTTGTCGGATGGCCATCAAACCTCCAAAGGATTTAGCCAATCCCTTCCCTTCAAGGATTCTCCGGTTCATGGATTCTCCTTCACCTTCCATCTCTTCTTGATTAGGCCAACCATTCCTTCAGGGGCAAATCGAGCCACTCCTAAAGCCACCAATCCAAATAGAAGGACGTGATACTCCCCGTAAATTCGAATATATTCTGAAAGAACTTCCAAAACAAAGGCTCCAAGGATAGGACCTATAAAACTTCCCATTCCTCCAATAACCGCCATAGCGAGAACCAAAAACATCTGTCCAAGGGAAGGAATATCTGGGGTAATCAACATCAGATAATGACCGTAAAGTCCACCTGCCATTCCAGCCATTGCGCTGGATATAGTAAAGGCGAGGATTCGGACCCGGATGGTGTCGATCCCTGAAGCGGAAGCGGCCAATTCATCATTCAATACGGCACGGAAGCTGAGTCCCATCTCTGAATGGATGAGTCGATAAAGAATGAAAAGGAAGACGGCACAGACCATTAGAAAAAGAAAATAGTAACTGATCTTAGAATACTCGGTGAAAAAACCAGGAATCTGAAGTCCCATGGTTCCACGAGTCCATCGGTCCTCATTGGTGATAATAATTCTTAAAATCTCTGAAAAGCCTAAAGTGGTTAAAGAAAGATAGATTCCTCCCATCCGAATGCAAAGACAACCCAATCCCACACCCAATAGGCTGGCTACAAAGGTCCCTATTAGAATTCCCAGCCAAGGAGGAATTCCTATGTTCACGGCGAGCATTCCTGACACATAAGCTCCGACTCCAGCGAAAGCCGCGTGGGCAAAAGAGATCTGACCCGTGTAACCCGCAATCAGATTCCATGAGGAAGCCATCATGACGTAGAATAGACTAATAATCATTACATGAAGCCAATATTGAGAGAGAAAAAAAGGAAGAAAAATAAGAAGAAGGATCACTGGAATGGATATCCAAGTTTTCATCATCTTTACCCTGAAAGAAGCACTCTGTTACGGATGCTCCTTATGTCTTTTGTCCAAATAATCCCCAAGGTCTAAAGACAAGGACAAGAATTAAAATAATAAATGCAAAGATGTGCCGATACATGGTTGAAATATAAGCCGCTCCTAAATTTTCCAAAATCCCCAGAATCAATCCTCCCACCACACATCCCTTAAGGGAGCCCATTCCTCCTAAAACGACAACCACAAAGGCTGTTAAACTGATAGCCGAACTTCCCGTGGGGGTAACCGGGAAGATGGGAGCTATGATCACCCCCGCAGATCCGGCCAGAGCAGCACCTAAACCAAAGGAAATCATATTGACTCTCCAATGATCGATCCCCATCAAGGCGGCCATCTCCCTATCCTGAGAAATAGCCCTCACACTCTTCCCGAACCAGGTCTTCTTAATAAGGTAGAAAACAAAAAGGAGAATGGCGATAGAAATAGCGAAGGAGAGAAGTCTCTGGTTTCCATAATGGAAAAGGCCAAAAATATTGGTAGCCCCGCTGATAAGAGCGGGCGGTTTATTAGGATAGGGCCCAAAGATCAGAAGGGCACTGTTTTGGAGGACGATGGAGAGCACAAAGGTAATGATTAAGGAATACATTTCGTCTCCATAGGTTGGGCGGATTAATAACCTCTCCATCAAAATTCCCATAAGAAAGATAAAAAAGACGGAAAGGGGCATCGCCAGAATAGGGGAGAGCCCAAAGGTCAGGCTTAAATGATAGCTGAAATATCCGGCAAAGATATAGAGCTCTCCATGGGCGAAATTAATGACCCTCATGATCCCCACGATCAAAGAAACCCCTATGGCAGAGATCGCATTAATTACTCCCATCACCAATCCATTGGTGAAATACATTAAAAATTCAGTCATCTCTCCACCTATCCACCCCATCCTGCTCATCCCCTTAAATAGGGGAGAAACAGGATGGGGTGAAGCTGTGATTTATTTTCCTCTCTTTAATTCTCCTGTAGCTGCCTCTTTTGGGAAAACGACGACCTGTTTCTGATCCTGCCACTGAACGACAAGCATGGGTGGCATCCACTGATGATATTCATAGCTACCCTGTTTTAGCCCAAATTTAACGATCCCGGTGGTCACTTCAAGATTCGTTTTCTCCAATGCATCAACGAGGGCTTCATTATTCGTTGATTTTGCTCGATTGATCGCATCTGCCGCAATTAAGACCACATTGTAAATGGATCGGGTCTTATAATCGGATGGGTCCTTTCCAAATTTTTTCTTATAATCCTCCCAGAACTTCCGACTTGTCGGAGTAAGATGAACCTTTTCATGCATGCTTGACATAAAGAGTTCTAACTCTCCAGCCTTTCCTACATTTTTCCAGAAGCTATCCCAGAGGCTTGGAGGTCCAGCCCCATCCAAAATAAGGCTTTTGGGGCTCAATCCCACTTCGTGGGCTTGGGCTACAAAGAAATGGAGACCTGTTCCATAGATATAGGCAAGAATAATCTCTGGATTCTCTCCTTTCAATTTCGTTAACTCTGTATAGAAATCTTTACTCTCCCGTTCCACTTTTAAAGTGACAAAGGGAAGACCGAAGTTTTTCATATTGTATTCCGTTCGTTCTGCAATGCCCACTCCCCAATCTGAGTTTTCTCTGACGATGGCCACCTTCTTAAATCCATTCTCCTTCACAAAAGGAGCGATATAGAAGTCCACGACTCCGCTATTGACAGGTCCTGCTCGAAAGACCCATCTATAATTCTTCTTGGTAATATCGTCATGCCAGGCCTCACAGATAATAAATGGAACCTTATAGCGATTCGCGACTTCGATCTCCGCTAAAGCCGAGGAAGAATGACTCTCTCCTACGACGATTGGAACCTTATCTCTTGTAGCTAATTTTTCAAAGGCGGATGCCGCCTTTTCTGGAACACCACCTGTATCTTCAAAAACGACCTCCAGTTTCTTTCCCAGTACCCCTCCTTTTGCATTGATATGATCCAGGGCAATAGCGATTCCTTCTTCAAAAGCCTTTCCCGTTGCAGCCGCTGGACCAGTTCGGGGACCGACCACGCCGATCTTAATAGTATCCTGGGCAAAAGCCCACGAACCCATAAAGAACATAACCCCTAAAAACACAGAAAAAATGATTCGCCTCATTTTTCTACCCTCCTTGAAAAAAATTTTAAACTCTCATGACTAAAATGTGCCTTTCGATCGATTTCTCCAATCTTTCCCAACAGACGTTTCCTCACCTCCCTCTCTTTGGAATTTTTTCTTCTTTAAAAATCTCTCTTTTATTTTGCTCAACTCAGTTTCAAAAACGTCTTCTTTAGGAGTTCAATGAGTTCGTCGATCTGATTCTCTTCGATGATCAGGGGAGGACCCACCATGACCATATCCCCGTTGACCCCATCTACAAATCCAGTTCCAGGATAGAGAACCAACCCATTTTCGAAAGCCAGATCGACTACCCTTTCTGTAAATCGTTCTCTTCTCGGGAAGGGTTCTTTCGTCTTCTGGTCCTTCACAAATTCGATCGCTGTCATTAGTCCCTTTCCCCTCACATCTCCTACAAAAGGAAATTCTTTCAGCTCCTCAAGCCTTTTGAGAAGATACCTCCCCTTCTCCACGCAGCCTTCGACCAATCTCTTTTCATCGAAGAACTTCAGAACAGCCATTCCTACCGCACAGGCTACTGGATGGTGGGAAAAGGTGTGGCCATGAATAAATCCGGTTCCTTTCTTCTGGAGTTGATCCACGAGTTCTCTCTTTGTAATCATTGCAGAGAGTGGAAAGTATCCTCCACTCATGCCTTTCCCTAAGACCATGAGATCTGGAATGACGTTCCAGTGTTCAACGGCAAACCACTTCCCGGTTCTTCCCATCCCCGACATGACTTCATCTGCGATAAACAGAATCCCATACCGCTTACAGATTTCTTGAAGCTTCTGGAGATAACCTTCGGGTGGAACAAGAGCTCCTATGGTCGCTCCTCCCACCGGTTCCACGATGAGCCCAGAAATGGTTTCCGGTCCTTCCATCTGGATCAACTTTTCAAAGGCCTTCGCACACTCCAATCCGCAGGATGGATACGTCATCTCAAATGGACATCGATAGCAATAAGGAGGAGGGATGTGGGGAAAAGGAATCAGAAGGGGAAGATAGGGTCTTCTTGCTCCAGCTCTCCCCGTAAGGGATAAAGCCCCAAGGGTATTTCCATGATAGCTGTTCCAGCGGGAGACCACCCTCCATCTCTGAGGCTCTCCTGATTCATAAAAGTATTGCCTTGCGAATTTAACAGCCGCCTCGATGGATTCAGATCCTCCGGAAAGAAAGTAGATTTTATTTAACCCTGATGGCAACTTCTTCCCTAAGGCTTCTCCGTATTCCTCAATCGATTTTGTAGTAAATTGGGTCCCATGAACGTAGCCCACTTTCCCCATCTGCTCTATCATCCTTTGAAAAATCTCTTGATGGCCATGACCGATATTGACGACCAAGGCTCCTCCCGAGCCATCGAGATAGCGTTTCCCCTTTTCATCATAAAGATAAATTCCTTCCCCGCGATGAATTAAGGGGTAAACCCTTTCCAATTTTCGATAAAAAACATTTCCTCTTGGATATTTATATTCCATATCGCCCTCTTGTGACTTTGAAGTTTAAGGATAAATCCCTCTCAATCGAATGGCCTCGGCTACCCTTCCAATTCCAAGAACCAGGGCTGCTGTCCTCATCGGGATCTTTTTGGCAAGAGAAATCTCCAATACCTCTCTGAAGCTCCGCTGCATGATCCGGGTCAGGCGTTCCAAAACCTCCTCCTCACTCCAGATGAGCTCTTGAAG
>JBDOIB010000110.1:0-1615 GCA_041082155.1 Thermodesulfobacteriota bacterium | reverse complement strand
AATCTGTACCTGTAGGAAAGGACATTTCCCCATTACCTGAAAATATACGTATAAGTGATAGAAAAAATATGGTTTTTACAGGAACCACAATTACCTATGGAAGGGCTAAGGCGGTCGTCACTTCCACTGGAATGAATACTGAATTTGGTAAAATTGCCAAAGAGGTAATGACTGTTGAGACTGAAAAGACTCCCCTTGAAAAGAGAACCGATGAAATAGGAAAATGGTTAGGTATTATCTCCCTTGGAATCTGTTTCCTCGTCGCAGGGGTTAGCGTTCTAAGAGAAATTTTTGGAGGGGGAAAAGTTGATCTCCCATTCATTGTGACCATGGTAATGTTTGCAGTCTCTTTAGCCGTAGCTGCTGTTCCTGAAGCACTGGCTGCTATTGTGACAGGAGCACTTGCGATAGGAATGCATCAGATGGCCAAGAGAAATGCACTGGTCAGGAAGATGCCGGCCGTAGAAACCCTTGGATGTACAACGGTAATCTGTTCCGATAAAACCGGAACACTTACCAAAGGGGAGATGACGGTAAGAAAGATTTTTACCAGTGGGAGAATGATTGAGGTCACGGGAACGGGATATGAACCAAAGGGGGAATTTAAAGGTTCTGCCAGTATTGATATCAAGGGGATCCCATCCTTACAGTTGATTCTTCAGGGAGGGCTCCTTTGCAACGATGCTATTTTAGAGGAAAAGGAAGGGAAATGGATTATCAAAGGAGATCCTACAGAAGGAGCTCTGATTGTTGTCGCCGTCAAAGGAGGGCTTCACCAATCTGAATTGAGACTTGAAAATCCTCGGGTGGAAGAGATTCCTTTTAGCTCGGAAAGAAAACGAATGACCACGATTCATCAGATGATCGATGGAAAGAGAAGGGCCTTCATGAAAGGAGCTCCTGAGATTGTGTTAGGGAGAAGTTCCTATATTTTGGAAGATGGTGAAATTCGGGAGCTAACCCTTGAAAAGAAGGCAGAAATCTTAAAGGTCAACGAGAGTATGGCTCGCGAGGCCCTAAGGGTTCTTGGATTCGCTTATCGAGATTGCCCTGAGGGGCTTCCTTGTACCGAAGAACATCTGGAACAGGGAATGATTTTCCTTGGCCTTGCAGGGATGATGGATCCGCCGAGAGAAGAGGCAATTGAAGCGATAAGGGTATGCAAACAAGTAGAGATTCGACCTATTATGATTACCGGTGATCATCCCCTTACTGCAATCGCTATCGCGAAGGAAATGGGCATATTGAAGGAAGGAGATCAAGTGTTGACAGGAGAAGAACTGGAAAGGATATCGGATGAAGATTTCGAAAAGATGGTCGATAAAGTTACTGTTTATGCAAGGGTCTCCCCCATAGACAAATTAAAAATTGTAAAAGCCTGGAAGGCTAAGGGTGAAGTGGTTGCAATGACTGGTGACGGTGTGAATGATGCCCCGGCCCTCAAGCATGCGGATATTGGAGTAGCCATGGGAATTACAGGAACGGAAGTGACAAAAGAAGCCTCAGATATGGTCCTGAGTGATGATAATTTTGCCACGATCGTGAAGGCGATTGAACGGGGCCGATGGATTTATGACAATATTAAAAAGTATCTTACCTATCTCCTGAGATGTAA
>JBDOIB010000101.1:0-1250 GCA_041082155.1 Thermodesulfobacteriota bacterium | reverse complement strand
CCACCATCGGAAGAAGATGGTGATAGGGCGAATGAGGTTCTCAATGTAGGTTCGGGCTTTTGGGTACTTCTGGGGATCCAAAGCCTCAAGGAGTTGCTGAAAGCCTTCGTAGGTTCGATGAAGGATGGCCTCCACTCGAGGACGATCTTCAGGACGAAGTTGCTCCAGTTGACTTTTCGTGAGACGCATAGCAGGGATAGATTTGAGTTTTTCTACCAATGGGCGTTGGTCTTGCTTTTTAGCTCCATCCGCATAAAGGAGATAAGGGAAATCTCTTTTCCCATGCCAGAGACAGCGTTGATGCTCCATCCCGGGCCCAAGGAGATTTTCTTCGATCCCAGGGCCTCCATCCGAAAAGAGAACCTCAATCTTCGAGTAATCGAGCCTCTGCTCGAGATCCTTTCGAATCTTAGCCCAATCGGTATCGATCCAGAATCCTATGGGTTCAAAGGGACCCGAGGAATGCTTGGAGGCCAACGCCCAACGCATCTCAGCCTGACCAAGGTCTTGCCCCCGGGGGCCTTGCAAATGCACCTTCGTCCCATCCACGATCAAGAAACGAAAAGGCGTATCCTTCCTCTCCCCAAAAGGACAATGCTCCGGGGCCAACCTCTGAAGACGTTTATGAAGAGTGGTATGACTCATCGATTGACCAGAGATCCGCTCCATCTCTTGAATGGCCCTGCGATAAGAGACATGGATAGTAAGACCAATTGGTCCCTCAGTGGCTTCCTCCAGAATATGGTCGTAGGGAGGGATGGAAAGTGCCTCCACCAGAGGAGCGAAGGTGCGATTCTCTTTGCAGTCCACAAGTTGCGAAAACCGAAAGGAGATCGTCCCGAGAGAGGAACGAAGCTTTCGAGGCTTACTCTGATGACCATTGGGTCTATAACGCTCGGGTTCCTCAGAAAGCTTCTTCGCTGTGATCTGCTCCTCAAGGGCTTTCATCAGGGTGGAAATAATCGTTCCATGGAGTTCTGGGCAACTCTCCTTCAGACCTTGAATCAGCCCATTGATTGTCAATTCGGAATCTGGTATCTTAAATACCAGGCGAAGGTCCATTGTGATCTCGCTCAACGGATTCCTCCTTTCTTTGGGTATGCTAACCCGTTTATTAAGGCGGAATCCGTTTCTTTTTTCAAGAGAAAATGAATTATTCACCCATGGCTATCACGTAACTTTTTTACAAAGCCAATAATTAAAAAAAGCAAAGGAAGGATTGAATTTTCCTTTCTTCTTTTTTAGAGGAA
>JBDOIB010000047.1:0-18058 GCA_041082155.1 Thermodesulfobacteriota bacterium | reverse complement strand
ATCCTTCTCATTCTTTTTAGGTAGAATAATGGTCTTGATCCCCGCCCTCATAGCCGCCAGAACCTTCTCTTTGATTCCTCCCACAGGTAAGACCAATCCTCTCAAGGTGATCTCCCCTGTCATCGCCACGTCACTTCGAACAGGTTTATTGGTTAAAAGGGAGACTAAAGCGACGAACATCGTGATCCCTGCTGAAGGTCCGTCTTTAGGGATGGCCCCCGCGGGAACATGAATATGGATATCATTCTTTTCGAAGAAATCCTCCTCGATTCCAAGCTCCTTGGATTTACTTCGGACGTAAGCCAGTGCTGCCTGAGCCGACTCCTTCATCACATCCCCTAATTGACCTGTGAGGGTTAATCCCTTCTCCCCTCTCATTTTGGTGGCTTCTACAAAAATGATATCTCCTCCCGTGGGAGTCCAGGCCAGTCCAGTCGCCACACCTGGCTCAGAGGTTCGTTCTGCCACTTCTGGAAAGAATTTCACAGGGCCTAAAAATTTATGGACATTTTCAGGGGTGATCCTTACCTTCTCTTTGTTGTTTCCAGAGGCCACATCTTTAGCGACTCCTCGGCAGATGGCCGCAATCTCCCTTTCCAGATTTCTTACCCCTGCTTCTCGGGTATAGGAACTAATAATGAGTTGAATGGCTTCGTCTGTAAATTCAATATGTTCATCCGTTAATCCATGCTCTTTAATCTGTTTTGGAATGAGGAATTGTCTGGCAATCATCATCTTTTGATCTTCGCTGTATCCCGGAAGCTCTAAGGTTTCCATTCGATCTCTGAGTGCAGGGGGGATGGTATCCAAAATATTGGCCGTCGTAATAAACATGACCTTTGAAAGGTCGAACGGAAGATCGATATAGTGATCCGAAAAGGAAAAATTCTGCTCCGGATCAAGAACCTCAAGGAGAGCAGAAGAAGGATCCCCTCGAAAATCCATCCCTATCTTATCCACTTCGTCCAGCATGAAGACAGGGTTGTTAGACCCCGCCTTTTTGATCCCTTGAATAATTCGACCAGGCAATGCCCCGACATAAGTCCTTCGATGGCCACGGATCTCCGCTTCATCTCTTACACCACCCAAGGAGATCCGAACAAATTTTCGCCCCATCGCTCGAGCAATCGATCGACCGAGGGAAGTCTTGCCCACCCCTGGAGGACCGACGAAACAGAGGATGGGTCCTTTCATATCCGCCTTTAATTTACGAACCGCCAGATATTCCAGGATCCGCTTCTTGACTTTCTCTAAGTCATAGTGATCCTCATCGAGGATTTTCTGGGCATTTTGAATATCCAGATTATCCTCGGTCGTTTCTGACCACGGAAGTTCAACCAGCCAATCCAAATAAGTCCGGGCCACCGTATATTCCGCCGAGGCGGGAGGGATTTTAGCCAGACGTTCTAACTCCTTCTCCGCAGCAGCAACGACTTCAGGTGGCATCTTTGCCTTTTTGATCTTCTCTTTTAACTCCTTGATTTCGGTGGAGTGCTCATCTAATTCTCCAAGCTCTTTCTTGATGGCCTTCAACTGCTCTCGGAGGTAATATTCCCTTTGGGTCCGGTCCATATCCTCCTTGACCTGTGACTGAATCTTATTACCCAATTCGAGGATTTGGACCTCCTTATTCAGGAGAAGATGAACCTTTGTTAACCTCTCACGAACATCGGTGGTTTCGAGAATTCCCTGCTTTTCATTTGTTGAGATATTAAGGTTTGAGGCAATCAGGTCGGCTAAGATAGAAGGAGACTTTACATTATTCACCATCGTCCCCAGATCGGCCGTGAGATAGGGGGCCAGCTCCACCGCCCTCTGGAAAAGGTGTTTCAGGTTCATCATCAGGGCCTCGACCTCCACTCCTTGAGCCACCCCTTCTTCAAGGACTTCGATCCGGGCTTTATAATAAGGATCCCTCTGAGTATATTCTTTCACCTTAATTCTCGAAATCCCCTGGACAATCACCCGCTGACTTCCGTCCAGTTCTCGAATCATCCGGAGGATCAATGCAGCCACACCGACCGAATAAAGATCATTCTCTTTGGGATCCTCAATTTCTGACCTTTTCTGAGTGACCACAGCGATGATGCGATTTGAATCCATGGCATCATCGATCAATTTTACAGACCTCTTCCTCCCTACCATAATGGGTAGAATCAAATCGGGGTACAGAACGGTCCCTCTTAAAGGGAGAACCGGAAGTTCGGAAGGAACTTCGATCTTCTCTTCTTTCCCTTTCCCTTCCTTATCAGCACCCATCTTGGGTACAAAGATCATCTTTTCCTCCTCTATTCACAAGATATTTACCGATCTACAAAATTAAAAATAATCACTTTTCCTCTCACTGTCAATGGATGAAAACTCTTGGGTCACGGATAAGGTTTCCCGCAGATACGACACACCCCCTTTTCATTGATGGTCCCGATACAGGTCCCATCCACGCAGGGAATCCTTTCGCTCAACAGGGTTTCTGGTTCCTCTTTTTTGATGGGATGACCGCATTGGCAACAATATCGGCTCCCTTCTGGGGTCTCTCCCCCGCAGGCCTCACAAAGGATAAAAGGAAGGAGGGTTTCACACTGAGGACACCTCATCTAATCCTCCTCAAGGTCAAGACTTTTAATAAAGCGTTCAATCTCTTTTTTATTTCTCTTCAATTCGTAGAGGAGCCTCTTTGTCCCTTCATCCGGAAAGAGGCGATTTAAATCATATCCTTTCCCCGGGAAAATCGCATTGAGATCAATCTCCCGTTTCTTTTCTTTCGATGAAATCTCCTTTAAAGACTCCTCTTTGCTTTCCTCCATAATCACTATATAGGACGAATAAGAACAATTTGTCAACCCAACCCCTCTTTTTGAGAGAACACCTTCCCCATGGGGTGGTCCGTGTTTCAAAATACTTACCCTTCTTTTCCCTTCGATGGGGAGCTCATGAATGGGGCAAACTGGAGTTGATAGAGTCTATAATAGAGCCCTTTTTTCTTCATTAATTCCATATGAGTCCCTATCTCCCGAACTCGTCCCTTATGAAGGACAACGATCCGATCTGCATGGTGGATGGTGGTCAGACGATGAGCGATGACCAGAACCGTCCTGTTTTTAAAAAGGACTTTTAATCCTTCTTGAATCCATTGCTCGGTCTCTGGATCCACATGCGAGGTAGCCTCATCCAGGAGCAGAATTTTCGGATCCTGGTATAAGGCCCTTGCAAAGGCCAGGAGTTGTCGTTCCCCCGCAGAGAGCCTTTCTCCTCCTTCGCCCACCCTCGTCTCATACCCTTTTGGAAGCCTTTGAATAAACTCATCGGCCTTAACCATCCGAGCCACCTCTCTCACTCGCTCTTCATCCTCTCCGTTGCCCAAACGAATATTTTCGATGATATTCCCCGAAAAGAGGAAAGGTTCCTGCATGACAAAACCGATCTGGGACCGAAGAGTCCTGAAATCCCATTGGCGGAGATCGATCCCATCGATGAAGATAGAGCCTTCCTGGGGTTCATAAAACCCCTCGAGGAGAAGAAGGAGAGAGGTCTTTCCAGCTCCTGTTGGCCCCACGATGGCTACAATCTCACCTTCCTCTATCGAGAAGGAGACCTCGTGAAGAACTCTCTCCTTTCCGTCATAGGAAAAAGAGACCTTTCGAAAATCAATCCTTCCTTTTAGGGACCATCCACAAAAAGAAGGGAGAAACCTTTCCTTTCCATTGGTTTCAAGAAGACCAAAGATCCTTTCCAAGGAGGCCATGGCCGATTGCATGATATTATATTTTTCCGAAAGATCACGAATGGGTTGAAAGAACATCCGAACGTAAGAGAGAAATGCTACCAAAACGCCCAGACTGATCGCCTCCTGAATCACCTTTCCTCCTCCATACCAGATTAGGAGACCGATGGCTCCCGAACTCAAGGTCTCCACCAGAGGAACAAAAAAGGCATAGAGGGAGATCTGCCTTAAATTGGCCTGATAATGATCCTGATTGATCTTTAGAAAACGCCTTCCCTGTTCCTCCTCTCTTCTGAAGAGCTGAATGACCTGAATCCCTGAAAGGTTCTCCTGAAGGAATGCATTCATTTGCGCGATCTTAAACCGAATCTCCCGGAAGGCTTCCCTGGCCCGATGGCTAAAAAGGAAAGTCGTAAAAAAGATGAGAGGAAGCACGACAAATGAGAGAAGGGCCAATCCTAAGTGAAGATAAAGAAGAAGAGAAATGATCCCGAACAGAAGGATGAAATCTTTGAAGAGATAAACCAGCACAGAGGTAAACATTTCGTGAACATTCTGAATATCATTGGTCAGTCGGGTCACTAATCTTCCAACGGGAGTCTTATCAAAAAAAGAGGTCGGTAAGGTTTGAAGATGAGAGAACACGTGCAATCTCAAATCATGCATCATCCTCTGTCCTGCCATCTCCATGGTGTAAACCTGAAAGAAATTCAACCCAAAATGGAGGGCCAAGATCACGAGCATGAGAATGACGAGGTGGAGGACCCCTTGAAGATCTTTTCTTCGAAGGAGCATTCGATCCTCCTTCTCCATCTCTTTGACCCGATCTAAAGGAATAAGGTAGTAATCCCCGCCCTTTTCAAAAAAAGAGGCATATTTTGATATTAACTCGAGGTCTCTTTCTGTGGAAGGAAGGAAGGGATAATACCGTTTCTCCGTCAGGATACCGGCTTTCTGAAATTGGGAGATTTCTCTTCGGTCCATTTTATTTACGATCTCCGGGGAAAGAAAAAACCGTTCTTTTTCTTTGGTAGGGATGAAAAAGGAACGATACCTTTCTATTAATTTCTGTTCCTCCGGTGAACCGCTTCGACCTACATAGACCTCCCTGGAAGCCACCAGGATGTATCGATCGATGGCTTCTTTGGTCAGATAGGGAATCGCTAAATCCAAAGCGGCCATCATCAAAACGAAAAGAAGAGAAATACCTATCCATTTTTTATAAGGAGAGAGAAATCTTCCCAGCCCCCCTATCAATTTCAGGTCGTAGGGTTTCCCTAATTGGCCTTCTTCCATATAACCAAAATCAGGATACACGGGTTCTCCTCAAAATTGGAAGTTTGAAAAAAACCGATTTCGGCTTCCGATTTAAATTTTTTCTTTTTCCAGTTCTTCTTCCATCAACCTTTCCCAGTAGAGCTTTGTATAGATTCCACCCTTTGAAAGAAGGGTCTCGTGATCCCCCATCTCTACCACCCTTCCCTTCTCGAGGACGACGATTCGATCGGCCCTCTGGAGAGGAGCGATCCGATGGGTGATGAGAATTAAAGTTTTCCCTTTGAGAAACCTTTCCAATCCCTCCAGAATCCGCTCTTCTGTTTGGAGATCCACAGAGGAGAGGGCATTATCTAAAATGAAGATAGCCGGTTTGATGAGAAGAGCCCTTGCGATGGCCACCCTCTGAGCCTGTCCTCCTGAGAGATTGACTCCCTTTTCTCCGATCATGGTTTGGAGGCCCTTGGGGAGGCTTCTGATCTCTTCTTCCAGTTGAGCCACTCTGATCGCCTCTTCAATCTCTTCTTGTGTTGCTTTCGAATTTCCAAAGGTAATATTCTCCCGCAGCGTGGTAGAAAAAAGGAAGGTCTCCTGGGGAACATAACCGATAGAGCTCCTCAACCCTTTAAGAGGAATTTGATGAATCTCTATCCCATCGTAAAAGATGGAATCTTTTGGAGATTCAAGGAGACGAGTCAAAAGCCGGCACAACGTGGTTTTCCCTGATCCTGTCTTTCCCACCACCACAATCTTTTCACCTCTATGAATCTCTAAATCGAGATGATCGAGAATGGGAGGCGTGTGATTTTCGATTTGAAATGTCAATCCTTTTATCTCAATTCGTCCTTGAAGGGAGTCCAGAGGGAGGACTCCTGGGGAATCGGTGATTTCCGGTTTCTCCTTAAGGATTTGATTCACTCGATCCATGGAAACCTTTCCTCGTTGGATAAGGTTGATGGCCCACCCTAAAGCCATCATAGGCCAGGTCAGAAGGCCAAGATAGCTCATGAATGCAATAAGATCTCCCGGAGAGATGCTTTGAAGGATCGTGAATCTTCCTCCAATGTAAAGGACGATGGCCATAGAAAGGTTAGATAAAAAGAGAAGGATCGGAAAAAAGAGTCCCCAGACTTGAGTGACCTTCAACCCTTTCTCCATATAGTCTTGGCTTAAATGGGAAATCCTTTTTTTCTCCCACTCTTCCTGTGCATAGGCTCTAATGACTCGAATCGCAGAAATAGACTCCCTGATTCTCTCGGTCAGTTGGGCAAAGGTTTTTTGAAGGTTTTCAAATCGCTCGTGAAGAAACCGACTAAAAAACAGAGTGATTAGGGTAATCAAAGGCATGGGTAAAATAGCATAAAGGGTGAGTTGAGGATGAATGTAAATCATGAAGAAGAGGGTGAATACCCCGAGAATAAGGGTATCAGTCAGAAAGACCACTCCCAAGGCCAGTGCCATCCGAACCGCTTCAATATCATTGATCGCATGAGCCATTAAATCCCCTACCTTTGAACGAAGAAAATAGGAAGGAGAAAGGGTTTGAAGGTGAAGGAAAAGTCTATCTCGAAGGGCCTTCTCGATCTTTCGAGCCGTTCCTAACAGATGGTATCTCCATACATATCGAAACCCACCTATTCCCAGGGCAAGAACAAAAATTTCTATCCCATAGAGAAGGAGTCTTCGGGGAGAAGCCTCTCCAGAGGTAAGATCATCCACGCTAAATTTAATAATCCTTGGGATGAAGAGTTGAAGAACATCCACCACCAGAAGGGCCAGAAGTCCGATGAGAATTCGCCACCGATTTTCAAAAAGATCATTCCATAGGGTCTTAAAAGCCTTCATTTTGGGTTTCTATTTTTTAAATGTAATGGAGCGATTTGAGGAATGTCAATCTAAAGAAGGGACTATTAAAAAATAGTTTGTCGAAGAAGAGGATGAAAGGAATAAAAAATCTTTTAGAAAAGAGAACTCTAACCCTTTCTCCCCTGGATCAATATTTTTTAGAAAAGATAGACTCCAGCAGTGCTCTCTGGAGATGTTATCCAAAAATTTTTTTATCTTTTAGGAAGTCTTGACCACTTTTGTGGCCTGTGGGCCTTTTGGACCCTGCGAAATTTCGAACTCTACCTCCTCACCCGCACGAAGGGACTTAAACCCTTCTCCTACAATTCCTGAATAATGAACAAAGACATCCTCTCCATCGGGTTGCTTAATAAATCCATAACCTTTCTTTGCATCAAACCATTTAACCTTTCCCTTAGCCAATCTCGTACCCTCCTTGCTAAAAGAAACTTACAGGCGATTTTGATAACATTAATCCCACTGGTTGTCAATATTTTTTCTTGATTTTTGGCTGACCATGAAGACCCCAAAAAGAATCATCCCGCCTCCCAAAAGGGTCACCCATCGAACCTCTTCGCCTAATAAAAAGTAGGCTCCTATAAGTGTAGCGAGAGGTTCAAAATAGAGATATACCCCTACGGTAGAAGAATCTTTCTTTTCGAGAGCCGAATACCAGAAAAGATAACCCAGTCCTGAGCAAAAAAGACCCAGAAAAAAAATTCCTCCCCATGCCCAAGGGGAGAGATAAAAGAGTTTCCCCCATTCTCCTTTTAAAAATCCCAATGGGAGAAGAACGATACACCCTGAAAGCATGACGGTGGTGATGGTGGGCATGGGTGAGAAGCGGGATAGAAACCCCTTACCCCCAATCGTAAATCCAGTCCAAGCGACAGCGCTTAACAGGACTAAGAAATCACCGTACGTAGAGGCGATTCGAAAAAAAGAAAACGAAAAGACCCCTTTCGTAATGATGAGAAAAACCCCTATGAAACCTAAAAGGATTCCCATCATCTTTTTCATGGTGATCGGCTCTCCCAGAAAGATTCGAGCAGAAAGGGTGATGAGGAGCGGATTGACAGCAATAATCCATCCTGTATGAATCGCCGTGGTATAAAGAAGGGCAAAGGCCTGAAGAAGACCCAGCCCCGACACTCCAACTGCTGAAAGGATAACAATGGAAACCCAATCTCGAAATGAAAATACTTTAAGAAAAGACTTGTTTTGGTTCAACTGGATAAAAAGTAAAAACAAAGAGCCAAGGGCATACCGAAGAGGAAGGAGGGTAAAAGGATGAATCTCTTTTAAAACAACCTTTGTGGCAATGAAGGAAAAACCCCAAAAGATGACAGCCAGGAAAGCCCGCCAGGACAAAATAACCCCCAAAGTCGATTTAATTCCCACTTATTACCATAAAAAGGAAAATTTTTCATGATCTCCTAAAAAATTTTATAAACTCTAAGTTTTTTACCGAACAGGAATTTTCCTTAAGTGGATGGGTTCAATGGAATGGAGAAAAGGATGGAAAAATGTGAGAAGCAGAGGGCATCCCTCTGCTTCAACTAATTGAAAAAATTAGCTTTTTCTTGAGGTCTTGGTTAAGAAGGTGGAAATGAGCTGCTCTAACCTTTTACTGCCGCAATGGGGACATTTTGCTTTTTTTGCGTCATGGTCTTTAATGCTTAGGATAAGTGAAAACTCCTTATTACACTTACCACATCGATACTCGTAGGTTGGCATCCCTCCTCCCTCCTTTCTCTCCTATTTTCCACCTAATCCCATGACTCATAAACCAACTATAATATAAAAATCTAAATGAACTCTGTCAATAGGAAGTGGCTATAGTTTTTAAAGAAATTTAATTCATTTCTTTAAGTTCCAAACCGAAAGGATACCCAATCCTCCTCCAATTCCTAACATCATGAAGGCCCATCCCCAATGGGTAAAATATCCATGGGTGACTAACACATCTGAAGGGTTGGTCACATCAAGGATAAATCCAAAGAGAATTGGAGAGATAGAGGCAGAAGCCCATCCCAAAAAGGACTGCAGGGCCATGGTCTTTCCTAATCCTCCGGGTAGAGCAAATTCTGTAATTCCTGTAGAGATCGAAGAAGAGTCGGCTACCACCAACAATCCATACAGAAAAGAAATGATAAGGATGAGCCATATGGGCAATTGGATACTCCAACCTATGATACAAGAAATTAAGCTACTGGCCATCATCACCCAGACAATGGTATTGGCTCTTCCATATCGGTCGGAAAGAAAACCCCCTAAAGTATTTGAGAAAGCACCCCCGAGGGTCATCACTCCAGCGACCATGGCACTTAGGCTCACCGCTTTCTCCAAATGATAATTGGCTCTAAGATAACATGCGGTCAGAAAAGCAACGATCCAAGCTCTCATTCCAAACATCTCCCACATGTGAGCAGCATATCCTAAAATCATTCGAAGTGCAGGCCGATTCTTTAATACTTCTTTAAAGGAAGTCGGAGAATCTTTCTCTTTTTTAGGCGGAATCGATTTACCTAATTTAAATAGAGCGATCCAAAATCCTCCAATGGGTCCTAACGAGGTGATAAAAAAGGTCCATTGCCAACCCACAATAGAATGAAGGAATCCGGTGATAAAGAGAGAGAGGGCTACCCCAAGGGTAAAGGCTCCAACATATACACCCACTGCCAACCCTCGTTCTTGAGAAGAAAATCTTTCAGAGACCATCCTGAGCCCAGGCATATAAGTTCCTGCAAACCCAATTCCCATGAGCGTTCTTAGAATTAAAGCGGAGTAGAATCCTTTAGCAAAAAGGGAAAACAAGATTCCGGCGATTCCTGACCAGAGGGCACTGAAGAGGTAGATGGTTTTTGAGGGAAGGTAATCGGTCAAGGAGGTGAAAACCACTACGGCGAGGATATAACCGATCTGGTAGGAAGAGTAAATCCAACCCGCTTGACTGCTGCTAAGGGACCATTCCTTTTGGAAGATGGGAAGCAGAGCAGGGAAGTTAGAGAAGAGAAGCATCGTTCCAATTTCGATCAGGCTTAACCAGAAAAGCCATCGAAATCGCTCATCGAAAACCATCTCCGTCCTTCTTTTGAGACAATCTCTCCCTTCTCCGGAGGAGAAGCTCTACTTCCCTGGGTCGATCCCCTGAAGCCAATCTCAAGGCTTGATCCACATAGAAGATGGCTTTCTCCACATCCTTACATCGATGTTCATAATATTTGGCCAGCTCTACATAGGGGAAAAGGTCCTTGGGATAAGGCCAAGTGAGCATCTCTTCCCATATGGCCCGGGCCTTCTCAATCTGATCGGTTTTTTTAAAAGCCATAGAAAGCCATTTCATCACTTCCCAGGCCAGTTCATCCTCACACCGTTTTAGAGCGATCTCGAAACAGGGGATCGCCTTTTCCCGCTCCCCGTGATCCCAGAAGAGTCTTCCCAAAGAGAAATGCTCTATCCCCTTTCTCGGCTGAGCAGCATAAGGATTATGATAGATCAGATGAATTCTCCCGGCCAATGCCACCATGGCCAAAATATCCATTTGATTGTGGTAGAAGACCCGATAAATTTTTCGGGCATCTCGGGTCTTGAGATATTCGAAATAAAGGGAGGGGATCCACTCTGAAGGGATATCCTCCCCTCTTTCAATACCCAACAGTCTGGATTCCAGGGTGATGAGGCGACAATTCTCATAGGCTCCTTTCCAGATCCTCCTGGCTGGGTAGAGAAGATCTAAATTGGGCATCTCCCGAATCCTTGAAGGCATCCGGGAAAGAATGAATCTGGTCTCTAAGAGAGGAATATCATAAAGCCTCCCGTTAAAGGTGACTAAAAATTGGTATGATTCCAAGATTTCTCTGAGAATCGAAAGAGAGGCTTTTTCCTCAGAATAGTCCCGCATAAAGAGCTGCTGGATGACAAACCCATTCTCCTGAAAATACCCTACTCCAATCATAAAAGCGAAGGTTCCTGTACCTCCGGATAGACCGGTTGTTTCTGTATCGAGAAAGAGGGCTTTTCTAAAATCGAGTTCCTTGAGACGCTCATCCTTCAGCAGAAGATGAGCGGGATAAGTTGGGATGGAGAGGATTTCGGAGAGGGTCATCTCTCCATATTTTGAGTGGAGAGGGAAGTGTTCCTTGCTCTGAAAGGTTTCTCCCCATGGATTAGAAAGGATCTCTCCCTTCACGAGCTTCTCGATGGGGAAGAGCTCTTTTGGGGGAGAGACCTTCAGCGGCCAAAGAAGTCTCTCTAATCGTTCACGAAGAGGCCTTTCACTCTCTTGGTCGAAACTCCACGAGGTCTTTTTGATCGAAGTAAGCTGGCGGAGACGTTCCTTAAGATCCATCGCAAGCTCATTAAATTGTTTCGGATTCCTCTCTCTGAATCATTTTAAAATCTCGTTCAACAGAGAGAGCGCGACTTCTTTTGATTTCTCCCCCACCTCTTTCACGGGTCCGACACACGAAGGACACCCGTTTTGACATTTACATTTTGAAATGAGCCTCAGGGTCTTCTTCAAAAGTTCCAAGGTATCGTCAAAGAGCTGTGGACTGAACCCCATTCCTCCAGGATAATTATCATAGATAAAGAGGGTCGGTTCAAAAAGTCCAAGATTTTTCTCCGCGATTGCTTCGGAGGAATTGAAATAGGAATAGAGTCCCTTCGAATCCCTTGAGAGTCGAAGGAACCACCTTGCCCCCCGATCCCCAACACAACGATGGATATCGTGTGGATCACACATTAAATGGAGAGCGGCCATGGTGTGCAACGCATAACCCAGCCCCAAAATTCCATCGATCAGATCCAGACGAGAGAAAGGAAGTTTTTCAAGAAGATCCCACCGAAAGGTTAACCAGTAGGAGGTGGTGTGAAATTCAAGATCTGGAAGTTCGATCTTTCCGTACCCCACATTTTCGAGTGTATAGAATTTGATTTTTTTATACCCCACTATCCGTGTGGTCACTCGGACCTCTCCATGCTCATACTGAAATCCCCTTCCCTCCTTCCTCTCAAATCCTTCTAAGATCGAGACATTCGTATAATCGATAGCATCGGTATAATAATCTCCTTCGCTCTTTCTAACATAGGCCCTTCGGTTTTTATAATCTAATTTCTCTACCGTATAAAGTTCGGATTCACAAAGGTAGACGGCCCCCTCATAGAGGGTGGTGTGGGCACTGGTGAAATCTACCTCTGCAATCACCTCTTCTTTCTTCTTGGTTGTATCGATGACCACAAAATTCTCCTCGGAGACAGATCGGAGACTCACTTTTTCTGCAGGATAGGCTTCCTGGGTATAGTACCAGTGCTGATCCACATGATGGAAGGATCCCTTCTCCTCAAGGTATCTCAAGAGTTCCTCAAGATTCTCTTTCCCAAAACGTTCTCCCTCTCGGAATGGAAGTTCAAATGCAGCGCATTGGATATGGCTGAGGAGGATCAGAAGGTTGTCCGGGTTGATGAGCCCGTGCTCCGGTGTACTCCCAAAAAAATAATCTGGATTCTCAACAATAAATTGGTCTAAAGGCTGGCTTCGGGCCACCAAAATGGCTAGAGATTTTTCGGATCGCCTACCTACTCTTCCGGCCTGCTGATAGGTACTCGCAATACTCCCTGGATAACCCGCGATGAGACAGACATCCAAATCTCCAATATCGATTCCAAGTTCCAGGGCATTGGTTGAAACCACGGTTCTTACTTTCTTCTCTCGCAACCCCTGTTCAATCTCTCTCCGGACCTCTGGAAGATACCCCCCTCGATATCCCCTGATCTTCCCTTTATCTTCAACCCTTTTCTCAAAACGGTCCTTTAAATACTTTGTGAGAATCTCGACATTAAGACGACTGGTCGCAAAAAGGATACACTGGATTCCTCGTTCAATAAAAGGAGAGATCAGTTTTCTTGCTGCATGAAGAGGATTGCCTCGAATCCCCAGCTCCTGATTGATCACCGGAGGATTATAGAAGAGAAAAATCTTCTCCGAGGAGGGAGCACCATTTCGATCGATGAGATGAACTTCTCGTTCAAGAAGCCTTTCAGCCAATTCCTTGGGATTTGCAATGGTTGCAGAACAACAGATAAATTGAGGTCTTGACCCATAGAACTGACAGATTCTGTGGAGCCGTCTGAGAACGTTGGTCATATGGGAACCAAATACCCCACGATAGGTATGAATCTCATCAAGGATGACAAACTTAAGATTCTGAAAGAAGTTTAACCATTTGGTATGATGAGGAAGAATGCCCGTATGAAGCATATCGGGGTTGGTAATGACGATATCCCCCTGAGTGCGGATCGCCTGCCGAGCCTCTTGGGGGGTATCTCCATCATAGGTAAAGGTCCGAATCGGTCTTTGGATCCTTTCAATCAGGCTCTGAAGTTCCACCCGCTGATCCTGAGAAAGGGCTTTGGTTGGAAAAAGGTAAAAGGCTTTCGAAGCAGGGTTTCTGAGTTTCTCGTTGAGGACAGGAAGATTATAGCACAGAGTCTTCCCGGAGGCCGTGGGGGTTACAATGACCACGTCCTTTCCCTTTTCAATCCATTCGATTGCCTCTACCTGATGGGAGTAAAGGCGTTCAATCCCCTGTTTCTTTAAGGTGTCGATAAGGAGGGGGTGGAGAAAATCCGGAAAAGGCTGATATTGCCCTTCCCTCTTTGGAAATACTCGGATCTCGGTAATACAGGGAGAGATATTCTTTGAACGTTTCCACGATTCAATGATCTCTTCGATGGACATATTCCATTCAAAACTCGTTTTCTATATTTCTCCGGAATGAAAGGCCTGAAGAAAGGCCTCTACCACCTTCCAGTCAAATTGAGTTCCAGATCCCTTCTTCAATTCAGACACGGCGATCTCTTTACTTAGGGCCTTCCGGTAGGGTCGATCGGTTGTGATGGCATCATAGGTGTCCGCCACCGCTATGATTCGGGCAATCATTGGAATCCCTTCTCCGATCAAACCCTCAGGATATCCCTTTCCATTCATATGCTCATGATGATATTGGACTCCCGGAATGATCTCTTTCAGCTGTTTAATATGTCCAATGATCTCCGCTCCCATTTGGGGATGTTTTCGAATGAGGTCGACCTCATGGGGGTCTAATAGGGTGGGTTTCCTCAGAATATGGTCATCAATGCCAATCTTTCCAATATCATGAAGCACAGAGGCCATCTTTAACACTCTTACTTCTTCAGGATTCAGGGAAAGGTATTTCGCTGCGGCCAAGCTATATTGGGTCACCCTCCGGGTGTGTCCTCCTGTATAGGGATCCCGTTTTTCAATCGCCTCGGCTAGGGATTCTGCGGTTTGAAAAAACATCTCCTCCATTTCTTGATAGAGTCGTGCATTATCCAAAGCAATGGCGACTTGATTGGCTAAGGAGGCGAAGAGGGAAAGATCTTCTTCGTTAAAATCTTTCCCATCCTTTTTGTTGATCGCTTCTAACACTCCAAGAATTCTATCTTTTACCCGAACAGGGACGCAGAGAAGATTCCTTGTTTTAAAGCCTATTCGATCGTCTATCTCTTTAAAAAAACGAGGGTCCTTCTCCGGATGATTCACTCTCAAGGGTTCACCTTTTTGGGCCACCCAACCCGCAATCCCTTTATCTATATCGAGGACTATCTTTTTAATCCTTTCTCCTTTATCTCCCAGAGCAACCTCAAAAAAGAGATGTTTCCCTTTCTCATCGAGAAGAAGAAGGGAACCCGCCTCTGCCTTCATTAACTGGGTGGCTGCCTCGATAGCTCTTTTTCGAACCTCTTGATGATCTAAGGTGGAATTAAGAATCTGTCCTAAATGGGAGAGCAGGGAAAGTCTTTCAACCCTCTCCTCGACCTCCTTTAGACGGTCAAACAATCGGTTCTTCTTGCTCACCCTCGGTAAAGAATTATCCTTCCTCATTTTTCTTTCAAAAGTGGGGTAACTAATTTTAGAGACTTTGTCAATAAGAATTTACTTGAAATTCTCTTTCTCATTATTGATAATAATTCAAAAAGGAGGTTCTCTAATGGTGATGCAAACGAATCGGGAATTGCTGGCTCATGCTAAAAAGGAAGGCTACGCGATAGGGGCGTTTAACATCAATAACATGGAAATTCTTCAGGCCATTATCTCTGCAGCAGAGGCTGAGAAATCCCCGGTCATCATTGCCGTCTCAGAAGGGGCGATTCAGTATGCTGGACTGCGTTATATCGTCTCAATGGTCCGCACAGCTTCGGAAGAAGCCTCTATTCCCCTTTCCCTCCATCTGGACCATGGAAAGGATTTAGAGATCATCCGTAAAGTAATGGAAGGGGGATTTACCTCCGTGATGATTGATGGTTCCCATCTCGATTTTGAGGAAAATATCTTAATCACAAAAAAAGTGGTCGAGATGGCAAAGGGAAGAGGAATCTCTGTGGAAGGAGAGTTGGGTCGGCTGAGAGGGATTGAGGAAAAAGTTGCCGTTTCAGAGAGGGAAGCCTTTCTGACCGATCCCGAGGAGGCAGAGGAATTTGTGGAGAAGACGGGGGTGGATGCCCTCGCCGTTGCCATTGGCACCTCTCATGGGGCTTATAAATTTAAAGGGGAACCCAAACTCGATTTTGATCGTTTGGAGGCAATTGCTAAAAGGGTGAAGATCCCTCTGGTCCTTCATGGAGCTTCAGGGGTTCCTCAGCAGGTTCTTGAAAAGGCTGAGCGTTATGGAGCTAAATTGCCAGGGGCAAAAGGAATACCCGATGAGGCCATTCAAAAAGCGATCGCCTCGGGAATCTGTAAAATCAATATTGATACAGACTTAAGATTGAGTTTTATTGGGGCGATTCGGGAAATTCTGATGACCAAACCTGAAGAATTCGATCCTCGAAAGGTCTTGGGCCCTGGACGAGAGGCTATCAGGCAAACCGTTCAAGCCAAAATGAGGCTCTTTGGAAGTTCTGGAAAAGCAGGGTAAAATTTACATCAGGAAGGACCCTTCCGAAACCAGTTTCTTATCCTTTCCCTCCAGAGTTCCATTTTTTGATGGAGGTGAGGATGGCGTTCTTCAATATGTTTTAAAAAATTTCTAATCCTCTTACTCTGGGAAGAAAGGATGGCTAGACCGATCATGATAAAAAGGACCCCCTGAAGAAACGGGAGGAAAAGTCCTAAAATCCCTAATACCAAAAAGATCCACCCAATCGTGAGTAAAATCAGTTTTTTTAATCCATCCATTGGGTCAACGACTAAAAAAGGCAGTTTTAAAATAGAAAAACCTTTGGTTTCATACTATAAAAACGAATTAAATTCAAGAAGGTAAAAATCTCACGATTCATCATTGAATATTTCACATCCTTTTTCGTCTAAAGAGGTAGAAGCGGTTGAAAGCAGAGGAATCTGAACTCATCTCGAGGTGCCAGCATGGAGACCAAGAGGCACTGAAAGAGATTTTCAATCTTTATCACCAGAAGGTCTATCGAATTGCCTATGGGGTAGTCAGACAGAGGGAAGATGCGCTTGAGATCGTTCAAGAAGTATTTATTAAATTATATCGCTCCATTAAGAATTTTAAAGGGAGGTCAAACTTTTATACTTATCTCTATCGAATGACCCTCAACCAGGCGATTGATTATAACCGAAAGGCCAAGAAGTCTCCTTTCTTAAGCCCAAACTGGGAAAAAGAACCCGAGCCTATCGATGAAGAGACCCGTAGACCGGACGCTGAAGCTGTTCGAAAACAGTTTGAAGAAAGAGTCCGAAAGGCGATGGAAAAACTCTCTGAAGATCAGAGGGCAACCTTAATCCTCAGGGAGATCGAGGGGCTTTCCTATCAAGAAATTGCAGAGGTCATGGAATGTTCTTTGGGGACCGTTATGTCCCGAATCCATTATGGAAGAAAGAGGCTTCGAGAACTGTTAAAGGATGAATGGAAAGGGTAGAAAAATGAGAAAGGATTGTTCCTCGATTTCGAAACTTATGGATAAATACTTTGATGGGGAAACCTCCCCAAAAGAACAGGAGATGGCGGAGAAACACCTGAAGGAGTGTCCCGCCTGCCAGGAGAGATTAAAATTTATGAGCGAAGTCAAAGTCGCCCTTCAAAGACCTGTAATGGAGGCTTCCGAAAAGGAGACTTTTCCTTGGGTCTGGGAAAAAATTGAAAGGGAAATTCGATTTAAACCCAGATGGAGTTTATGGGAATCCATCAAGAGGGTTTTTGAGGTTACCCCTCTTATCAGAAAAAAGATCTGGATTCCAGCTGCCGCGGTAGCCACCCTTCTCCTCCTTCTGCTTTTTCCTGCTCTATTCAAAAAAAACTCTTCCCATCTCCCTCTTTCTGTGGTAGAATATATTGAAAGTAAAACGAATAATGTGATGATTTATGAATTAGAGAATGTGAAGGTCACAGTGATCTGGCTGTTCGAAGAGACCGAAAGCGATTCATCCGCCTCATGAATAAAACGTTCCTTTTCCTGTTTATATTGGTCATTTTCCTTACCTTATCCTCCCAAGAAACTTGGGCCCAAATTCCTACACGACTGAGGGTGATCGAAGCATCCAATGTGGGAGGAACGATCGACCCTTCTCTCAAAGAGCTCCATAATCAATTAAGCTCCCTCTTTAAATACACCTCCTATCGCCTCTTAAGGGATGAACGACTCCAACTCACCCTCAACCAAACGACCATCCTTTCCATCCATCCAGGAAGATCGATTGAGATTACTCCTTTAAAATTTCAAGCCAATACGGCCGAGTTAAGGGTGAGGATTAAACGGGAGAAGACAGACATTCTGGATACTCAGGTGAGGCTGCCTCCGGGAAGGACCGTGCTTATCGGAGGGCCAAAACATGGTGAGGGAGTGGTCATCCTGGCCTTTTCCTCATTGTTTTAGCATCAAATTCTCCACACCTTTTGGTAGATTTTTTCCTTAGGGTAGAGAGGGATAAATAAAGTGGGATAAGTCAGAGGAAGAAATTCATCCTTTCCGATCACCAAGTATCCCTTCTCCTTTAAACTGAGAGAAATCTTCTTTAACGTTTCTACCTGGAACTGCCTCGAGAAATAGGTAAAGGCAAGATTTCGACACAAGATGATGTCCATTTCAACAAAGGGATCCTCACGAAGAAGATCATGCTGGATGAATTCAATATAGCGTTGGGCTACCGGATCAATCCTGTAATCCCCATTCTCTTTTTTAAAATAATGCTCGAGAATCTTTGGTGGAATCTCCTTTAAGGCGCTTTTCCTA
>JBDOIB010000031.1:0-31185 GCA_041082155.1 Thermodesulfobacteriota bacterium | reverse complement strand
ACGGTTTTCTGATAACCTGTTCCATCATTGTATAAGGCTGTCTTTGGAATTTGTTGAAATCTTTTTACCATTTTTTCACATATCCAATCATTATGGAATTTAGTATACCCTCTCACTTTTTGTCGTTTGAGAGGATGAAAAGATTTAATGGGGGGTCTTCCCTGGTTTACTTTCTTTTAATCGACCTACTTCTCGAAGGGCCGCTTTCCGACTCAGTCGAATTCGGCCCTGGGGATCAATATCAATCACTTTCACCAAGACTTCATCGCCTTCTTTAAGAATATCGGTAACCTGCTTGACGCGATAATCAGCCAGCTGAGAAATGTGAATCAGTCCATCGGTTCCTGGGAAGATTTCCACAATGGCTCCAAAACCTAAGACTCTTTTGACCACTCCATGATAAAGCCCACCAACTTCCACTTCCTGGGTAAGCTTCTTGACCATTGAAATGGCTTTCTCAATAGATTCATAATTTGGGGAAGCAATCCTCACTACCCCTGAATCCTCCACATCGATCTTCACTCCGGTCTGGTCGATGATGGATCGGATGGTTTTTCCTCCCGGGCCAATAATCTCTCGAATCTTTTCAGGTTTTACATTCAGGGTGACAATACGCGGGGCGTGGGGAGAGAGATCCTTCCGAGGTTCCGCAATGGTCTCTTTCATTTTTTCTAAGATATAGAGTCTCCCCTCTCTGGCCTGTTCCAGAACCCTTTCCAAAACCTCTTTGGAAACTCCTCGAATCTTAATATCCATCTGAATAGCTGTAATCCCCTGAGAGGTTCCGGCCACCTTAAAATCCATATCCCCAATATGGTCTTCATCTCCCAAGATATCTGAAAGGATGGCCTCTTCTCCATTTTCAAGGATCAATCCCATGGCAATTCCAGCCACGGGAGCCTTGATGGGTACCCCAGCATCCATCAAGGAAAGACTGGCCCCGCACACCGTAGCCATCGAAGAGGAGCCATTCGATTCCAAAACCTCAGAGACGATTCGAATGGTATAAGGAAATTTCTCATTGGAAGGAAGGACAGGAAGAATGGCCCTCTCGGCTAAAGCTCCGTGACCGATCTCCCTTCGACTGGGAGGTCTTAAGGGAGAGACTTCTCCAGTGCAGAAAGGAGGAAAATTATAATGGAGCATAAAGGATTTATAGGTCTCTCCCATCAGGGAGTTGATTTTCTGCTCATCTTCAGAAGTTCCAAAAGTGACTACAGCCAGTACCTGAGTCTCTCCGCGGGTAAAGAGAGCGGAACCATGAGTTCGAGGAAGGATTCCAACTTCACAGGAGATGGGTCGGATCTCCCTCCATCCCCTTCCATCAATTCTTCGCTTTTTCTCTAAAATCCATTGTCTCATGAGTTGGCGGTCGACCTCTTCAAAGGCAGCCTTAACGACCCCCTCGATAGATTCACCCCCTGAATCGAAATTTTTAAGAACCTCTTGGAAAAGGCCTTCGATATAGTTTCGTCTCTTAATCTTTTCTGGGATTTGATAAGCCTCGAGGAGTCGATCCTGTACAAGGGTTCGAACCTTTTCGAGGATACCTTCTTCGGGTTTTTCCAGATTGAACTCTTTTGGAGGAGAACCCATCGCTTCTCTCAACTTTTTTTGAAGCTCGATGATAGGCCTGAGGGATTGATGCCCGAAGAAGATGGCTTCCAAGACCTCTTTTTCAGGGAGCTCTTTAGCACTGCCTTCCACCATGATAATGGCCTCTTCACTGCCAGCCACAAAAAGGTCGATATCACTGAGTTCCATCTCTTCATAGGTGGGATTAAGGACGAACTCCCCATCAATTCGCCCTACTTTTACTCCAGCAATAGGTTGTTCGAATGGAATATCAGAAAGATAAAGGGCTGCAGAGGCCCCGATCATCCCTAAGATAGAAGGATCATTATCCGTATCTGCAGAAAGAACTGTGGCAATGATTTGCGTTTCATTCTGAAACCCTTTGGGAAAGAGGGGTCTTAACGGGCGATCGATAAATCGGGAGATAAGGATCTCGTGATCCGTGGGCCTTCCTTCACGTTTAAAAAATCCACCCGGAATCTTTCCAGCTGCATAGGTCATTTCCAGATAATTGACGGTGAGGGGAACAAAGTCAATTCCTTCCCTCCTTTTTTCGGAGGAGACAGCGGTGACTAATACGACCGTTTCTCCATACCTTACGAGCACAGAGCCGTTTGCCTGCTTGGCCACCTTTCCCGTCTCGATCGATAAAGGTCTTCCCGCAAAATCGATCTCTAATTTATGAACCATCTCCTGTGTCACTCCTTTTTATTTTCATATTATTTTCGTAAGCCCAATTGTTCAATGAGCTTTCGATATCGCTCCACATGGTTCTTTTTAAGATAATTAAGGAGCTTTCTTCTTCTTCCCACCATCTTCAATAGCCCTCTCCGAGAATGATGGTCCTTTTTATGAATCTTAAAATGTTCTGTGAGATAACGAATCCTCTCACTGAGAAGGGCAATTTGAACTTCTGGAGACCCTGTATCCTTCTCGTGGGTCCTGAATTTTTCAATCAATTCCCTCTTCCTTTCCTGATCCAGTGTCATGAAATTCCTCCTTCGCAGATGACTTTTTTCTTATCCATCTCCAAAACCCTTTTGGATAAGACTCTTAAGGGCCGAAAAACGGCCTCTTCTGAGCCACTCTGATCAATCTCTTCGCGGTCCTTTTCAGAGCGTAAGATCGCTAACAGTTTTCCCTCTGAGGAAGACATTCTTAACTCTTGTCCCTTCCTAAAATCAGGCAAAGGTTGCTCCCAAAGATCCTTCAGGGCGATTCCTTGGCCCTGGGTAATCTTCCGGATCATCCTCTCATTTGCTTTCACCTCCGGGATCTCAGAAAGAGCTTCCTCGGGAGAGATGACCCAATAGGAAAGAGACTCTTTGGGTGAAAGCCTCTTTAAGGCTTCCATAGAGACGGCTTGGTCAAGGTGGAAGACGCCGCTCCGGAGGCGTCTGAGGAAGGTGAGATGAGCCCCACAACCTAACCTTCTTCCTATATCCCTCGCCAATGCCCGCACATAGGTTCCTTTCGAACACAACAGTTTGAACCGAATTTTAGGGAGACTGATTTCTTGAATTTCCAGTTTAAAGATCTCTACGGTTTTCTCTTGTCTTTCCTTTTCTATCCCCTTTCGGGCCCATTGATAGAGGGGCACTCCCTGGATCTTGACCGCAGAAAACATGGGAGGGACCTGCCTGATTTTCCCAATAAAGGTTTTGAAAACGGTATAAATCTTTTCGGAGGTGATTCCATTTAAGGCCTTTTGAGATAAAAGCTGTCCAGTAAGATCATCCGTGGTCGTCTCCTCTCCCAATTTCATTTCAGCCTCATATTCCTTGGGCTCTTCTCTGAGAAAGGGGACTATTCTTCGTCCTTCATTAAGGACCACAGGGAGGACACCGGTAGCAAAAGGGTCGAGGGTACCGATATGACCTACCCTTTTGATGGAAAACCAAGACTTAATTTTTCGAACCACTTCTACGGAGGTCCACCCTTCCGGTTTATCAACCACAAGAAATCCATCAATCTTCATCCTTCTCTCTCTTCTTCTGAAGACCCTGGAATACCTCTTCAAGATGGATCGCATATTCGATCGTCGGATCGAATTGAAATCTAATTTCTGGAGTATATCTCAATCGAATTCGCTTTCCCAGTTCCTTGCGAATAAAACCTTTAGCACTTTCTAGTCCTTCGGTAGATCTCTCCCTTTCCTCTCGAGTTCCTGTCACGCTGAAGTAGATCTTGGCCAGGCGGCAGTCCTCAGTCACCTTCACCCGTGTAATCGTCACCCATCCGATTCGAGGATCTTTGACTGAGCGAAGCAACATCTCCGATACTTCTCGATGGATTAAATCGGCTACTTTATCCGAACGTTTCCCTTCCATCTCCTTTATCCTATCAAGATCAGATTGAAAGGATTTCCATCTCTGTACCTATGACTTCGACCAGATTCATCCTTTCAATAAAGTCAATCACTTTATCGAGACTGGAATTAATATGGCGCCGATCATTGCCTACCGTACAAATCCCGATCTGAGCCCGTTGCCAGAGGTCATGATCTCCTACTTCAGAGATGGCCACATTGAACCGGGGTTTGACGCGGTCGATGACTTTTCGAAGGACATGGCGTTTTTCCTTGAGCGAATGGTTTTCAGGAATCCGAAAGTCTAACCGACAAATCCCCACCACCATCGGGAACCCTCCTTTGATTAAGATAAATGGGGTTGAATCTTCTCCACCTCGTAAGATTCAATAATATCTCCCGGTTTGATATCATTAAAATTCTCGATCCAGATCCCACATTCCACTCCCTGGGGACACTCCTTGATGTCTTCCTTGAATCGTTTCAAGGAGCCAATCCGCCCGTCATAGATGACCACATTATCCCTGAGAAGCCTAGCGTGTGATCCTCTGACCACTTTCCCGTCCAAGATCAAACTTCCTGCGACCGTTCCTACCTTTCGGATATTGAAAAGTTGAAGGACTTGAGCCCTTCCCAGGATATGTTCTTTGTAAGTAGGCTCCAGTAATCCTTCCAAAGCTTTTTTGATATCTGAAATTGCATCATAGATGATGGAGTAGGTTCGAATGTCTACCTTTTCCTGTTCCGCAAGGGCCTGGGCTTTGGGACTGGGCCTCACATTGAACCCAATAATGATTGCATTAGAGGCAGAGGCCAAATTAACATCTGTCTCTGTAATTCCTCCCACCGCATCGTGAATGATATTAAGCTTTACCGTCTCGGTGGAAATCTTTCCCAAGGCCTCTCTCATGGCCTCAATCGATCCTTGAACATCGGCTTTAATGATGACATTGAGCTCCTTGATTTCCCCTTTTTTAATTCTTTCATAAAGATCTTCAAGGGAGACTTTTCTTAGCTTAGAAAGTTCTTTTTCTCTTGCCTTTTCTTGGCGATAGAGGCTAATCTGTTTGGCTATCCTTTCTTCGGAAACCACAATAAAAGTTTCTCCAGCCTCTGGAACCTCGGAAAAACCCAATACTTCCACCGGAGTGGAAGGACCTGCCTCTTCAATTTTTTGGCCCCGGTCGTTTAACATCGCCCTGACCCGACCATACTGGGAACCCGCGAGGAAGATGTCTCCAACCCGAAGGGTTCCTTCCTGGACAAGAAGGGTGGCCACAGGGCCTCTTCCTTTGTCCAACTTCGCCTCGATGATGGTTCCCCGGGCAGGCTTATTGGGATTCGCTTTTAATTCCAACATTTCTGCTTGAAGAAGGATGAGCTCAAGGAGCTCTTTAATCCCGATCTTCTGCTTGGCCGAGATCTCGGCATAAAGAGTATTCCCACCCCATTGCTCCGGGATTAAACCTAATTCCGATAGATCCTTTTTGACCTTCTCTATGTTGATATTGGGTTTGTCTATTTTATTTATGGCCACCACAATGGGGACCTTGGCAGCCCTTGCATGATCGATCGCCTCCTTGGTTTGAGGCATGACTCCATCATCAGCGGCCACGACCAAAACCACGATATCTGTAACCTGGGCCCCTCGGGCTCTCATTGCCGTAAAAGCCTCATGTCCAGGGGTATCAATAAAAACGACTCGACCATGATCTAATTGCACGTCGTATGCTCCAATGTGTTGAGTTATCCCTCCTGCTTCTCCTTCGACCACGTTGGTTTTCCGAATGGCATCGAGGAGCATGGTCTTTCCATGATCGACATGGCCCATGATGGTCACTACAGGAGGTCGTGGACGTAAATCTTCGGGTCGGTCCTCCTTTCTCTCCAGTAGATCCTGACTCTCGATGGAAGTCTTCTCCACTTCGTAGCCAAATTCACTGGCCACTAAAGAAGCCACATCGGCATCAATGAGTTGATTGATATTGACCATCACTCCTATTTCCATCAGCTTTTTAATCACCTCGGATCCTTTGACCCCCATTCGTTTGGCCAGGTCTGCAACGGAGATCACCTCTGCGATACGAATGATTCGTTTGATCGGTTTGGGAACCGTAATCTCTGTTTTTTTAGGGGTTTTTAAGACCACCTTTTTCTTTACAGGTCTAAAGGGTCGAGGAGCCGGTTCTATTTCTCTTTCAGGTATCTCTTCCTCCTCGAACTCTTCTTTGAGCAGCCTCTCTTCTATCAATCTCCTCTTCTTCCCAACCACTTTTTTCTTTGTATAAGAGGGAGTCGCCTTTTCCTCTTCTATGATTTCTATCTTTTCGGGGAGATGGATCTCTATTTTAGGAAGAACCTCTTCCTTCTCCTTTTTAGGCTCAGGAAGTTTCTCTTTAAGGACCTCCACCTGGGGAGGAGAAGTAGACGGAGGGGGAGGTTGAGGAGCCTCCTCTTCTTTTGGGGGAACTTTTTCCATCTCTTTGACCTTCGCTTCCAATTCTTCCTGAGGAAGGGGCTGGGTTTCCTCTCCTTTCTTCTTTCTTCCTCTTACAGGTTTCTTCTCAGGTTTTTCCTCAGGTTTCTCCTCTTTCTTTTCTTCTTCTATCTTTCTGGCCGTCCTAACTTTCTTTTTCACCTCTTCTTTTGGAGGAGAAATCTCTTGGGTTACTTCTTCTCGGGGCCTAACGGGAATGGTGGGTGTTTCAGGGGAGGGAGGGGTCGTCGTGGTTTGAGGAGGAGCGGTTTGAGCTTCCACCTGGATAGTTCTTGTTCGACGCCGAATAATGGTGGGATTGACTCTCTTTTCAATGATTTCTTTTTCAGCATCCCTTTCAATGACCTTTTCATCTGAGGAGGCTACTTCTTTGGGTGCAGGCTCTGGTTTTTTATCCTTCACCTTCAGACCCATTTGTTTTAGTTTCTGGAGGAGTTTATCATCCTCCATCCCCACTTCTTTTGCAAGGTCAAGAACCTTCACCTTCGCCATTCCATTTCCTCCTCATCTTGATCCTTTGTGAGATAACCTCTCTTTAAATGAGAGAGACAGAGCTTCTTCACGGAGTTGTTGGGATAATTTGCTTTTTTTCTGAGCTAATAAAAAACAGTCCAAGGTGGGACAGAGATAGTATCCTCTTCCGCCCTGCCCTCTTTTCTCATTAAGAACGATTTTACCTTCTGTATTCCTCTCCAAACGAATCAATTCATCTTGCCTCTTTTTTTGATGGCATCCAATACAGGTTCGAATCGGCTGGTGTCCCCTTTTCATGGGTCACTCTCTTCGAGGTACGCTTTTGCTGATTGGATCAACTTTTCTGCTTTCTTCGCTCCAATGCCTGGGAGTTCTGCGAGTTTTTCTTTGTCTGAATTCAAAATATCTTGAACCGTGGATAGACCATGGCTTTTTAAGACCTCAGCGGTTTTTTCTCCTACTCCTGGAATATGGGTAACCAAATCCAGCGTGGCATTCTCTTTGGAGGAGGCCTCTTCTTTCTCTCCCTTTTCTCCTTCATTTTCTTGAACGATCTCGGAGGCTCGTCCAACAATCTCTCGGGCCTTCTCTTTCTCTATTTCTAAGATCTTGGCCAATTCTTCGGGGTCTATCTCTGCAATCTCTTGAAGTGACCGGAATCCCTCATTGTATAGAATCCGACTTGCTACATCTCCCACATAGGGTAAGGATTTAAAACGTTCTATAATCTCAATAGACATCTTTTCCATCTTTGATTCGCTCTTTATGTCGATTTTCCATCCGGTCAATTTTGAGGCAAGTCTTACGTTCTGACCTTTCTTCCCAATGGCTAAAGAGAGTTGATCATCGGGAACGACAACCTCCATATGTCGATTCTCTTCATCAATATAGACCCTCGAAATTTTGGCAGGAGCCAGGGCATTACAGACATATTTGGCTGCATCTTGAGACCAGGGAATGATATCGATTCGTTCTCCCCTTAACTCTTGAACTACATTTTGTACTCTAGATCCCTTCATCCCTACGCAGGCCCCTACAGGATCCACATCCCGGTTGGAGCTGTAGACAGAGATCTTTGCCCTTTCTCCAGGCTCTCTGGCTGCACTGATGATTTTGATCATCCCCTCCGAAATCTCTGGAACTTCCAGCTCAAAGAGTTTGATCAAGAAGCCAGGATGGGTTCTCGAGAGAATAATTTGAGGGCTTTTTGTATTTTTCTGAACATCTAAGATGTAAGCTCGAATCCGATCTCCCTGTCGGTAAGTTTCTCCTGGGATCTGTTCTTTTAAAGGAAGGATCGCCTCTGCCCTACCAATCGTTACATAGATATTCCCCTTTTCCAATCGCTGAACGGTTCCGCTCACGATATCTCCCTTACGATCCTTAAATTCGTTATAGATGTTTTCCCGTTCTGCATCTCGAACTTTCTGAATGATCACTTGTTTAGCGGTCTGGGCACCAATCCGACCAAAATCCGTATTGAGTTTCACTCCCAGACTATCACCAATCTGAGCCTCTGGGTCTAATGCTCGAGCCTCCTTGAGAGAAATCTCAGTATTCGGATCCTTGACTTCTTCCACCACCTGTTTGAATTGAAAGAGCTCAACCTCTCCCATCTCTTCATTATAACGAACCTCAATCTCTCCATGATGTCCATATTTTTTTCTGGAAGCCGTGAGCACAGCTTGCTCTAAGGCCTCAATAATCACCTTCTTGTCAATCCCTTTGTCTTTAACGACCTGCTCTATGACGTAATTGAGATTGGATGGCATGGGGTATTCTCCTTACTTAAAATCTATTTCTAAATGGGCTTTGCCAATTTTTGAGAAGGGGATGGAAATCCTTTTCCCATCCGCCTCAATTTCGATTCCTTGTTCCGAGACCTCAAGGAGTTTTCCCTTAAATTCCCTTCGGTCCATAATGGGTTCGAAGGTTCTTACTTTTATCCTCTGGCTTTTGACTTTTCTAAAATCCTTCTCTGTCTTTAAAGGCCGGGTCAATCCTGGGGAGGAGACTTCCAACACGTAAGGGTTTGTGATGAAATCTTCCACGTCCAATAGTCTTCCCAATTCTTGATTGATCCGGGTACAATCCTCAAGGGTGACCCCTCCCTCCTTATCAATATAAAGGCGTAAGACCCATCCTCTCGGCTCTCTTCGATACTCCATATCCACCAGCTCTAACCCTTGTTCTAAAAGGATAGGGTCGATAAGAGTTTTAACCCGGTCTTTAATCTCGGAGGACATTTTTAAAGCTCCAACCACGTGTTTTAAAAAAAAGGCGGGTAAATCCCGCCTTTTGAGCAGACTAACTTATTTAAGTATATACTATATTTGAAAATAAATTGCAAGGCAAATTTTTAAATTCGTATAATTTATCACTTAAGGTTATGAAATAGGAGTGAGGGAATTGGAATGTTTGGGTTTAATCCTTTCTTAGAAAAGAGGGCTGATCAGAGCCGACCCTTCGCAAAGATTCTACCTCCTGAGTTAATCTTTCAATGGTCTTTATATTCTGACGAACGGTCCTTTTGAGTTGATATCGTCGATAAAAATCACTTAATCCCCCGATTAAGATCCCGATGAAAATTGAGCAGAGGATAATAAAAAATAGAGGTAGTTTGGGGAGTTCAACCGTTTCATTTCCTAAAGGGTAAAGACCGAAACGGAGTGAGATCTCCTCTTTGTTTTGAATCGAAAAAAGGATAACAAAGATAAAAATAATCATAATGAAAAGGGTTTTTAGCCATCTCACGGGTTAAGGCCTCCCTATTTTTTTCTTTTCAAAGACTGGTGAAAAGCAAGTTTCAGTTTTTCATAAGTATTGAGTAAGTATTCAGGGATCACTTTAGTTTCCCCTAAAATAGGCATAAAGTTCGTATCTCCTGTCCATCGAGGCACGATATGGAAATGAAGATGCTCTTCGCCTGCTCCGGCGATTTTTCCAAGATTCATTCCAATATTAAATCCTTGAGGAGAAAGGGTTTTTTTGAGAACTTTGACAGACGCTTGTAAAAAAAAGGAAATTTCTTCCATTTCTTTTTTCTTCAATTCCTCTAATTCCGTACAATGGCGTTTGGGAACGATCATTAAATGTCCACTGTTATAAGGGTATCGATTCATCATAATAAAAGCATGCTTTCCTTGGAAAAGGATCAGATTCTCTTTGTCTTTATTTTCTAATGGCTTAATACAAAAAATACATCCTTTTTCTTTAGAACCCAAGATATAATCCATTCTCCATGGCGCCCAGAGATATTTCATGTTTCTATTTTTCATCCTTTAAATTTAAAGTTTTGGGGAAAACGACTCAATGGAATGAAAAGAAGGGATTTGGGCGTGAAAAGATGTCCTTCCATAAAAATTATGAGTTGAACTCGCGGTCAAAGTAGAGATAGTTTTTCCATAAAGAGGGGGTTTCTTCTATTCCTAAACTTTTATTCAAGAGAGGGATCCATATTGGGACTTTTGGTTTTCGGATAAGGGACATTCCTGCTTCTTCAGGGGTTCTTCCGCCCTTTTTCAGATTACATTTGGTGCAGCATGTGACCACATTGGTCCAATCCGTGGGTCCCCCCTTGGATCGAGGAATAACATGATCATAGGTCAATTCATTGGGTTCGAAAGGTTCCCCACAATACTGACAGGTTCTCCGATCTCGAATAAAGAGATTCTGCCTTGAGAATTTCACGAGAAGACTTCGTCTTTGGATAAAATAGCGAAGACGAATAACCGCGGGTAGTTTCATAGAAAATTGGACTCCTCGAATCAGACGATCATACTCTTCCAACACCTCTACTTTACCGAGGAGCACCAAAAGAATTGCTTTTTTCCAATGGACTACCTTTAAAGGTTCAAACGTAGAATTGAGCAGAAGAGTCCATTCCATCGTTTCCCAATCCTCTTTTAAACTTCAAAAAATATATCGGTTTCACAGGAGATTGTCAAGTTTTTCATGGGAGGGAAATAAAAAGGAAATATTGACAGGAAAAATAAAAAGGATATAATAGGATTAAAATTCTATAGAGTGGAGGAACTTATGAGAGCTTATAAAAATTTGATAAGTTTATTGCTTATTGTTTTCTTTCTTCTTTTTGGGGTCTGTTCTCAAGGGCTTTCTTGGGAAAAATGGACCCAAGATGACCCTGTCACAGATGAATGGATCATCATGGATATCCTCGTGGCCAGACCTTTGGGAATTGTGGCAGGAATAGTGGGCAGTGGCCTATTTGTTCTATCTCTTCCCTTTTCAATTCCAACTCAAAATGTAGGGAAAATGTCAGAAATCCTTATTGAAAGACCTTTTAAATTCTCTTTTACTCGCGAACTTCCGGATGAAGACATGTAACTCTTTTCTTACCATATTTCCTTAGCCTTCATCCCCTCTTTGATTTTCCTATGACAAAAGGGACAGGGCCTTCCCTCTTCGATGAGCATCTCTTTCATCATCTCCATGAGCTCTTCGTCTTCTAAGATCTGCTTTACAATGTGAGGGTGAGGTTTACGATCATACTTTCGATAGGGAAAACTACTCTTTCCAGGCATCTTTCCATACCTCCACAGGCAATTATAAATTTTTTTTGTAGTTTTAACAAGAGAGATAGGGTGGAGTGGTTTATTTTGAGAGAGAGGCCAACAGTTCCTTCAGTAAAGCTAAATTTTCTGGCGAGATATCGATAAACCTTAACCCGCATCGGTAATCTCCCCATCCCTCGGGGAGATGGAGGTCAATCCAAACCACTTCGGCAATCATTTCGACCGCATTAAGGGTTGCTCGAAAATGAAAAAATAATTTCACCCGAAGGCGTTGTCCAATTTCCATTTTCTCTGGGAGATAGACCAGGAGGCCTCCTTCACTTGCATTTAAGGCTCGGCCTGAATGAACCGTCGAGGTGGAGAGATGAGAATATTCGATTGGAAGATCAATGGAAAACCGGGGGTATTTTCTTCTCTCAATGTTTGCAATGCCAATTCTGGGTTTAAAGGTCTTCTCTTCCGTAGTCTTTCTCCATCCTTCTTGTTTAATCGTCACTCAGAAGAAGATCTTTAAGCTTCTGATAATCTTCTTCACGAATCTGGACAAATTTTAATCCATAACGATAGCCTTCCCAATCCTCTTGCCAATAAGGATCCTTCCAGATCACCTCGGCCGTGACATTAAAATTACTCAATTCATATCCTTTGGGAAATAGAACGACCACATCTAATTTCGTTCCAACGGGAATATTTTTGACTGACTGAAGAAGTAACCCTGCTTCGCTGACATTCACTACTAAACCCCCATGGGCATAAGGTGCATTCACCACTCGATATTCTAAGGGCAGGTCTAATAGTTTCCGGGATGCTCTCCTTCTTTCTCGCACTAAATCTAATTTTTCCATGGACCACCCACTCTGAGGATCAATGTCTTATCTATCTAACCATCCCTTTTTCGGAGGGATTGATCTCTGTATAAAATTTTGGGCAGAAGCTTTCAAACATGCAACCCCGACAATTAGGTTCCGTGGGGAAACAATGCCCCTCCTTTCCTTCCCTTCCTAATTGTTCCATCGGTTCTTCAATCCTCATGGGATTCTCGGGAAATACTGTTTTGGCAAAGGATTGAATCTTGAGATCTCCCATGGAATTCCTTCCCTGATAAAAATCAAAAAAAGGATTGACAATTCCCAATCGGGAGGCCACTCGGTAAAGACCCTCTCCAATGACCACGTTGGAGTCAGAAAAATCAATTTGGATTTTATCTGGAATCCATTTCTGAAGGATTCGAACCATCCATCGGCTATTGGATAACCCCATTTGGGGAATAATCTGTAAGAACCGTTCTAAATTTTCTGCCTTCCATTCTCTTTGGTCTAAAATGGTTTTGGCCACTTCTTGTATTTTGGGTAACGCTCTGAAGAAAAGATGTCTCCAGACCTCGGCTGAAAAATAAGGGGTGTCCTCTAATTCTGGAACCTCCTCCAGAGCGATGTTTGATCGGAGAAGGAGGGGAAAGACCCTTTGTGTATTTTGAAGGGCCTTTTCATCATCCCCTTTCTGGTTAAATCGACTATAGGTCAGAAGGACCACTAAGAGATGATAGGGCGATTCTATCAAACTTTCCATTTGAAGATTTTTGACCCATAGGGAAAAACCATCCTTTTGATATGGATCGTAGGCTTCAATAGCCGCCTTGAATTCTCCTATCCAAGGATAAGGGATAAGCTCTTCTTTCTTCTCTTCTTCTATCAGCTCTAACCTCTCCTCTGAACTCAGGTCCAACGGCTCTATGGCTTCGATTGGGCTCGGAGAATCAAGAACCAAGCTTTCAGCTTCTTTTCCTTCCTCCTCAGAAGACCCTATTCCCTCAGAATCAACCTTTTTCTCTTCTGGGATGACTTCTTCTTCGGGCATGAGAAGACCCTTTTCGGGTGTTTCCTCCTCTCGGAGAGGTTTCATTTTGAATACACCCTCAGGGATCTCGACCTCCACCCAATCTCTTCTCTTTCTCTGATCAAGAACAAAATAGGAAGCGCCATTGAGATTCTTAAAGAGAAGTGAGATTTTTTGAACATCAAGCTCTCCTTCGAATATGGCCTTAAAAGGTGAAATCTGGTGAGTAAGAATAGGATTGATTGGAAGGGGAACCTCTTCGAAATGGATCAACTCAAAAGCATCGAAGAGTTGAATAAGGATCCACACATCTCTTAATGGTTCTTGTGAGATATTCTTTACCCTTCCCACAAGTAGCCAGTTTTTCCCCGGAGTTTTTCTTAAGGAACAGGTTTCCAAGGCTAATTGGGGAGGTGGCAGACCTTGTCGTTCTACCTGAATCGTAGGTAGGGGGCTTCTCTTTTCTATCACCACATTGGCCCCAAAAGATTTAAATGCCATGGCTAATGCTTCAGCCTTTTTCAGGGTTAAATTTTTTTTTAGCACAATAGGATTTCGATGAGCAATCTTTTTTATCAAAGATGAGGGAAGACTAAGATTTTTTGAAATCTTTTCACAAAACTCTTCAACCTCTTCTTGGGTATTACTTCCGATACTTTTAAGAACCACTCTATATTGTTCTTTTCCTTCTTCCATAGTCTCTTCTTTCTCTTTCCTTATTGAAAATTTAACCCCCCATCCAATCCATGTCGTGAGATTGGGATAAATCTATTCTTAATAAATTTAAAGAAAAGATCAAGACATTTTTAGGAAGGTAAGAAAAAAGAGGGAGGTTTAGAAAAACTCTAATAAAAAAATGGAAAATGGACTCTAAGTTCCTACTTGCCAATTTCCTTCAATAGATTGATTAATCGGCGATAGTCTTGTTCTTCGATATGGATAAACTGTAATCCATATCGATATTCTCCCCAACTCATCTTTGAAGCAAGGTCTGACCAAACCACTTTTGCTATGGCTTTAATCGTGCTAAATTCTAATCCCTGCACAAAAAGGATTTCTATATTTAAGACCGTTCCAATTTCTATTCTTTGAGGAAGATAAACCAGCAATCCCCCTTCACTCGCATTTGCAACAATCCCCCCATAGGTTTCCTTACCTTCCAAGAAAGAGTAATCAAAGGGAAATTCTACACTAATTCTTGGGTGTTTTCTTCTCTCAACGGTAAAGACGCCTGTCTTTTTCTGAATTTGAGTTTTTTCGTTCATAAAATAAATTACAGCAAAATTTATACCAATATTAATTCAAGGGCTAAAAATTTCCTAATATTATATATTTTTCATTAAGATGAATCTCATATCCCCTATTTAATCCATTCAGGCTTAGCCTTATAGAGTTCGGCCTCTTCTGGAATTTTTCTTTCTAACATGGCCTTTGCTTCTTCCAATTGATCCTTTAATTGATCCATTTCAATCTTTATTTGGTCCCTTTGTTGTTTAAGGGTATTTCTTACCCCCCAACTTTTTGATTCATTATATTTTTCTGTCAATTCATTATATTTTTGGCGCAACTCCTCCAACCGTTCCTCAGCCAATTTCTTTTTATTCTTCCATTCTTCGACTCGACCCCTCCAATATTCTTCACCTCTCCCTAACCGATCCCTATCATTATCTTTCTTTCTTCCTGTTAATTCTTCTTTTTTCCCTTCTTCAATAGGAAAACCCATTTTTTCAGTCTTTGAACGGTATTTTTCTGGAATTGTAGTAAAATCATCAGAAAAATGGATTACCCCTTTCTCATCTGTCCATTTATAGACCTCTGAAAAAGAATCTTCAGAAAAAAATAAGAAAATAATAATGGAAAAAATTATTAAAAATTTCATCTTTATTAGGTATAGCAAATCTTATGCCAATATTGATTTTAAATATCTTATCTATTATAATTATTTTGACCAGTACATCATACCATATCACCTCCTTGTTCACCCCCTTATGATGTACTGGTTGGGATCAGTTATTGCCCTCCTCTAACTGATCCCTTTAATTTTTTAATAATTTCAATTATTTAAATTTTTTTTCAACATTTTTTGTGAATACCTTGTTGAAAACCCATTAAATTTCTCTTCAGACCCCTTTATTCTACATTTTTATTATTAAATTGCATAATTTTTAAGCATTAAAATTATTAATATTTTCAAATACTTAATTTTATTTTTTAAAGCCATCCCTTTTGACACTCATCACAATCTCTGAAGGAAAACCGATTTGAGAAACAAATTCCCTTTTAAATATTTGAAATCCTACCTTTTTAAGAAATGGCTGAGCCATAACCCCTCTGCACCCTGCTATTAGGGGAAGTTTTAATTTGTAGATCTCCTCGTAAATTTTATTTATAAATTTTTCACCTTTTGTCATATTGACAAGGATCAATCTTCCTCCATCTCTGAGAACCCTTTTAAATTCGTTAAGGGTGGGAATAAAATCCTCTACAGGCAAAATATCCAGCAAATATTGACTGATCACCACATCAAAAGAATTATTTTCGAAAGGAAGATTCCGACAATCACAGAGATGGAGTCTAAAGTTCCGACCACCCGTTTTAAGTAACCTCTGCCTCGCTTTTTCCAACATTTTAGGGGAGATATCGATTCCTTCTACCCACCCGTTCGGATTTCTCTTAATAATCTCCACCAAATTTAGCCCTGTTCCTATAGCGACTTCTAATACTCTTTCGCCATCTTGAATATCCACCATTTCAAGGGCTTTTTTGCGTGCCTTTGATACCATTAACAGGGCAAAAATATCATAAATCGGTGCAATCCAATTATACTTTCGTACGATATATTCAACTCTGTATCGGGATTGTAATATTTGGTTTTCGATCGATTTCATTCCAAACGTTTTAGGAAATTTATTTATTGAAGTTAAATTATAAAATTTCAATCTCTCAAGTCAAGCATTTTTTAAACAATCATCCATCGCATTATTTTTGAATATGGATCCTTGCTTTTTATTCCCTTTTGCACCATAATTTTTTATACCTTGGGAGGAAATTATGAGAAGAGTGATTGATCTCAGAAGTGATACGGTCACCAAACCTACGGAAGGAATGAGAAAAGCCATAGCAGAGGCAGAGGTTGGAGATGATGTCTATGGGGAAGATCCTACAGTAAATAGACTTCAGGAAAAAGTTGCACAACTTCTTGGTAAAGAAGCCTCCCTTTTTGTTCCTTCTGGAACCATGGCCAATCAGCTCGCCATTAAGTCTCAAACTCAACCCGGTGACGAAGTCATTATTGAGGCTACTTCTCATCCCTTTAACTTTGAAGGTGGAGCTGGGGCAGCCCTTTCAGGAGTTCAGTTCTATTGTATAAAAGGAGAACGGGGTATTATAAAAGCCTCTCAAATCGAAGAGGCCATCCGCCCTAAAGATCACCATTATCCCGTGACGCGAATGATCTGCCTTGAAAACACCCATAACCGAGGTGGAGGATCGATCTTCCCAATCAAAGAGATAGAGGCCATTTCCCGATTAGCCAAAGAGAGAGGACTTTTGGTCCATCTTGATGGGGCGAGACTCTGGAATGCATCCGTAGCAAGTGGAATTCCTCTTCATGAATATGCGCAATGGGTGGACTCTGTTTCAGTCTGTCTTTCTAAGGGACTTGGAGCCCCCATAGGTTCCCTCATAGCGGGTTCTAAAGAATTCATTCATCGGGTTCATCGTTTCAGAAAGATGTTTGGAGGAGGGATGCGGCAGGTGGGAATCCTTGCTGCTGCCGGGCTTTATGCGATTGAACACCATATCGAACGTTTAAAAGAGGATCATGAGAATGCGAAAAGGCTGGCCAGGGGATTGACTGAGTTGAAAGGAGTGAAAATTTACCCCGAACAGGTAGAGACCAATATTGTAATTTTCGAGATCGAAGATCCCCAAATCACTGCGTTCCAACTTACAGAGGAGATGAAAAAATTTGGAGTGTTAATCCATCCCATAGGAAGAACAATGATCCGTTTGGTGACCCATCTGGATGTGACTCGGGAGGATATAGAGATGACCTTAGAAGTGTTTGAAAAGGTGTTGGGGAGAAAATGAAGACGCTCGAATTTGAGCCAATGATCGTTTTTGTTACCTGTGGTTCTGAAGAGGAAGCTTACAGGATCTCCAAAACTCTGGTCGAGGAACACCTCGCTGCCTGTGTCAATCTCCTCTCTCCGGTTCGATCCATTTATCGATGGGAAGGAAAAATCTGGGATGAAAAGGAATGGTTTCTTCTCATCAAGACTCAGAAGAAACACTTTGAAATGATCGAGAAGAAAATAAAATCTCTACATTCCTATTCTGTTCCTGAAATCATCGGTTTAACGATCGAAAAAGGATATGAACCCTACTTAAGCTGGCTCTTGGAGAACACTTCTATCTCCTGAAACAACGATAGGGAAGAAACTTGGAATTTCTCTAAAACCTTGGTTATGGAAGATTGGGTTTTTTGAGATGGAAGTCTGTATTCTGTTCAAAAGTATAGGCAACTCTTAAAAGCGTTCCTTCATCAAAGTGTCTTCCCATCAACTGTAAACCGATAGGAAGCCCCTCCTGGCTAAATCCACAAGGGATCGAGATAGCAGGAATTCCAGCGAGATTGACAGGGATGGTATGAATATCTGAAAGATACATTTGGAGAGGATTGTCGACTTTCTCTCCAATCCGAAAAGCTGGTGTAGGAGCGGTGGGGGAAAGAATCACATCGACCTTGCGAAAGGCTTCTTCAAAATCACTTCTCATAAGGGTCCTTACCTGAGAGGCCTTTCGATAATAGGCCTCATAATACCCTGCGGATAAAACATAAGTTCCCAAGATGATTCTCCGTTTTACCTCCTGTCCAAATCCCTGTGCCCGGGTCTGCATATACATTTCTAATAAATCCTCATATTCTGGAGAGCGGAAACCATACTTAACTCCATCATATCGGGCAAGGTTCGAGCTCGCTTCAGCCGTACAGATAATATAATATACAGCCACGGCATACTCCGTATGAGGTAACGAAATATCTTCGATTTCTGCTCCCCAGGAACGATAGAGGTCAATAGCTTGCCAGATCGACTTTTCCACTTCAGGATCCATCCCTTCAATGAAGTATTCTTTGGGAATTCCAATCCGAGTCCCTTTGACCTCCTGAATTAGAAACTGTTTATAATCTGGAACTTCTCGAGGAACAGAGGTGGAATCGAAAGGGTCATAACCACTTATGGCATTCATCATAATCGCACAGTCTGTCACATCCTTTGTAATCGGACCGACCTGGTCCAGCGAGGAGGCAAAGGCGATCAACCCATACCTCGAGACCCGTCCATAGGTCGGTTTCATTCCAACCACCCCACAACAAGAAGCCGGTTGACGAATAGAGCCCCCTGTATCCGTTCCTAAGGCAGCAATGCATTCATCTGCAGCCACGGCAGCAGCCGAACCTCCACTGGACCCTCCTGGAATTCTTTCGAGATTCCATGGGTTTCGAGTAATCTGAAACCCTGAATTCTCGGTAGAAGAGCCCATCGCAAATTCATCCATATTCAGTTTTCCCAAAAAAACAGCCCCTTCTCTTTTTAATTTTTGAATCACTGTGGCGTCGTAAAAAGGAATATAATTAGCTAAGATCTTTGAAGCGCACGTGGTTCGGATTCCTTTGGTGCATAAGATATCTTTGAGGGCAATAGGGATTCCGGCCAGGTCGCCGATCTTTTCCCCTTGTCGAATCCTATGGTCTATTCGCTCTGCCTGCCGAAATGCCTCCTCTTCCGTTAATAAAAGATAGGCCTGAATCTTACCATCTACTTCCTTGATCCGTTGGAATAAGGTCTCTGTAATTTCTCTTGAGGTGACCTCTTTTTTGATTAAAAGTTCGTGAAGTTCGTGAACGGTGAGTTTAGATAGATCCATTTTTTTCTAAGATGGATTTCAAAATTATTCTATAATTCTCGGTACCTTAAAATGGCCATCCTCCTGAGAAGGGGCGATACCCAAGACCTCTTCCCTTGGGATGGAAGGTCGAACTTCATCTTCCCGAAAGATATTAAAAATGGGAATGGCATGAGAGGTGGGTTCGATTCCTTGTGTATCGAGTCGATTCAATTGCTCCATATAGTTCAAGACCTGTTCTAATTGATTTCCAAAGATGACCTTTTCCTCTTCCGAAAGTTTAATTCGAGCAAGTCTTGCTACTTTTTCAATATCCATCCTCATCGAAAGAGCCTCCTTATCCAAGAGCTTCTTGTACTCTTCTTAAGTTCTCCTCCAACTTTGACTTGAGAAGTTGATACTCCACCACTTTTGTTTTTTCCTGAGAGACCACCTCCGGAGGGGCCTTCTCGAGGAACTGGGGGTTAGAGAGCTTTTTGCTCACAAAGGCAATCTCTTTTTCCACCTTAAGGATCTCTTTTTGAAGTCGTCTTTTTTCAGATTCCATGTGGGAGGGATCCATGGGGATAAATATTTCTACCTCCTGAACCTGAACAAATGCACTCCAAGGAGGCCTCTTCAACTCTTTTCCGATTCTCAATTCTTTTACCTTTGCGAGATTATCAATAAAGATCCGATTTCTTTCCACCTTCTCTCTGATCGTTGCCTCCTCCTCAGTCCGGAGGAGAACTTCAATCTTCTCCCCAGGGGGAAGGTTCATTTCTCCTCGAATATTCCGAATGGCTGTCACCAGTTCAATCACCCATTCCATCTCATTTATCCACGGTCCCTCACGGAATCGATTTTCAGGTTCCGGATATGGAGACACCATAATGGATTCTTTCGATTTCCTTTCTAAAAGTCTCTGCCAGAGTTCTTCTGTAATAAAAGGCATAAAGGGATGAAGCAATCTCAGAAGAATATCTAATGTTTCGTAAAGATTCTTCTGAGTAAGGATTCTTCTCTTTCTATCAGAGGTTTGATAAAGATAGGGTTTCACCAATTCAAGGTACCAATCGCAATATTCATGCCAGGTGAATTGGTAAATAAGGTGAGTGGCCTCATTGAATTTATACTCCTCAAGGGCCTGGCGAACCCCTTGGATGATTCGGTTTAGCCTGACTCGAATCCATCGGTCTGGAAGACTGTACTCCTCAGCGGGATAAGGTTTATGGATCTCTTCTGGATCAAAATCCTCAAGATTCATCAGCACAAACCGTGAGGCATTCCAAATTTTGTTTACGAAGTGTCGATATCCTTCAGTCCTTGCTTCTGATAGTTTGATATCACTTCCGGGCATGGTGAGAGCAGCTAAAGTAAACCGAAGGGCATCCGCTCCATATCGATGGATCAAGTCGAGAGGATCGAGAACATTTCCTCTCGTCTTTGAATATTTTTCACCCCTCTCATCTCTTACGAGGCCATGGATATAGACATCCCGGAAAGGCACCTCTCCCATGAACTTGAGTCCCATCATCATCATCCGGGCCACCCAGAAGAAAAGGATATCGAATCCGGTCACCAAGACCGAGGTAGGATAAAACACCTTTAATTCCGGAGTCTCTTCAGGCCATCCCATGGTGGAGAAGGGCCAAAGGGCAGAACTGAACCAGGTATCCAATACATCGGTCTCGGCTTCCAAAGCCGTTGAAGTGCATTTCGGGCAAGTGATAGGTTCTTTTTTATCGACGATGGTTTCACCACAAGATTGGCAATACCAGGCTGGAATTCGATGTCCCCACCAAATCTGCCTCGAGATGCACCAATCCTTAATGTTCTCCATCCATTCAAAGTAGGTCTTTTCCCAAAGGGAGGGAATGATTCGAGTTCGACCACTTTTGACCGCTTCGATGGCGGGCTGGGCTAAGGGTTTCGTCTTCACGAACCACTGAAGGGATAAATTGGGTTCCACGATGGTTTTGCACCGATAACAATGCCCCACCTTGTGAGAATAGTCTTCCATTTTAAGAAGAAGACCTTCCCGCTCGAGATCTTCAAGAATCTTTTTTCGGCATTCGAAGCGGTCCATCCCACGGTAAGGGCCTGCCTCCTCATTCATTCGGCCCTTTTCATCGATGACCTTGATCTGAGGAAGACCATGTTTCAATCCGATTTCAAAGTCATTAAAGTCATGAGCGGGGGTGATTTTAAGACATCCGGTTCCAAATTCTCGATCGACATATGGGTCCGCAATCACTGGGATCGATCTTCTTAAAATCGGAAGAATCACTGTCTTTCCGATAAAAGCACGATAGCGATCATCCTCGGGATGAACAGCCACGGCAGTATCTCCCAAGAGAGTTTCTGGTCGAGTCGTGGCAACCACCAGATACTGATCGCTGTCCTGAAACACATATTTCAGATAATAGAGTTTCCCGGGGAGCTCCTGATGTTCTACTTCTAAATCGGAAAGGGCTGTCTGACATCGGGGACACCAGTTTATGATATAGTGACTTCGATAGATAAGGCCTTCGTGGTAAAGGCGGATGAAGACTTCTTTAACCGCTTCTGAAAGCCCTTCATCCATGGTAAATCGCTCTCGGCTCCAATCGCAGGAGGCTCCTAACTTTTTAAGTTGATTGATAATCGTCCCACCGGATTGTTCCTTCCATTTCCAGACCCGTTCAATGAATTTTTCTCTTCCAAGGGTATGACGATCCAACCCTTCCTCTAGAAGCTGTTTTTCCACTACATTCTGGGTTGCAATCCCTGCATGGTCTGTACCAGGCATCCAAAGAACATTAAATCCTTCCATTCGTTTAAAGCGAATGAGGATGTCTTGGAGAGTATTATTTAGGGCGTGACCGATGTGGAGGACACCTGTGACATTGGGTGGGGGAATCACAATGGAGTAAGGTTTTCGATTGGAATAGGGATCTGCCTTAAAGAAGTCTCCTTCCATCCAGTATCGATACCATTTTTCTTCCACAGGATGAGGGTCGTACGATTTATCCAAAATTTTTGAACCCATTGCTGCAATCTTCTTCCTCCTATTCCTTTTCTTCTTTCTCCAGCCGCTTGATCTCTTCCTGGATAGCCTTTTCTGCAATTTCAGGAACTACTTCCCTGACCATCCTTTCGATCCGGTCTAGGGTTAGAGTCAGCAGATGTTGGGTCATTTCAGGGATGATTTTCGTCATAAAATCCTGCATCATCTCTCCAACCCCTTTTGAAATAATCTCCTCTATCCTTTTTTCCATCGAAAATAAAGGGACATGGATTTCTTCTTCCAGTGAAATCTTTTGGACAGGTTGCTCTTCGCCCAATGGGATCAGTTCCTTTTCGGCTTCCTTTTCTAAGGGAAAGGGTTGAGGCAAACCCTCTTCGACCACCGGCGGAGAAGGAATCTCCGGTTTTACCTCTTCTTCGAAGCTTTTTAAAATCTCCTCTTCTTCAAGCTTCTCAGCCTTTATCTCCTCCTGAATTTCTTCCACGCCTTCTTCCAGCCTCTCAAGCTCCTCTTCCAGCTCTTCTAAAAAGGCTTCGGGGAATTCTTCTTCCGAGAGCTCTTCAAGTTCCATTTCGGGAGGGATTTCTTCTGAAGGGGCTTCTAAAGAGGGTTCGGACTTTTCCAGGGGCTCGACCGACTCTATGATTTTTTCTGTACTTTCCATCTGTGGGGTTGGCCATTCCTTTTCGATCAAGGGTTCGAGTCTCTCGACCTTCTCAAGAATCTCCTCAAGTTCGGCCTTTTCAAAAAATTCTTCCTCCGGGGCTTTCTCTTCCGGCTCTGCTCTTTCCACCCATTCCTCTTTTTCGATCAATTCCCCCTTCTCTTCGGGTTGAATCGAGAGGGTTTTTTCCTCTTTAACCCAGGATTCTAAAGGAGGAATTTCTTTAAAAGGCTCCTCTTTTGGAGGAATGGCAAAATCGGTAATACTCAATTTCGCCTCAGGTTCCTCGACAACATCCACCAATTCAATGATTTCTTCCTCTTCGCCCTCCCCCATCTCCCCGAGACTTATCTCCATTTTTTTATCCTCTTCTCCGAGAGAGGTCCATGTCTTTTCTTCTTTTGTCATCTCTTCCCGTATGGAGAGGCTTTTCCCAATCTCCATTGCCCGGTCGATAGAGTTAAGAACCTCATCTCCATTGAGGGGTCTTGAGATGATCCCATCCACGTGAAGGGATTCTCTCTCCTTGTCAGTAAGATCCTCGAATAGGTTTAGAAGAAGGATAAAGGGAATCTCTTTAAACTCAGGATCCCCCTTCACTGCCCGATAAACCTCCTTTCCCCCAATTATTAAATCAGGTCTAAAGAGTTTTGCCCTAATCAGGGCCTCCTCACTTTCAGAAAGAATAATCTTATAGTCTGTGATCTCAAAAATCCTCTCTAATTCTTTCTGGACCGTTTTATCTGATTCTGCAATTAAAATTTCTTTTGTCATTCAGGATTCTCCTCTTTTTGAAAAGGGGGAAAGAGAACCTTTTTATTAATTTTAGCTAATTACCACATGGTGGTTTGAATGTCAAGGAATTGTCTCATTCCGGTCACACAATCATCCAGGGTAAGGGCAAAAATGTCTTCTCATAAAGATTAAACGCATACCGATCGGTCATCCCGGCGATAAAATCACACACACATCGTTCCAGAGAGTCATACAGCTCCGGTTTATCCAGGAGTTTTAGGAATTCCAGAGGACGATCCATAAAATATTGGTAGAGTTCTCTTAAAATTTTAGAAGCTTTATGGAAATCGCTATGGACCGTTTCATTCTCATAGACCCTTTCCCAGAGAAATTCTCTAAGAGCCCAAATTGCATGGAGAACCTCTGTGGAGATAGAAAGTCTTCCTCCGCCTGCCTTGAGGGTCTCAAAAACAATATCTGTGACCATTCGATTGATCCTTTTGGAATGGGTCTCTCCTAAGATGTCAATACAATCCTTGGGAATATCGGCTGGAGAAATGACCCCCCCTCGGATCGCGTCATCCAGGTCGTGATTGATATAAGCAATAATATCGGCAATTCGAACCACCTGTCCCTCGAGCGTTACGGCCATCAATGAAGGGTCTTCACATAAAATCTCTCCTTTTCCTTTAGAGTGCTTCAGGATTCCATCCCTTACCTCAAAGGTGAGATTTAACCCCTGCCCCTCTTTTTCGAGTAAGTCCACCACCCTCAATCCCTGGTCCGCATGATTGAATCCTCCCGGGATCAATTCGTTTAGGGTCTCTTCTCCGGCATGCCCAAAAGGGGTATGGCCCAGGTCATGGCCGAGGGCAATGGCTTCTGTTAGATCTTCGTTCAATCTGAGGGATTTAGCAATGGTTCGTGCAATCTGTGAGACCTCAAGGGTATGGGTGAGACGAGTTCGATAATGGTCCCCTGTAGGGGCCAGGAAGACCTGAGTTTTGTGTTTCAATCTTCGAAAAGATTTAGAGTGAATGATTCGGTCTCGATCATGTTGAAAAGCAGGTCGAAGGGGACATTCCTCTTCAGGGACTCTTCGTCCCTTTGTCATGGAACTGAGGGTGGCAAAAGGTGAGAGAATTTTTCTTTCCTGCTCTTCTAACTCTTCCCTTAAGGTTTTCAATTGACAGAAGCCCTGAAAATACTCTATGCTTTTTAATGTTAAGTTACCACAAAAAAAGAAGTTTATCAATGGAAGAAAAGGAATGGAAAGATCAGATCTATAAAGACCCGATCCTTTTCAAACTCTCGAAGCTTTCTCAGGAGAGAAAGGTCCCTATCTTTTTGGTGGGAGGTTATCTTCGGGATTTTCTTCTGGGAATTCCCAGAGCTTCTCCAGTTTCAAAAAGAGTCGATTATGACTTTGCGATTCCTAAAGAAAATCTTTTCATCCTCAGAAGCATCGAGAAAATGTTAGGCCTTCATTTTTTTAGAGTGGGAAAAGAAAAGACAGAGATTTTCACCTACCGGGCAGTCGAAAAAGAGATTTCTGTGGATATCACTCCACTTCAAGGAAAAACGATCGAGGAGGACCTTCAGAGAAGAGACTTTACCATCAATTCCATGGCCCTTTCTCTCTTTGATGGTCAATTTTACTGCGTCCAAGGGGCCTTAGAAGATATTTTAGAGAAAAGAATCCGGTTAACTTCATCTACCTCCATTGATCAAGATCCCCTTCGAATGTTAAGGGCTATTCGTTATCTCTGCACATTGGAGGGGTTTCAGCTTGACCTCCCATTAAAAGAAGAGATTGCTGCCAAAAAAGAGTTGATCCAGAAGATTCCGTCCGAAAGGATCAGGACAGAGCTGGATGCCATCCTTCTTTCTTCCCGTGCGGCTATGGGATTTAGATGCCTATACGAATCAGGACTTCTATGGGTCATCCTCCCGGAATTGAAAGGCCTTGAGCAACTGGGTCAGGATGAGCATCATCATTTAAAGGTCCTTCCACACGTTCTGTTGATGTTGGATAAAATTTCTTATGCTCATCAATGGATCAGAGAAAGAGGGAGAACAATTTTTTTGAGTCCAGAAGATCGTCTGATCCTTTTCTACGCAGCCCTTCTGCATGACTTAGGAAAGCAGGATACCTACAGCGAGGATGAGGCAGGACGAATCCATTTCTATCAACACGAATCTTTCTCTTGTGAAAGGGCGAAGGGAATCCTTGAACGATTGAGATTCTCAAACCTTATGAGAGACCGAATCCTTAAACTCATCCAGAATCATATGAGAGTCCTTAATCTTTCCAAAGGAACCAAAGAAAGTGCCTTAAAAAGACTCATCAGTCAAATGGGAGAAGAGACCCCTTTGCTCGTCCTTCATACCCTTGCAGATAAGGAAGCAAGCCGAGGTCTCCTTTCGATCGAGAAGGATGAAGTCGTGGAATGGAATTGCCTTCGAATTTTAGATTTATTAAGAGAAAAAGAGATCCTCCACCCCCCTCCCCTTCTTACGGGCTATGATGTCTTGTCCCTGGGCTACCTTCCTGGGCCTCGGGTGGGAGAAATCTTGAGGTTTATCCGGGATAAGCAGATCGAAGGGGAAATTACCACCCGAGAAGAAGCCTTAAACCTTCTGGAAGAAAAATTTTCTCTGCCCAAAGAAAAAAATTGAAAAAAAATTTTTTTCATAATATTCTGGGTAATGAAAGGAGGGGACATGAAAGGTAAATTTATTGTTTTTTTAATTATCCTTTCTCTTCTTCCTTTCTCCCGGACAAATGCCCAGCTGGACCGAATTTTTAAAGGTTTAGGGATAGGGAGGGAAAGCGGCCTAAGTGAGGCCAAAATTGGTGAAGGATTAAAGGAGGCCTTGAGGGTTGGAACGGAGAACGCGGTCCTTTTAACCGGAAAACCAGACGGCTACTTCTTAAATCAAGCCATTAAGATCCTTATGCCAGAAAAGCTCAGAAATTTTGAGAAAGCTCTTAGAACGGTAGGCTATGGCCCTCAGGTTGATGAATTTATTTTGAGCATGAATCGTGCCGCCGAAAGAGCGGCTCCCTTTGCCAAGAAAATTTTCTGGGATGCCATTGGAGAGATGACCTTTGAGGATGCACGAAAGATCCTCTCGGGTCACGACACCGCTGCAACTGAATATTTCAAAAATAAGACCTCCAAAACTTTGGAAGTCGTCTTCAAACCCATCGTAGAAAAATCCATGAACGAAGTGGGAGTCACTCGTCAGTATAAGGAACTGGTCAGTCGATTTGAAATGATTCCTTTTGTAAAGAAGGAGAGTTATGATTTGGATCAATATGTGGTGACCAAGGCTTTAGATGGACTTTTCTATGTGCTTGGAGAAGAAGAAAGGAAGATTCGAACCAATCCTCAAGCCCGAGTGACCGAATTGCTTAAAGAGGTCTTTGGAAGATAATGGGAGGTTGAGGATGAGCCGGCGTCGTATCAAAAAAATTCTTATTGGGATCGTTCTATTTTTTATTCTCTTTACTATCATTGGCTTTTTTATTGTTCCTCCCATTCTGAAATCCCTCCTGAGTAAAGAGCTTTCTAAAGCTCTTCATCGAGAAGTGAGCATTCGTGAAATTAAAGTGAATCCCTATACCCTTTCAGCCACAGCAAAAGGGGTTTTAGTTCAGGAACGGGAAGATATCGCAAAAGGGCAGCCCTTTTTTTCTCTTGAGGAACTCTTTGTAAATCTTCAAAGTCTCTCTGCCCTTCGAAGGGCACTCATTTTTAAAGAGATCAAGATCATAAAACCTTATCTTTATATTAAACGGAATTCGGACTTCACATTCAATTTTTCGGACCTGATCGAGACGAAAGAAAAGGCTCCATCCGAAGGGAAAAAGAAGAAACCTTTCCTCTTTTCCTTTAATAACATCAGGATTGAAGACGGACAGGTAGATTTTTGGGACGAACCCAAAAAAACCAAACATACTCTCCGAGAATTAACGGTGGGAATTCCCTTTCTTTCAAATATTCCATATTATATCGAAACCTTTGTGAAACCTTCCTTTTCGGTAAAAATTAATGATACCCCTTATGAACTAAGGGGCCAGACCAAACCCTTTCATGACTCCATGGAGACCAATTTTGAGATTCAGATCAAAGAGTTAAACATCCCCTATTATCTTCCTTACGTCCCTATCAAAATGAATTTCAAAATACCTTCTGCTTTTTTGGATGCTTCATTAAAAATTCAATTTTTCCAATCAAAAAACCAAAAACCCTCTTTAACGGTTTCTGGGGATCTCTCTCTCAAAAAGATCTTCATTGATGAACTGGACAATAAACCCTTAATACGAATACCTTTCCTCGATCTTACCCTCGCCTCCTTGGGACCTCTCATCAATCAATTTCATCTTTCCCGGATCTCTATCCAGTCCCCAGAAATAAATATTTTGAGAAAAAAGGATGAAACCCTTAATATCGCTGCCCTCTTCCCGGAAAAGAATAAACAAGAGTCTGTAAAAGTTTCTCCCAAAGAAAAAGAGGAAGAGGCTCCAAGATTGATCCTTGATGTGGATGAAATCCAAATTAATAATGGAAAAATCCATTTTTCTGATCTTTCAAGGTCCACCGCTTTCAAAACCATCCTTTCCCCTGTCGAAGTGAGAGTCATTCGTTTGACCACTCGAAAAGGTGAAAAATCCACTTTTTCTTTGACACTGAATACAGAAGCTCAGGAAGCCGTCCGTCTTTCAGGCGAATTCTCCCTGGAACCTCTCTGGTCAGAAGGAAGTCTCGATCTAAAATCAATCCTTCTCACAAAATATTCACCTTACTATCAAGATCTTATGTTGTGTAACCTCAAAGGAGGGACGCTTGACCTTTCGACTCAGTATCGTTATGCCCAATCGGAAAAGAGATCGGAAATGGCTCTTTCAAAACTGAATCTTCTTCTCAAAGATTTTAGAATTCAAAAACCGGAAGAAGAGGAGGAGTTCCTCAAAATCCCAAATCTTTCTATTAAGGAATCGGATCTTCGCTTTCCTCAACAAGAAATCAAGATTGGAAGCATCCGGACCGAAAAGGGTAAGATTCGAATCGTTCGCCAAAAAGATGGATCCATTGATCTTCTGAAACTGATTCCACCTTCCTCTCAAGAGACTTCCCATAAGGGGGGAGGGAAAGAAGAGGGAAAACCCTGGGTGATCTCAGTAAGAGAGGTTCTTTTTGACCAATACCACCTCCTTTTGGAAGACCTAACCCCCAAAGATCCCGTGCTTTTTTCTGCTGAAGGGATCAAGCTTAAAGGGGAAAATATCTCCACAGCCAAACATAGTCAAGGGAAGCTTTCCCTTTCTCTTTTATTGAACAGGCAGGGAAAGATCTCGACCACTGGAACCATAGGGATTGATCCTCTTCGGGCTGATCTCAAAGTGGATTTAAACGACATTCCCGTTCCAGCCCTTCAACCTTATCTCACGGAAAAATTGAGAATCCATATCACCGGAGGGGCTCTCTCAACCAAAGGAGCTCTCTCCTTCTCTCTCTCTGAGGCTAAAGAACCAACAGTTAACTTTAAGGGGGATCTTTCTCTTAGCCAATTTGCCTCCGTAGAGAAAAGAAGTGGGGAGGAATTATTAAAATGGGATTCCCTCGCTCTCGAAGATCTTCAGTTCCATTTTGAACCCCTTAAGATTCAAATCAAGGGAATCTCCCTTTCTGATTTTTATGCCCGAATTCTCCTCTACCCTGAAGGAAAACTCAATCTTCAGGAAATCCTCGTTAAAGAGGAGCCTCCCAAAGAACCCTCTCCTGCCGCTGGATCTCCTCAGGAAAAGAAAGAGGGGGAGCAACCATCAAAAGGTCCTCAAAAACAGATTCAAATTGAGACGATTACTCTTCAAGGGGGAAGAATTGAGTTCCACGACCGCTCTCTTGAGCCTCCTTACTCGGCAAAACTGGTCGAGATTGGTGGACGGGTATCCGGGCTTTCATCGGAAGAATCCACGATGGCTGATCTGGAGCTCCGGGGGAAACTTGATGAATATGCTCCTCTTGAAATTGTAGGGAAAATCAATCCCCTTAAAGAGGACCTCTTCATCGACTTAAAAGTAAGATTTAAGGACATGGATCTTACTTCCATGACTCCCTACTCCGGGAAATATGTAGGTTATACCATTGAGAAAGGAAAACTCTCTTTCGACCTTAAATATCTTATAGAAAAGAGGAAACTCGATTCTCAGAATTACATTGTATTAGATCAATTTACATTTGGTGAAAAAGTCGAAAGTCCCCATGCCACAAAATTGCCCGTAAAACTGGCCATAGCCCTTCTTAAAGACCGAAATGGAGTCATCAAACTTGATCTCCCTGTCAGGGGAACACTGGATGATCCCAAATTCAGTATCTGGAGGATTATCCTTCAAATCTTGGTCAATCTCATTACCAAGGCAGCGACCTCTCCCTTTGCCCTTCTTGGAGCCATCATCGGAGGTGGAGAGGAGCTCAGTTATGTCGAATTCGAAGAAGGAACTCTGACCTTAAATGAAGCAAATCTCAAGAAAGTGGAGAACCTGGCCAAAGCCCTCCGGGAGAGACCAGCCGTTAAATTAGAGATTGAAGGACATGTGGATTTAGAGAAGGATCGGGAAGGATTAAAGAGAGAACTCTTTCTAAAAAAATTAAAAGCCCAAAAACTTAACGAGATGATCCGGATGGGGCAACCCTCCCTCTCCATCGATGAAATAAAAATTGAATCTTCGGAGTATTCCAAGTATTTAAAAATGGCCTATCGCGAGGAGAGATTTCCAAAACCCAGAAACATCGTAGGAATGGTTAAAGACCTTCCAGATGCTGAAATGGAAAAACTGATGCTCACCCATATCGAGGTGAAGGAAGGAGATTTGAGAACATTGGCCTTTCAGAGGGCGCAGAAGGTAAAAGAGATGATTCTGAAATCAAAAGAGATCGAACCAGAAAGGATCTTTCTGGTAGAACCCAAAACCTTGGCTCCTGAAAGGAAAGAAAAAATAAAAGATAGTCGTGTCGATTTCAAGATTAAATAAAAAATTAAAGAAGGAGGAAACAGAAGATGCTAAAAGAGTTCAAGGAATTTGCAATGAGAGGTAATGTCGTGGATATGGCAGTCGGAATTATTTTAGGAGCGGCTTTTGGAACCATCGTGAACTCGTTGGTAGCCGATGTGATTATGCCCCCCATTGGATACCTCCTGGGGAATATTGACTTTTCAAATCTTTTTCTCGTGATCAAAGAAGGGAAGGTTCCAGGTCCTTATGCCTCTCTTGCAGCCGCAAAGGCTGCCGGTGCGGTGTCCATCAATTATGGATATTTTATCAATACCATTATTAGTTTCCTCATCGTAGCCTTTTCCGTATTTCTTCTGATTAAAAGTGTGAATAGGCTAAAACGACAGCAGGAAGCACCTCCTGCGGTCCCGACTACAAAAGAATGTACTTTCTGTTTCTCTGTGATTCCGATTAAAGCTGTTCGCTGCCCTCACTGCACTTCAGAATTAAAATGAATGGAAAGAGATGGAAATGATCTCCAAAGTCATCCAATTCCTCCAGAAAGGGATCTGGGAGATCCAGCTCAAAGAGCTTTCGCCTCTGAAAGCCATTCCTCTCAAATATCTCCGAATCCTGCTTTTAGCAGGTTTAGGATTCTG
>JBDOIB010000022.1:0-4155 GCA_041082155.1 Thermodesulfobacteriota bacterium | reverse complement strand
TTTAGGTTCTTAATGGTCGAGCCCAAGAGTTCCCCGGCCACCTGCTCAGCTTCTTGGGGTGTGTTTGCGAATTTTATTCCTCCAGCTTTCCCTCGCCCCCCGGCCCAGATTTGGGATTTAATTGCTACAGGTTTAGCGATCTTTTCTGCGATCTTCTTTGCCTCTTCTGGAGTCGAGGCCACCTCCCCTTGAGGAACCGTAACCTTTGCGGTCTTAAGAATCTGTTTACCTTGATATTCATATAAACGAGCCATATCCACCTCCAGCATTCATGATTCAAAAACTCTGGCTTCTTATAACAAACGGAAAAGACATTGTCAACAATATTTTTTTATTTTAAAAAGGTAAGACCAATTGACCATAATTAAATTATCCCCGTAAAACCATTCAAAAGCTCTTCCTCAGGTAAATGGCTTGAGATCCTTCTCCTTATTCAGTAAGATTAAGGGTCTATAATTTTGAGAATAGGCTACTCCTTTCATAGAGAGTTCTGAAGCGTTAAATTTTTCACTTGACTTTTGTTAAAAATTATTATTAAAAGGAAGTAAGACAATTTCACCAAAGAAATATGTTCAAGCCTATCAAACATACAAAGATTTCAGATGAGATCGTGAATCAGATTAAAAGTCTGATTGCCCAGGGAATACTGAAGCCCGGAGACCGGCTCCCTCCAGAGCGAGAGCTCGTGAAGGAACTGAGTGTGAGTCGTCCCTCTCTACGGGAGGCTCTAAATTCTCTCATTGCGATGGGTTTTCTTGAAGTTAAAGGGAAAAGAACGTTTGTCAAATCCATAGCCTCAGGAAGTATTCAGGAACCCATCTCTCTCATGCTGAAAGCAGATGCACAGAAGATTTTTGATCTTATTGAAGTCAGAAAAGCCATTGAAACCTGGGCTGCCTTCCATGCGGCCCAAAAGGCCACTGAAGAGGATATCAAACAACTCGAAAATATTCTCCATAAAATGAAGAGAGCCTACCAGGAAGGAAAACGCTGGGAGAAGGAAGACGCTGATTTTCACCTTGGCATCGCTCAATCCACTCACAATCCTATCCAGGCCCACATTATGTTTTCCATCCATGATCTGCTCAGTGACTCGGTGGCCAAAGTGTTTAAAGATCGAAACAAAGTAAAGAAACTCATCGATCAACACGACCGCATATTTAATGCCATCAAAAATCACTCTCCTGAGAGAGCAAAGGAAAAAACGCTTGAACACCTCAACTACGTGGAATCAGAAGTGAAAGCCTATATTGGAAATAATAAAGATTAAAAATCGGATCCTTTCTGATGCCAAAACCCTCTTTATCCATTATAATGAAAGGTAGAGAAAGAATGAGGATGACCCTATGATTCCAAAACATTCATTGATTGAGATTGTAGGAATTGAAAATTTCACTGACCAATTAGAAGAATTAGTTCCTTACAGTTATGACGCTTCTATGAATGTCCATCGGCCAGAGGGGGCGATCTGGCCAGAGACCACCGAACAGGTATCTAAAATTGTTCAACTGGCTAACGAGGAGAAGATCCCGATCATTCCAAGAGGAGCGGGAACCAGCCTCAGCGGAGGAGTAATTCCTATACGGGGCGGGATCATCGTTGATTTATCAAAGATGAATCGAATTATCGAGATCAGTATCGAAAACCGTTATGCACGGGTTCAGGCAGGGGTAGTCTGTGATATCCTCAATCGAGAATTGTCGAAACACGGTTTCGTTTTTCCCCCCGATCCTGCGAGCAGTTCGGTGGCCACCATTGGAGGAAATGTAGCCACCAATGCTGGAGGAATTAAAGGGGCAAAATATGGAACCACGCGTGATTATGTGCTGGGACTCCAGGTGGTTCTTCCCACGGGTGAAGTGATGCATACCGGTTCTTATACGATGAAATGCGTCTCCGGATATGATCTTTCGAGGCTCTTTGTAGGCTCTGAAGGGACTTTAGGGATTGTCACGGAAGCGACTTTAAAGATTAATCCCCTCCCCCGTCATGCGATGACTGCGGTCGCCACCTTCTCCCGATTAGAAGATGCAGGCAACGCCATCTTCCAAACGATGACGAGTGGAATACTGCCCAGTGTGATGGAGATCATGGATCAGGTGACTCTTCGCTCGATTAAAGAGAACACAGATATTGATCTTCCGGATGCTGAAGCCATGATTCTCACAGAAACGGATGGTTTTACCTGGGAAGAAGTGGAAGCTCAGATGGAGGTGATCCTAAAAATTTTTAACAGAAACCATCCCATCGAAATCAAAACAGCCAAAGATGAGAAAGACCGGGTCAACCTCTGGAAGGCACGAAAGTCTGCTTATGCCACACTGGCCCGAGTCAGCAATAGTTTTGTACTCGATGATGTTACGGTGCCCATCTCAAGAATCCCTGATTTGTTGATTGGAATCCAGGAAATATCAAAAAAGTATGATATCGTCGTTGCCACTTTTGGCCATGCAGGAGATGGAAATCTTCATCCCCAGATCCTTTACGATGAATACGACCCGGAGCAGGTCGAACGAATGGAGAAGGCAGAGGCAGAAATCTTCCATCTGGCCATCTCTTTAAATGGGACCCTTTCAGGAGAGCACGGAATTGGACTCTCCAAAGCAAACTATATGGGTCTTGAACACGACCCGGTAGAGATGACGCTGATGAGAAAGATAAAGAAGACCCTGGACCCTAACAACATCATGAATCCGGGGAAAAGAGCCTTGGGTTAAAAGGATCCGAGGGGGCAAGGGGTCAAGGATTTATGAAAAATCGCTCAAATTCCTGAATCAAAGAACCCCCGAAATCTATTGACAAGGTAAGGAGTCCAAGCGAGTATGGCGACACAAATTCAGTTTGATGAGAAGAGGCGGAAGGCGATCGCTCAATGTTCTCGATGTGGATTCTGCCGGGCGGTCTGTCCGATCTTTGATCTGACGAAACGACCCGTGACGAACGCCCGGGGGAAGATGATCCTCCTCAAGGAGCTCATGGAGGGAAAACTCCAGGTCACAGAGGCCGTCGCCCAGGCCTTCCTTCGGTGCACCACCTGTATGAACTGTACTGTCAACTGTCCCTCAGGGGTCGATCCACAGGAAATGGTGAAACAGGCTCGAAGGGATTTTGTTCAGCTCGGGATGGATAATCTTTTCAGGGCGATGGCTGAAACCATGGCGAAATATGGAAATATCTATGGAGAAGACAGGAGAGTAGATTGGGGGCATAAAAAGGGGAATGCCTCCATCGTGCTATTTTTAGGCTGTGTGGGTACTTATCGTGAAGAGGAAAGCGTGAAAGAAACTCTCGAGCTTCTGGATATTCTGAAAGTGGATTATACCCTGATTGATGAAGTCTGCTGCAGCGGAGTTCTCGAAGATGTGGGATACAAAATCATTGGAGGTTTAGCTGAACAAAATATCAAAGAAATAAAAAAGACGGGTGCGAAGAGCCTGATCACCACCTGTCCCTACTGCTATCGAGTCTTTAAAGACCATCCTGCCTATCAAAACCTTGGATTAGAGCTCAAACATATTACCCAATTCCTGAAAGATTTTAATTTTGAGGTTCAGACACAAAAGAGGGTGACTTACCATGATCCCTGTGATCTGGGTCGTCACGCAGGGATCTATGAGGAACCCCGAGAGATCATTCGGAAGATTGCCCCCAATTTTGTTGAACCCTCAAGAACGAGAGAGAATTCGATGTGCTGTGGAGCGGGCGGAGGATTCCGGGGATCCTTTCCTAAGGAATCGGTAAGAATCGCCAGAAATCGTTTGAGTCAGATCATCGAAGAGACAGGCGCAGAGATTTTGCTTACGGAATGTCCTTCCTGTCTTCACAATTTTAGAAATGCCAAACGGCAAAAACAGAAGATCGAGATCTATAATATCACTGAATTCATTGGAAAACTCTATCAGGAAAAAGCCTCTCTTGGGAAAGAAGCGGCCTGATTCATTCTCCCCTTAAAGAATCTCTTTGAGCGCACCGATCAGACAGGCAATATTTTGCATTTTACAGGTCTCTCCCATAAGACCTATCCTCCAAATCTTTCCTTTCAACGGGCCTAACCCGCCACCCACTTCGATCTGATACTGCTCTAAGAGTTTTCTTCGAACCTTAATATCGTCCACTCCCTCAGGAAGGCTCACGGAAGTCAGCATCGGTAAACGA
>JBDOIB010000018.1:0-9100 GCA_041082155.1 Thermodesulfobacteriota bacterium | reverse complement strand
TCAAAATGAGCTCCAATCGCCAACTCCGGGATCCTCCCTGAAGATTGAACCACTTTGTCGCATCCAGCATTCCCCTTGCACATTCTCTTCCAAGTTCTCCCCATCGTCCTGTAAAAGGAATCAATCCTCCCACCTTTACAGCTGTTTGAGAAAAAACGAGATTTAACTCTACGATTAAAGAGAGAATAAAAAAGAGAAGGATTAAGAAAACTCTTTTCATCTCCACCTGATGGTCAAAAATCCTCTTTCATTTAAAGAGGGTTAAGGGCTCGGGGCATAAAGGACAGCCAGGATTTTTGTGACTTTATTTTGATGACATTGAACTCGATGGGGGATGGTCGAGTCATAGTAGATTGAATCACCAGGATAAAGAACATCTTTATGATTTCCTAAAATCACCTCCATCTCCCCTTCAAGGACGAAGATAAATTCCTCTCCCTCGTGGACAGAGGTTTTTGTGGTGGGAATGGTTGCTGGTTCAAGGGTTACGATGAAGGGCTCCATATGGCGGTCCTTTTTCTCGAAACCTAAGGATTCATAGGAATAGCCGTACTTAACCCCGTCTTTTGAAGCAAAACGGGAGACTTTTCTCCTCTCATCTTTTCTCACAATGGTAAAGGGCTCTCCCTCTGTTTCACCTAAGAAGTCTCCGACCCTTACCCCCAGGGCTCGGGCTAATTTGATGATTGTCCCGAGGGAAGGGGAGACCAGATGATTCTCCATCTGAGAGAGAAGGGCTGTGGAAAAACCGGTCAACTCAGCAAGATCTTTCAGAGAAAGGCCTTTCTTTTCCCTCAGTTCTTTGATCTTTTCTCCCACCTTTACTTCTTCAAATGCTTTTTCTTCCTCCATTGGACTCCCTCTTCAAGAGATTCATTTCTGCTAGCGAGAAGGCATAAATTTTTTGGCGTATTCTACCCCAATTTGAATGGCCTTTATGTTTTCTGGGATGTGTCGATGGTGTCGTTCATCGAAGACCTTCTCTAAAGAATCGTAAATCGTAGACAATTCGACTAACTTTGTCTTTTCAATAAAGGCCCCCAGGGCAATCATATTGGCGAAACGTGGATTTCCATTTTCGATGGCTATGTCGTTGACAGGTACAGGAAAGACTTCAACATCCTTGCGGTTCACTTCTTTTAAATCGATAAGGGAGGAATTTAGAAAGATCAAACCTTTTGGCAGCACCCGTGGCCCATATTTCAAAAGAGAAGGCAGGTTCATCGCAATGAGGGCATGGGGTCGGTAGATAATGGGCGATCCAATCTCCTTTGATGAGATCACAACCGTGCAGTTGGCCGTTCCTCCTCTCATTTCTACGCCATAAGTTGGGAGATAAGTCACGTTTTTTCCTTCCTTCATGGCTGCATAGGCGATGAGATTCCCGATCGCCAGAACGCCCTGACCACCGAATCCAGCGATAATCACGTCATAGTAGAAAGGTTTCATATCCATCCATTTTCTCAAAAATCCGAAATTCGAATGTCAAAATCCGAAACAATCTTACCATTCAAGATAGAAATGTTCGTTTTAAGTTTTTGTGCTTTGAATCTTCAAAACTGTTTTGAAATTCGGATTTCGTACTTCGAATTTCATAAGTAATCGGCCATCTTCCTTTCTTTAAAGATTCCCAGAGGGAAATAAGGAATCATTTCTTCTTCAACCCGCCGGTTGGCCTCCAAAGAGGACAATCCCCAGTTGGTGGGGCATGCCATCAGCACTTCAACCATAGAGAAACCCATGCCTTCAATTTGCATCTGAAAGGCTTTGCGAATGGCCTTTTTGGCCTTCATTAAATTGGAAGGGTTATTTACAGCTACCCTTGCCACAAAAGCACTTCCTTCGAGGGTGGCAACCATCTCAGCCATCCGGATGGGATATCCGTCATAAGAAAAGTTTCTTCCATATGGACTTGTAGTCGTCTTCTGCCCAAGGAGAGTGGTGGGTGCCATCTGCCCCCCCGTCATTCCATAGATTCCATTATTGGCAAAGATGAGGGTGATATTCTCTCCCCGATTGGCTGTATGGATTCCTTCTGCAATTCCAATGGCTCCCAGGTCCCCATCTCCCTGAATGGTAAAGACGATGAGGTCCTTTCTTGCTCGCTTCATTCCTGAGGCGACCGCTGATGCCCTTCCATGAGGGGCCTCTAAGACATCGATATCGAAATAGTCATACATAAATACAGAGCATCCCACCGAAGCTACCCCAACGGTTTTTTCTCTAATTTTAAAGTAATCAATCGCTTCTGCAACGAGTCGATGAACGATCCCGTGGTGACAGCCCGGACAGAAATGAAAAGGGACATCAATCAAACATTCGGGTCGTTTAAATACAAGCTCCATCTTGAAACCTATTAAATCCTTTGTGGATAATATTTTTTAACTTCCTCCAGTATTTCTTCGGGTGTAGGTAAGGCCCCTGGGGGTTTCCCATAAAAATGGACTTCTGCATCCCTTTCCACAGAAAGCCTTACATCTTCAACCATCTGACCCGTGTTTAATTCAACGGTTAAGAAATATTTAACCTTTCGAGAGATCTCTTTTAAAGGTTGCTCAGGATAAGGGAAGAGCGTAATGGGCCTGAAAAGTCCCACCTTCATTCCTTCTTCCCTCGCCATCTCCACCACTGAGCGGGCTACTCTGGCCATACTTCCAAAAGCCACAATCACAAAACAAGCATCATCCGTCTCCTTTACTTCAAATCTTACCTCTTCCTGTTTCATTCTCTCATATTTTTTATAGAGCTTCCAGTTGTGCTCGGTCAATTCTCCTTCCTGAAGATAAAGAGACTTTATCCGATTGGGTTTTCGTCCTTTTGCCCCGGTGAGGGCCCAATCCTTGGGAGGAAGTTCCATTGGTAGAGGCTTTTTACGAATAAGAGGTTCCTTCATCTGGCCGATTAAGGCGTCTCCCAGGATCATCACCGGATTTCTATATTTATCTGCAAGATCGAAGGCCAAACAGGTCAATTCATACATTTCTTGAACCGTAGAGGGTGCAAGGACGAGCACTCTGTAATCCCCGTGTCCCCCACCTCGAGTGGCTTGAAAATAGTCACCCTGAGAGGGTGAAATTCCTCCCAATCCAGGCCCACTTCGAGAAATGTTGATAATGACAGCAGGAAGTTCGCTGCCGGCCATATAGGAGATTCCCTCCTGCATCAGGGAGATCCCCGGGCTTGATGAGGAGGTCATAGCACGTGCCCCTGTCGCTGAAGCTCCTAAGAGAAGATTGATAGAAGCAATTTCACTTTCAGCCTGAATAAATTCACCTCCAAGAGGAGGAAGGTGTTTGGAGAGATATTCAGGGATCTCATTTTGTGGGGTGATGGGATAGCCAAAAAAAAGACGGCATCCAGCATCAATCGCTCCCATTGCAATTGCCTCGTTTCCCCTGACCAGTATTCTTTCGCAGGATTGACCCATTTATCTTTCCCTCCAGACCTGAATCGCTATATCCGGGCAGATCTCTCCGCAGAGGGCGCAACCCGTACATTCACCATTTTCATCCCAGACGGCGAAGAAATATCCGTAACGATTGATTTCTTCTCCGATTCGAATCAATCCCTTAGGACAGGCAATGGTACAAAGAGCGCAACCTTTACACCGCTCTCGATCAATCTCGATTTTACCCTTCATATGAGTTAAATTACCCCTTTTTCTTTAAACCTCTGAATTTCCCTATCCGAGTATCCAACCTCCTTCAATACCTCGGCCGTATGTTCACCGCGAAGGGGAGGAGGTCTTCGAATCTCAAATGAAAACCGGGAAGATTTAATTGGGGTTCCGATCTGATTAATTTTCCCCTCCACTGGATGATCGATTTCAATCACCATTTTTCGGTGTCGGACCTGAGGATGTTTAAATACCTCCTCCAGGTTCAAAATGGGTTCGATACAGGCATCCACTCCTTTAAAATATTCCGTCCATTCTTCAAGGGTTTTTGTTTTAAAAAGCTGTCTAAGTCCTTCTATAATTTCAGGCTGATCTTTGTCGGTCAATTGTTTGGGAATGAGGTCTTCTCGATTTATGGCCTTACAGAAATTTTCCCAGAATTTTTGTTCTAATGCTCCGAGCGAAATATAACGGTTATCTTTTGTTTTGTAGATTTGATAACAGGCATACCCTCCGGTGAGGTGCATTGTTCCTCTCTTGGGTAGAATTTTTTCTAAAAAATATCTTGCAGCATGAATGGATAGCCAAGAAAGAACCCCATCGAACATGGCTATATCGAGGTGCTGTCCTTCGCCAGTCTTTTCACGCTGAATTACTGCCGAAAGAATTCCGATTGCGGCCATTAAAGCTCCTCCCCCAATATCTGCAACCTGGACACCGGGAAGCACGGGATCTCCATTTCTCGGACCGGTCATCTCCAGAACACCTGCCAGTCCAAGGTAATTGATATCATGGCCAGATCTATCTCGATAGGGCCCATCTTGTCCATATCCAGTGAGAGAGCATAGGATGACCCTCGGATTTCGTTTTTTTAATTCGGAATATCCAATTCCAAGACGCTCCATCACCCCTGGTCTAAATCCCTCAAGGACAATATCATAAGTTTCGATCAGTCTGTAAAAGATCTCTTTTCCTTCCTCTAATTTAAGGTTAAGGGTCATACTTTTCTTATTCCGATTTAAAGATAGGAAATAAGCGCTATCTTTCTTCTTAATGGGCCCCATAGTTCGCATATAGTCGCCCTGGTCGGTATCTTCAATTTTAAGGACATCCATCCCGAGATCAGCTAGTAGGAGGGAGCAGAAGGGACCCGGCAAAAGCCTTGAAAGATCAAGCATTTTAAATCCTGAAAGAGGTTGGGAAGAAAACATTTAATAAATTTCTAACATATTGTTTAATAAAATTAAAGAGTTCTGTCCTTCTCCACACATAAAAACTATGTGGAGATTAAGATAACCATTGATATAAATTTTTCTTGACGAAAAATAAGAAGAATGATAATCAATAAATCCGAAAAAAGTCCTAATTATAAAAAAGGAGGGGATCACATGGCCAAAAAGTCAAGGGGAAATCCTAAAAAGGCAACAAAGAAAGTTTCAAAAAAGGCACCTAAAAAACCCTTAAAAAAGGTGATTAAAAAGGTCAAACCTAAAGTGACTAAAAAGCCTTCTGTAAAACCTGCTAAAAAGGTGGAGAAGAAACCTAAAAAGAAAGCTCCACCAAAGGCCATTAAAGAAGTAGCAAAGAAAATAAAACCTGCTGTAAAACCTCCAAAAAGAGTTAAACCTGTAGAAGCACCCATGGAGAAACCTCCTCTTGTCACCGTTACCATTCCCGAGATTAAAACAGAGAAAAAACCCCTGTGGATCCCCTCGGAGGAAAGAATAAAAAATGCCAACATCACAAAATTCATCCACTTTGTCAACCAGAAGTACGGGAAGAGTTTTAGAACCTATCCGGAACTCTATCAATGGTCTATAGATTCCATTCCAGATTTCTGGGAGGCGATGTGGGAGTTTGCAGACATCAAGGCTTCAAGAAAGTACGATCAGGTGGTAGATGATTTGACTAAATTTCCAGGTGCAAAATGGTTTATAGGAGCCCGTTTAAATTTTGCAGAGAATCTCCTCCGCTATCAAGATGACCATCTGGCTTTTATTTTTAGAGGAGAAACCCAGAAATCTGCTCAAATGACCTACCGCGAACTCTATCATGCAGTTGCCCGGTTTGCGAAATCCCTCAGAGATTTTGGGATTGAGCCAGGAGATCGAGTGGTGGGTTATATGCCCAATTTAATGGAGACAGCCATAGGGATGCTTGCAGCGACCAGTATTGGAGCGGTCTGGTCTTCATGTGCCACAGATATAGGTCCTCTTGCAGCATTAGATCGACTCGGGCAGGTGGAGCCAAAGGTTCTGCTTACGGTGGATGGTTATTTTTACAAGGGGAAACCTTTCAGCACGATCGAGAATGCGTCCGAAGTGGCAAAAGCCATTCCCACTCTCAAAAAAGTCGTCGTAGTTCCTTATGCCCAGGAAAAACCCGATATCAGTTCTATTCCCAATGCCATCCTCTATGAAGAATTCTTATCGCCTGAAAAAGAACCCAAACTTGAGTTCGAACAGCTCCCCTTTGATCATCCGGTGTACATTATGTTTTCTTCAGGGACTACCGGAAAGCCAAAATGCATGGTTCAGGGAGCAGGGGGCATCCTCATCAATCACCTAAAAGAACTCATCCTCCACACCGACCTTAAGCGAGAAGATCGGATCTTTTATATCACCACCTGTAGCTGGATGATGTGGAACTGGCTGCTGAGTTCTTTGGGGGTCGGGGCGACGGTGGTGCTATATGATGGGAATCCGAATTATCCAGATCCCTATGCCATGTGGAAGATGACGGAGGAAGAGAAGATCACGATTTTTGGCCTTAGCGCAAGTTACATCAATTATCTCCGAAGCGAAGGGATCCAACCTGGAAAGAAGCATGATCTTTCATCCCTGCGGGAGATCTCCCAGACCGGCTCTGTGCTATCAGCAGAAGGCTTTAGGTGGGTCTATCAGGAGATCAAAGAGGATCTCCACTTCAACTCCATTTCCGGAGGGACAGATATCAACGGTTGTTTTGCCATAGGCAGTCCCATCCAGCCAGTATTTGCAGGTGAACTCCAGGGACCTGCGTTGGCTATGAAGGTGAAGGCTTACGATGAGAATGGAAAACCCGTCCGGGACAAAGAAGGAGAATTGGTGTGCGAGGCACCTGCTCCGCCGATGCCCCTTTATTTCTGGAACGATCCAACAGGGGAGAAATACCGAAGCGCTTATTTTGAATTCTATCCCGGGGTCTGGCGTCATGGGGATTATATTATGATCCACAGCGATACGGGTGGAATTACCTTCTATGGTCGTTCAGATGCTGTGCTTAAGCCATCAGGGGTTCGAATCGGGACGGCTGAAATCTATAATGTGGTGGAGAAAATCGAAGGAATTGCCGACAGTCTTGCGATTGGGCAGAACTGGGAAGGGGATCAGAGGATCATTCTCTTTGTGAAACTTGCTCCAGGATTCCAGTTAACCGAGGAGCTTAAAAATACCATTCGAAAGACTTTGAGGGAGAAGGCATCTCCCCGTCATGTGCCAGCCATTATCATGGAGATGCCCGATGCCCCCTATACTTTAAATATGAAAAAGGTTGAGAGTGCGGTCACCAATATTATTCACGGAAGGCCGGTGCTCAACCGGGATGCCTTAATGAATCCAGAGGTTCTGGATTATTTTGAAAAGATCGTTCCTGAACTGCAGAAGTAAAAAAGGGGTCTAGGGTTCAGGGGTTCAAGGGGGAGAGGATTTAGGAGGAGGCTAACTTTGCTGCAATTTTGATGGCTTGGATCATGCTTTCGGGATTGGCCCGACCCTCTCCTGCTTTCCCAAAGGCTGTTCCATGATCCACCGAGACCCGAATAATCGGGAGGCCGCAGGTAATATTTACTCCGGAAATAGAGCCCCATGTCTTTGTTTTATCATCGTACTGGAATCCGATCAGTTTCGTCGGAATATGACCCTGGTCATGATACATTACGACCACCAGATCATATTGCCCTCCTTTCATCTTTGAGAAGACCGTATCAGGAGGGATAGGGCCTTCAACATTTATTCCTTGGTTTTTGGCTTCTTGGATTGCCGGTTTGATCTCTTCGATCTCTTCTCGACCGAAAAGTCCATCCTCTCCAGCGTGAGGATTTAACCCAGCAACAGCAATCCTCGGTTTTTCAATCCCAAGCCTTTTTAAAGTTTCATCCCCTAAACGAATCACTTTATACACTCGATCTTTTTTAACACGATCACAGGCTTCTCTCAATGAAACATGGGTTGAGACGTGAATCACTCGAAACTGATCATGAATAAGCATCATAGCGTAATCTTTTGTTTTTGTGAGATCAGCATATATTTCTGTATGCCCGGCATAGTGGAATCCCGCAAGGTTGATCGCTTCTTTACTAATGGGCCCAGTTACAGTAGCATCGATCTCCTTTGCTATGGCAAGTTCAATCACTTTTTTTACATATTCGAAAGAGGCACGACCGTATTCGGCTGAAATCGTTTTATGTCGGATTGATCTTCCATCGATGTTTTTAAGATCGATAAGGTCAATCGTTCCAAATTGATAAAGGCCTTCTCTGGGAGTGGAAACAGGGTGGAGGGAAAGATTAAGTTTTGAAAACCCGATAGCTTCCCTCATCATTTCCATTTCAGCTACTACCAGAGGCCGGCAGAGTTGATATATCTCAGCATGAGATAATGCCTTTGCAGTGATCTCAGGCCCGATCCCTGCCGGATCTCCTACACTAATGCCAATCAAGGGTTTTTCCATTGATCCGCCTTAAAATCTTTCTTATATTCCTCCATGGTTATTATAGCTCAATTTTGCAAATACTAACTCGGAGAAAATATAAATTAACTTGATTTACAGAGTCTTTTGATTCTCTTGAAGTCAATGGAATTTAACATCCTCGCCTAAATAAGTTTTTGCGAAGTAAAAAATTTACACTTTTGGTATAAAGCACAATCCTTTTATCCTGTTTTATGCGATGAAGTAATTAGTTCAGATTATTACAATATTTCTTCAAAATCAATCTCAATTCCATCATCAATTTTTTTATAATAAATAATTTTGACATTTATGGATTCTGGTAATGCTGCCTTAACCCCATAAGTATAGGGTTTTATAGATACTGGTATTTCTCCAATGTAGCCATCTATTCCCTTTGATTCTTCAATAGGCTCGGATAAACGATAATTAGTTCCTTTAATCTCTGCTCCCTTCTTAAGTATAGCTTCCTGAAACCTCAGCCCAGCGAAAGTTTTGACAATAACTAAATCTCTTACCCATTGTTCAACCATCTCTTTGTCAATTTTGTTTAAAGTATTTTTTAACTCTTTCAATTTTTGAAGAATTTTTTCTGTGGCATTCTTTATTGCATCAGGCTTTTTCTTTAAATACCATTCCTCCCACTCAGATAGTGTTTTACCTTCAAACTCCTGAATAAGTTCACTCATCTGACCAACTACTCTTGGTCGTGTGCCTTGTGCATATTGATTTGCCAGATTGATGAGGGGTGCAACATATTTAGGGAATTCGGGCGTT
>JBDOIB010000256.1:0-14229 GCA_041082155.1 Thermodesulfobacteriota bacterium | reverse complement strand
GCCGTCCGGGCCACATCGATCGCTGTGTTCCCCCCTCCTATGACAATAATCTGATGGCCTGGTTTCATTCTTCTTCCGGAGTTGACTTTCTTTAAAAATTCGGTTCCCTTCCAAACCTTTCTCAAATTTTCACCTTTCACCCCCAGGACACGGCTTCGGGTAGCTCCTGGTGAAAGAAAGATGGAATCAAACGAACTTAGATCTTCAAAGGAGAGGGTCTTTCCTATCTTTTCCCCTGTTTTCATTTCTATTCCCAGCGATAAAATTCTTTCAATCTCTATTTTGAGAATATGTTTGGGAAGTCTATATTCAGGGATTCCCCTTCTCAAGACCCCCCCGGGTTCCGCTTCTGCCTCAAAGAGGGTCACTTTATGTCCAAGAAGGGATAGAAAATAGGCACAGGAAAGTCCAGAAGGTCCTGCTCCAACCACAGCAATCCTTTTGGCCCCCTTATTAGGGAAAAAGTGGAATTCGGGTCGTCCCTCTGATGAAGCATCAAAGACAAATCTCTCTAACTGATGAATTGAAACAGCCTCATCAAATTTCTTTCGATTGCATGCATTCTCACATGGATGATAGCAAACTCTTCCGCAGACCCCTGGAAATGGATTTTCCAATAGAATCGTTTCAAGGGCTTCCTTAAACAGCCCCTGTTCAACTAAATGAATAAATTGGGGAATAGGATTTCCTGTGGGACAGACCTCTTCACAGGGGGCTATCGCAGAGACTGTTTCAGGTTTTTGAAAACTCCAGCGACCCGTTTCAAAGACCTCTGTGCTTCCATAAGAAATAGGGATGACGAACTCAAATGGATTGATCTCTTTATTCATAGATTCGAACCTGATCATAAGCTTCTTGAAAGGCCTGAATATTGTTTTCCGCTTTAAGGGGGAACATCTCTCGAATCGTCTCGATCAATCTTTCTTTGGCGATGAGACGGGTTAAAGAGGCGTAGGCGCCAAGCATGGTTGTATTTAAACTCTCTCCCAATCCAGCCCCCCTCGCAATAGGCCCTGCGTCGATGAGTCCAATCTTGAATTCTCTTAAGGAGTTAAAGGAGTCGATTCTCCGATGGGTATTGATCAGGAGGACCCCTGGGGACTTAAGTTCTCTTTTTACCTCCGACTCATCCATCAAAGAAAGGTCAAAAAAGACCAAGTGGTCTGCTTCTTTGATTTGACATTTTAATAAAATGGGGGCTTCATCCACCCTTAAAAATCCTACAACCGGTGCTCCACGTCGCTCCCCTCCGAAGAGGGAGAAACATTGGGGATACTTCCCTTCCGAGAAGAAAGCCCTTCCCAATATTTCTGAGGCGAGGACAACCCCCTGACCCCCACGACCTTTGAATTTAACTTCTAACATAGAAAATTCTATTTCTTTTCTTCTTGGAACGCATAGCGCAAGATATCTTTTTTGGATTGCTGAAGATGAAATTGAATCGCTCGACGAATCTCTTCAAGATCTCCTAACTTAAAGGCCTCAAGAATTCCCTTATGACCTTCAAGCGCTCTCGATACATTCTCCATAGAATAGATACTCTCAATCCGATAACGAAGCATATGGCGCCTGAGGGTTTGAGAGAGCTCAAGAAGACGTTGGCTTTTACTGTGTCGTGCAATGATCTCATGAAATTGAGCATCCATCTCGATGAAGGCCTTTGGCCCTTCTTCTGAAATCTTCTTTTCCGTGAGAGAGAGATTCTCTTCGAGCTCCTGGATTAATTTTGGGTAAGATTTCTCCATAGCCCAACGAGCCCCGAGCATTTCTATTACCGAGCGGATCTCGCAAATCTCCTCAACCTCCTCCTTACTAATAGGTTTAACAATATAGCCAATTCTTGGAATAGACTCAATCAATCCCTCGAGTTCCAGATTGTGAAGAGCTTCTCTTACAGGTGTCCGGGAGGTCTTTATCTCTTTTGCAATCTTTGCTTCGATTAAATGTTCATGGGGAGGAATCTCACCATTTAAAAGTTTTTCTCGAAGATATTCATAGACCTTTCTTCGAATGGTCTTGGGATTTCTAATCACCAACTTTTTCATCAGGGATACTGTACCCCAATAATTATTTCTTTGTCAACCCTTCTTTTATTTGACAAATAGGCTATTTCCTAATAAAATTTATCCAAATATGATTTGATAAAATTTAAATTCTGATATTTAATTAAATGGATGTTTATCTCAATTATAATGGACAACAGATACCAGTTAAAATTCCGGAAAGCTGGAATCTCATTACCTCCCAGGACAGACCTCCTCTGAAAGGGATTTTAGACCCAGAGGGAGAAATTAAAAAGGCTCTCGAGCATCCGATCGGCTCACCCCCCATTGAAGAGCTCGCCCGTCCGGGGATGGAAGTGGCCATTCTTTTCGATGACCTTCAGAGACCCACTCCTGCTCACCTTGCCTTTCCAGAGATTTTGAATCGTCTGAATCGGGCAGGGATTCCGGACGAACGGATTAAAGGGGTTTGTGCTTTGGGAACCCATCCGACTCCGAATCTCGATCAATTAAGAAAAAAGATCGGCGGAGAGGCTTTCTACCGCCTTCAAGGAAGACTTTTTATCCATGATCCTCATGCTTCAGACAATGTCATCATTGGAAAAACCCATCGGGGAACTCTGGTTGAGATCAATCCCCATGTGGCTTTTGCCGATTTAATCATTGGAATTGGAGAATGTATGCCTCATCCCATTTCAGGCTACGGTGGAGGATATAAAATTATCATGCCAGGAGTCTGCTCCTACCGATCCGTAGCCGATCATCATTTTACCTGGATGCGACATCGAAACAGTCGGGTCAATCTTCTCGAAGGAAATCCTTTCTTTGAAGATATTGTGGATGCGGGCCAACTTTCAAGACTGGCCTTTAAACTCGATTTCATCCTGAATGAAAAGGGTGAGGTCCTTCGAGTCTTTGCAGGGAATCCAGGAACTGAACACCAGGAGGCGTCCAATTATTCGGCATTTCTTTACCGGGTTCCACTCCCAAAATTAGCCGATGTCACGATTACCTCTGCGTTCCCCCTCGAATTGGGAGTTCAGGCGACAAAGGCGTTAACCATGGCAAGCTTTTGTACCCGATCGGGCGGAAGCATTATCTGGGTGGCTCCCCAGAAAGAAGCCGGCCCTATCCTTCCATTAATTCAAGAAATGGGAAGCGATGAAAGTGCAGGAGATTTTCACCGCCGTCTTATCCAGGGAGAGATTCCTGATCACCTGAAGTCTTTTGGAATCTCTTATATTATGCAGGTGGTCTACTTCAAGGAACTCTCTGAAAAATTTAAAGTCTATCATGTGACTGAAGGGCTATCCCCGGATCAGGTCAGAATGATGAAATTCACCTACTCCCCCACGCTTGAAGAGGCTATTAATCAAGTTTTCAGAAAAATCCCTGAGGCCGATGTAGCCGTCTTCCCTTCGGGTGGCAATATCATTCCTGAAGTCCTATAACATCTAATAAGGAGCTTAAACGATGTGGAGCAGAAGAAGACTGGTATTAACAACCCTAGGAACTTTTTTATTTTTCTTTCTTTCGCCCTTGTCAAAGATTTGGGCCAAAGTAAAAAAGATTCTTCCCAGAGGGTTCTCCAGAGAAAAGATGAAAGAGATGAACCCCGAAGAGATTGACAATCGAGAACTTGAAATCGATCCGATTGAAAGTTTTGGAACAATGGGCCCCACAGATGTAACGATTGATATTAAAACCTACAAACTGAAAGTTTCAGGGAAGGTGGGCTCTCCACAGGCTTTAACCTACGATCAGATCATTAAATTACCAAAAATCACAGAGACAGTTCTCCTCATCTGCCCCGGCTATTTTGCCTATAATGCTCAATGGACAGGGGTCGATCTCAGGACCCTTCTTCAAGAATCTCAGGTTAAAAAAGAAGCGACCTTTGTGGATATCCGTGGAGCTTATGGGAAAGTGGTGAGAATCCCTATAAAAGAGTTAAATCGGAAAAAGATCTTTTTAGCCTATCAGGTCAATGGGAGGAGCCTTCCAAAACCTCACGGCTTCCCTTTACGACTGGTCTATGAGGATGCCTATGGATATGATTGGGTAAAATATATTGAAGAGTTGGTCATCTCCTAAAGAAACCTTTTTCAGTGGACTTTCTTCTCATAGCCTTCCCAGTATTTATCCCTCAAACCTTTTTTGTGAATCTTTCCAGAGCCTGTCCGCGGAAGGGCATCTATAAAATCAATAGATTTAGGAGCCTTATAGTGGGCCATCCGTTCTTTACAGAACCGGATAATCTCTTCTTCGGTGGCCTTATGGCCGGGCTTCAGAACCACGATCCCTTTTACGGCTTCTCCCCATTTGGGATCGGGCACTCCAATCACAGCACATTCCAGGATGCTTGGATGCATGTAGAGGACATTTTCAACCTCTGTAGAGTACACATTCTCCCCTCCGGTAACAATCATATCCTTCTTCCGATCCACAATCGTTACATAACCCTCTTCATCCATCACCGCTAAATCCCCGGTATAAAGCCATCCATCCTTGATGGCCTTCTCTGTCTCTTCGGGTAATTTCCAGTATCCTCGGGTTACGATATCCCCTTTGACAATAATCTCTCCAACCTCTTTCTCGTCCTTCCTCACTTCTTCCCCTTTGTCATTGACTACTTTCAGCTCTACGGCTATGAATTCCCTCCCTGTCTTTGATTTGATTTTTAACTGTTCTTCAGGAGGGAGTGTTTTTAAATGGTTTTTTAAGATAGAAAGGGTCAGGTAAGGACTTGTTTCCGTCATTCCGTAGGTCTGAATGTAATCACATTTAAAGGTCTCAATAATCTTTCTAACCACTTCTGGAGCAATGGGAGCACCCCCACTCAGGAGGACTCTCAAACTCCTATAATCAAATCGTCCCACGTCAGGATGGTTTACCATCAGGTTGAGCATGGTGGGAATAAGATTGGTAAGAGTGACCTTTTCCTTCTGAATCGTTTCCAGCACCACCTTCGGATCAAACTCCCTTATCAGGACATGAGTTCCTCCCACCCAGGTAATCGCCCAGGTCGCCCAGGCATCCGCCAGATGAAAAAGAGGGGCGACATGAATCCATACATCTCGATCCGTGAGATGAATCTCGGCGATTGTCCCAAGGGCGTGGGTCATCACATTTTTATGCGACAACATCACTCCTTTGGGTCTCCCCGTGGTCCCACTCGTATAGTAAATCTGAGCAAGATCCTCTTCATCTATCGAAATCTCGGGGAAAGGTCCTCCCTTTGAGTGATGAATCCATTCTTCATAGCTTAAATCACGATTCCTTCGATTGACCTTTCCATCGCCTGTCCAGATCCATTTCTCAATCTGGGGGGTCTCCTCCTGAATGGCCTCTACCGTCTTCTGGAACATGGGATCCACGATCAGAGCTTTTGATTCCGAATCCTTAAGGATGAATGTAATCTCTCCAGGCGAAAGCCTATAGTTGATGGGAACAGAGATCGCTCCGATGAGGGAGATCCCATAATAGGCCTCTAAGAAATAATGACAATTAGGATGAAGAATGGCGACCTTGTCTTCCTTTCTAATTCCCAGTTGGCTCAGGCCGTGAGCGAGGCGGGAAATTCGATTGGAGAATTCCTGATAGGTGTAACGTTTCTCCCCACAGACCACCCCCTCTTTATGGGGAAAGAGTTTCGATGCCTTTTTTAAGGTTTCTGAAATGATCATTCTCTCCCTCTCCTTGATCCCTATAAGTCTTCTTCGCTTTTTGTCAAATCTTCAAATCGAATATCGAGTCCGAGGATTCCCTGAATCTCACCCACCTCATTTCGAATGGGGCCTGAAACGGTGATACAGAGAACGCCTGTATGCTTTGAAGAATAAGGGTCGGTCACATGAATCTTTCCGTCCTTTAAAGGTTCAATGAACCACGGGCGATTGGAATAATTTTCTCCAGGGGGGATATTCTCATATTTGGCCTGATCCACCGGTTGAACGATGGTCCTTGTGATCTTGATTCCATGGATGTTTACAACGTACACATACTGGAGATAAGGATATTCATCGAGTAAGGATTGAAGAACAGGTTCAATCTGGGAAGGATCCATTGATTTGAGTTCAGGCCTCTCAATGACCCGTTCCACGATATGGGCAGCCATCTCATAAGCCCTCCTCTTCAGCCGGTCAAATTCAGAGACGAAAAATTCGGGAAGATATTTCCGGACCACCTTCTCCATCTCCTGGTCCGAGATGGCGGTCGTTCGTCCCTCCTCATACTGTTTCATCACCCAGCGATTAATCTTGGCCACACCCGGATGAGTCTTTTCTACTCGATCCTTTCCAGTGAGAGAGAAATGGGAATTGATCCACTGGGCAATCCCAGCGAGCCCTGATTTGTCATTGATGGAGACTGAAATAGGTCGATTCAGAATCTTTGAGGTATTAAAAATGTTATAAATCTCCTCATTCTTCAGAATCCCATCGGCATGGATACCCGCACTGGTGGAATTGAAGTTAGCTCCAACAAAAGGGGTATTGGGGGGAATCGAAACCCCTACCATTCGTTCCAGGTAGTTTCTGATCTCCGTAATCATGGTAGTATCGATCCCATGGTCTTGACCCATCAGACTGATATACTCAATGATTAATCCTTCCACCGGAGTATTTCCTGTTCGTTCTCCAAACCCTAAAAGGGTTCCATTGGCCGCTGCACAACCGTAGAGCCAGGCTGTCGTAGCATTGATCAAGGCTTTATAAAAATCATTATGACCATGCCACTCCAGGTTTTCAGGAGGAACCCCTGCATCATCAATCATGGCTCGAATGATTTTGGGGACACCTCGGGGAAGGGCTGCCCCCGGATAGGGAACTCCGAAACCAAGGGTATCGCAAAGCCTAATTTTGACCGGAATCTTTGCCTCTTCGGAAAGCCGCATCAGGTCTTGGGCAAAAGGAACACAGAATCCATAGATATCTGCTCGAGTGATATCCTCAAAATGACATCGAGGAATGATTCCCAACTCAAGTGCTGAAGAAACAATGGAAAGATACTCCCTTAAAGCAACCCTTCGATTCTTCTTAAGTTTCAAGAAAATGTGATAGTCCGACACAGAGGTGAGGATTCCTGTCTCTTTCAATCCCATCTCTTTGACCAGTTTGAAATCCTCCTTAACCGCCCGAATCCAACCGGTAATCTCAGGATAACGATAATTTCTTTCCTGACATCTCCGGACCGCTTCCTTATCTTTTTCACTATAGAGGAAAAATTCACATTGTCGGATGACCCCGTTTACGCCTCCTAAACGGTGAAGCATGTCATAAAGATCAACAATCTGTTCGACGGTATAAGGGGGTCGGGCCTGTTGACCATCCCTGAAGGTGGTATCCGTAATAAAGATCTCCTCGGGCGGATCCGGGAAGACAAATCGATTATCAAATTCTATCTTACAGACCTCGTCATAAGGAAAGATATCTCGATAGAGATTCGGCTCCTGAACGTCTAAAAGAGGAAAAGGGCCTTTGGAGGATCTTATTTGGAATACCTTCTTTTTTCGAGTAACCGTCATTCTACCTCCCTGAGAATTTAAATTTTAAGTTTAATCCACAGCTCATCAAGCTGTTTTGGATTGACCCTGGACGGGGCGTCAGTCATCAGACAGGTTCCCTTTTGAGTCTTTGGAAAGGCAATCACATCTCGAATCGAGTTGGAATGGCTCAGAATCATCACCAGTCGATCAAAACCAAAGGCAATTCCTCCATGAGGGGGTGTCCCGTATTCAAGGGCCTCTAACAAAAATCCAAACCTCTCTCTGGCTTCTGTCTCATCCATTCCTAATTTTTCAAAAAGAAGCGCCTGAACCTCCTGGAGATGATTTCTTATACTCCCTCCTCCGATTTCTGAGCCATTGAGGACCAAATCGTAGGCCTTAGCCTTCACCTTCTCCGGATGATCTTTAAGAAGAGGAAGGTCCTCATCCCGGGGAGCGGTAAAGGGATGATGGACCGCAACGTATCGCCTTTCGGCCTCATCATACTCCAGTAAAGGAAAATCCACGACCCAAACAAATTGAAACTCATCCTCTGGAATCAGTTTCATCCTCTCTCCAATATGAAGCCGAAGATTGGCCAAGGATTGATTGACGACTTTATTCGGCCCAGCCACAAAGAGGAGGAGATCGCCCTCCTGAGCCATCACTTTTTTCTCTACAGCCGTCTTCTCCTCCGAGGTTAAGACCTTCTCAAGTAGGGAGTCCCATCCCTCTCTTTTAATTCTCGCTGAGATCAATCCTTTAGCTCCATAAGTCTGAACAAAGTGAGTCAATTCCTCTATCTCCTTCCTGGAGAAGTCCCCCCCTCCTTTCACATGGATCGCCTTAATCACCCCTCCTTCGTTCACCACACTTTGAAAGGTTTTAAAATGAGAAAACCTTAGTTCCTCCGTCAACTCATACAATTCTAATCCAAACCGTATATCGGGTTTGTCTGTCCCATAGCGATTCATAGCCTCTTCATAGGTGAGAACGGGAAAAGGAGTCTTGAGTTCCCTGTGGAGCACCTCTTTAAAAAGGTGAACCATCAGCCCCTCCATGGTGCGTTGAACATCCTCAATCGTGACAAAAGACATTTCCACATCAATCTGGGTGAATTCGGGTTGACGATCAGCCCTTAAATCTTCATCCCGAAAGCATCGAACAATCTGAAAATACCGATCATACCCTGCAATCATTAAGATCTGTTTAAAGAGTTGAGGGGATTGCGGGAGGGCGTAGAAGTGACCCGGATTGAGACGGCTGGGAACTAAAAAATCTCTTGCCCCCTCTGGAGTACTTTTGGTGAGCATCGGAGTCTCAATCTCCAGGAACCCTAAGCGATCAAAGTAGTTTCTTACCTCTCTGGCCAGATGATGTCTTAATATTAAATTCTTTTGCATTCTGGGCCTTCGAAGGTCGAGATATCGATACTTCAACCGGGTATTCTCGGCCACCTCTTCTTCATCCTCAATTTGAAAAGGAGGATTTTTGGAAGGATTCAGGATCTTAAGTTCTTCCACCCACACTTCAATCTCCCCCGTAAGGAGCTTCGGATTCTCTGTTCCTTTTGGCCTCGAAACCACTTCTCCCCGAATTCCAATGACATATTCATTACGAAGAAGTTGGGCTTTCTCATGGGCCTTCGGGTTGATCTCCGGATTAAAGACAATCTGAATGATCCCCTGCCGATCCCTCATCTCCACAAAGATCAGCCCTCCGAGATCCCTCCTCTTTTGAACCCATCCGAAAAGGGTGACCTTCCGCCCTACATCTTCTTTTCGGAGGTCACCACAATAGTCTGTCCGCTTGAGATCTCCTAACAGTTCAATCATAGGATCCTCACTCGATTTGGTCAGTAATATTAACCGAATCTAATAGAAGGGTCAAGGAATTACAAAACCCTCAAAAAGAATCCCTTTAAGTATTCCCCTTCAGGATGAAACACTGAAAAGGGATGATCAATCGGCTGTCCTCTGCGGGTCAATAGCTGAACCTTCTTCCCTGCATCGCAGGCGGCCAAGAAAATCACCTTTTGGAATAGGTCCCAAGTCATATGATGGGAGCAAGAAAAAGTAAGAAGAAGTCCATTGGATCTTAAAAGGCGAAAGGCCTGGAGGTGAATCTCCTTATAACCCCTCAAGGCTCCTAAAAGTTCGCCTTTCTTTTTGGCAAAAGGGGGTGGATCAAGAACAATCATATCGTAGGAGGAAGATTCGAGACCTCTTAATACTTCAAAGGCATCCCCCTTGATGAGCTGAATGGGGAGATGGTTTAATCCGTTGAGATCAAAATGCTCCTTTGCTCTTTTGAGGGCCTCTTCCGAAGAATCGATAAGGGTGAGTTCCTCTGCCCCTCCCCGTCCAGCGTGGATGGAGAAGGCTCCGGTATAAGAGAAACCATCTAATACTTTTTTACCCTTTGTAAACTCTCTTAAAAATAATCGATTCTCTCTTTGATCCAAGTAAAAACCAGTCTTTTGTCCCCCTCTCACATCCACCCAAAAACGGCAGTCATATTCTTCAATCTCAATGAACCCGGTAATCTCTTTTCCGAAGAGAAGACCTTCTGATTCCTTTAAACCCTCTTCCTTTCTTATTGGAGCATCACTTCTTTCATAAATGGTCTGAGGGGAGAAATGCTCAATCAGAATCTTGGTCACGAGTCCTTTTAATCGGTCCATTCCAGCCGTTGTAAATTGGAGGGCCAAGAGATTTCCATACCGATCGATTATCAACCCTGGAAGAAAATCTCCTTCTCCATTGACCATCCGATAGGCATTGGTCTTTCCTCTAAACCAACTTTCTCTGTAGTGAGCGGCCTTCAGAATCCTTTCTTTGAAAAAGTCCTCCCCTAAGATTTCCTTTTTATGGGTAAGAAGACGAATCAGAATCTGAGAGTGAGGGTTAAGATGGCCGATCCCTATAAACTGCCCTTCTTTCGAATAAACCTCTGCTTCATCGCCGGGGGACACCTCCCCCTCGATCTTCTCTACTGCCCCGGAAAAAACCCATGGATGTCCTCTCAGAAGGGGTTTCTCTCTTCCACGTTTTAAAATCACTTTTGGAAGGTTCTTCATTTTTATGAAAAGGGGGAGGGGATAGGGAAGATTTTTTATTCCTAATTATCACATATCCCCGTCTTTTCTTTGGTAGGCCCTTTCAATAATATTATTAATAAATTCTGTATAGGTCATTCCTCGAGCCTGAATGGCTCGAAACATTCCTGATTGAGGAGAGATATCGGGATTGGGGTTTACCTCTAAAATATAAATTTTTCCTTCCGGATCCACACGCATATCCACCCGAGCGTAATCTCGACACCCAAAGAGTTTGAAGGTCTTTATGGCTAAATATTCCACCCTCTTTTGAAGCACCCAATCCAAAGGTGCGGGACAGATAGGCTTCGACTTCTGATATTCAACGCTTTCTGGAACCCATTTCGCTTCATATCCACAGATTTTGGGAATTCCTTCAGGAAACTCTGAATAATCAATCTCAGAAATGGCCAGGACTTCCACTCCTCCATTTCTCTCCATTAGGCCCACATTAAGTTCTCTTCCTTCAATAAATTTCTCTACGATGGCGGGCTGTCGATATTTGGTGAGGATATATTGAATCTGGCGATTTAGAGCTTCATTGTCATACACAACGCTCTCCTTTGAGATCCCAAGGCTTCCATCCTCACGAAGGGGTTTGACAATCAGGGGGAAGAGGTTTCCTCGAAGGGGAGTGGTTCCATCCTCGAAGATTCTGTATTGAGGGGTGAGCATTCCATAGGCGGTGAGGATATCTTTCACTTTCCCCTTGTCCAGACACAATCCAAGGGTCAATGGAGGAGAACCCGTATAGGGAATTCGAAAGAGTTCGAGTAACGCAGGGATATTCATTTCTAGTGAAGCTTTTCCATAAACACATTCACACAAATTAAAGACCACATCCGGATGGATCTCTTGGAGGGATTGAATCACAGGTTCAATTTCGTTTTGAAGGGCAATGACAAAAGGTTGATGTCCTAAATCCGTAATAGCCTCTTTCACTGCTCCAATCTCTTCGAGGACCGCCTTTTCAGCGAGAAAATCCTTCTCCTCACCTCTCTCGAGCCTCTCAAGAAGATTGTAAAGAATGGCAATCTTTAACCATTGCCTGGACATCTCTCCTCCTTCCTGTATGGATAAAAAGACTATCCTATGAGTTTTCGATTAGCTACCTTTCCCTCTCCCATCAACCTCGTTTTCTTAAATTCGATGACATTGGGTTCTGGATATTCATAGATCTTCCCCTCATAGTTTCTTAACACCATCTTCCCTTTCTCTCTTGAAATCACGTAATCGGGTTCCACAGGGATTTTCCCTCCCCCTCCCGGGGCATCCACGACGAAAGTAGGAACCGCATAGCCAGTCGTGTGACCCCTCAATTTCTCAATGATCTGAACCCCCGTGGCGATAGAGGTTCGAAAATGCTCCGTGCCCATGGCTAGATCACACTGATAGATATAATAAGGACGAACACGAATCTTAAGAAGTTCATGCATCAACTTCTTCATGATCTGTGGTTTATCATTGATCCCTTTAAGGAGCACCGTTTGACTTCCAAGAGGGATGCCACTGTCTGCTAAATCGTTACAGGCCTTTCTGACGGCGTCGGTAATCTCCTTAGGATGGGAAAAATGAATGGACATCATTAATGGATGATACTTCTTCAACATCTTTAATAAACCTGCTGTAATCCTTTGAGGAAGAGTTACAGGAACTCTTGTTCCGATCCTAAGGATTTCAATATGGGGGATCGCTCTCAAACGACTCAGGATTTCTTCCAATCTCTCATTTTCGAGAAGGAGTGGATCGCCCCCTGAAAGAAGGACATCCCGAACCTTTTTGTGCGTTTTTAAATATTTCAACACCTCTTCAAAGTTCCCTTGGGTGATGGAACGCTCCGAGGTCCCAACCAAACGCCTCCGGGTGCAATACCGGCAATAAACGGCACATTGGTCGGTGACCAGCAGGAGGACCCGATCTGGATAACGATGGACCAATCCTGGCACAGGAGAATCCTTATCTTCCCCGCAGGGATCAAGCATATCGTTCTTCGAGAGATGAAGCTCCTGTTTCGTGGGAATGGCCTGTCTTCGAATGGGGCAATTCGGATTTACGGGATCCATCAGACTAAGAAAATAAGGTGTTACAGCTAAGGCCAATCTTCCCTTGGAGTGTTTGATCCCCTCAATTTCATCTGGAGTCAATTCTAAAATCTCCTTCAGTTGATCCAGCCTTGTCACTCGATGTCGAAGTTGCCACCTCCAGTCATTCCAGTCCTTTTCTGATACCCCTTTCCAGTAGGAAGGAACGGTCTCCTTGACCTCTTCCCCTCCTTTTTTCTCTTCCGCAACCGGAAAGAGATAAAGCTGTAATGGTCGTTCAACGAACTTTTGGGATATAGACAAATGAATGTCTGAGGCTGTCTCCATCTTTACTCCTTCCTGCATTCTTCCCTTCAGGAATTAGATCCATTGAAAACAAAAAAGGAGATATCCTTCGATACCTCCTCTGTTAAGGCCAAATGGAATCCCTTCTTTCCTGATGAACCGAGATGCACCTTTTTTTCTTTCTAATGCTAATCATCCTCCTCCTGAAAGACCCTGTGTTTCAAACATTTAAGTTGGCGCCTCCTCCTAAGAGCTAAGGCGCCAACTTCTTCCACCATCGAATCTCTTCTGCCCTTCTCCCCAGATTACTTCTTTGGGGCTTCAGCAGGTTTTTCAGCGGGTTTTTCTGCTGGAGCCGGTGGAGCTGGGGGTGGGGCCTCAGCGGGTTTTACTTCAGCTGGTTTTGCTTCCTCCTTTGGTTTTTCTGGTGCCTTTGCTTTGCATCCAATCCCCACTGCAACAAAATGAATCGCCAAAACCAATGCGAGTAAAAGAAGAACCCATTTCTTCATCTCTTTTCACCTCCTTTCTGGTTGAACCTGGATTTCTGGCCTCTTTTTTTCTGAAACGGGAAATTTGATTTCTTCAGAAAAGGGAATCCCCTTGATCACTTTTCTTAAAATTCCTGGTTCAACAGGTTTCTTAATAATTCGATGAATTCCTGACTGTCTCAATCGTTCTTTGAGCTCATCGGTAATGAGAGGACTCATCAGAACAAAACGGTCATTCCACTTTTTTACTAAAGGAAGCCATTTCTCGATGGACTCTAATTCCAGGTCTGCTAATATCATACCTTCTCGAATCTCTTTCTTTCTGTTTTCGAGCTGAAGGAGATCTTCCAGTTCCTCAACCTGAAAACCATATTTTTTTAAAATTTTGCTCAAACTGAGTCTTACAAATTCATCTCTATCAAGAATAAAAGCCCATTTTACCTTTTTTTTCATATCAAGCAATACAAGTCAAATTTCGTGCCAAACAATTTAAAAAAACAAAACTACCTACTTCCAAAAAAGTTCAGTAATATTAAATAGTTAAAAATATTCCGAAATCGATTATCTAATTTTCTATTTTCAGATTCACTTAAAATGATGTAAAAGTGACCCTTTTATTTTTTTATAAAAGAGTCAAAATGTCATCATTTTCTTTCTTTTTTATGTAAAGAATGACTTTCTGTCACTGTTTTCTGCTATATTAAAAAATGGTTAATTCTCCTTCAATCTCCCTTATTTTCCTATGAATCGTCCTAACATTGATTCCCAAAAGTTTAGCCGCCTTTCTCTTATTCCCTTTTGTGGCTCTCAGGGTATGGAGCAACAT
>JBDOIB010000484.1:0-10823 GCA_041082155.1 Thermodesulfobacteriota bacterium | reverse complement strand
GGGGGTATCGTCTGAATGGCTCGAAGACTTTCATTACAAACGGGACCATCTGTGATTTTGTAACGGTAGCAGCCTATACTCATCCTGAAAAGAGAGGGACAGGGATCAACCTCTTTGTGGTGAATCGGGACGATCAAGGATTTTCAGTCATTAAGAAATTGAAGAAGCTTGGAAATCATACAGCCGATACCGCTGAGCTCGCCTTTGATGACTGTTTTGTCCCGAAAGAGAGAATGATCGGAGAGGAGGAAGGTGGGGGATTGGAACAACTGGAGGAGACCTTGAAATCGGGAAGGATCACCTATGGAGCCAGAAGCACAGGAGTAGCCCAGGCCGCTTTTGAAACGACTCTTTCTTATGTTCGGGAAGTCCAGAGACGAGGAGAGTTTCTTAGAAAGTTCCAAGCCATCCGATTCATTCTCGCTGAAATGGCCATGTTCATTGAAGTGATGCGATATACCACCTATCGCGGGGCATGGCTCTTTGACCAAGGGAGGGCCTCCATGAAGGATGCCTCCATCGTCAAGCTCTTCTGTACCGAAACTTTGCAGAGGATTGTGACAAAAGCAATAGAGATTCAGAAGGAAGCAGGACTCAGAACAGACAATCCTATTCAACGATATCTCAGGGATGCAAGGCTTTTCAAGATTCCAGAAGGGACTTCTGAAATTCAGCATCTGGTCATTGCCAGAGAGTTAGGGATTTAATCGTTCAGGATTAAAAAAGAGATAAGGGGACAAGGATGGAATTTGAACTCTCAGAGGAACAAAAAGATATTCAAAAAGCAGCAGAAGAATTTGCTCAGGGAGAATTCGATCCGGATCTCGCCTTTGAGCTGGATCAGAAGGGTCAGTTTCCAGAGGAGATATGGAAAAAGGCCACCCGACTGGGTTTTATCGGGATTCATTACCCTGAAGAAGTTGGAGGTCAGGGTTTGAGCCTATTGGAGAGCATTCTGGTCATGGAAGCCTTCTGTCGACAAGACTCCGGGATTGGAGGCGCTCTGAGCCTTGTGGACTTGGGCTCGGATCTCCTCTTGAAATTTGGCTCCAAGGAACAGATGAGGAGATTTCTTCATCCCCTCGTCAAAGGTGAGAAGCAATTGACGGTTGCCTTTGGGGAATCGGAGGATGATCAAGATCTATCTGTCATCTCAACAACAGCAGAAAGAAGGGAGAGTGGTTATCTTGTAAGTGGAATTAAGAGGTATGTCCTGAATCTCTTACGGGCAGATATGTTTATTATCTTCTGTCGAGAATCCGGCGAGGGGTGGATCCCATTGATTGTGGAAAAGGATCAAAACCGGATTGAGATTTGTCCCATAGAGAGAATGGGATTAAAAATGATTTCTTCTGGAGATCTTCATCTTAACCACATCGGGGTCCCCTATGAAAATCGGTTAGGAGAAAAAGGTCAAGAGATGGACCTCTTTCACTACTATCATCGAGTGAAGAGTTTAAGATTTCTTGCCCAAGCCCTTGGTCTAATGGAAGGGGCTTTTGACCGGGCTCTTAGATATTCGAACCAGAGAGAGCAATTTGGAAGGAGACTTTCCCAGTTTCAGGTGATTAAGCATAAACTGGCCGAGATGCAGGTGGGGATTGAGATCTCCAGAATTCTTATCTATAAATCGGCGATAGAGGTAGAGAAGGGAGAGATCTACCCGAAAGCTCTTTTTATCTCACAGATAGAAGTGGGTCGAAGGATGACGTGGGTTGTTGATGAGGCTTTACAGATTTTCGGGGGATATGGTTATATGGCCGAAGAAGAGATTGAACGCTTTTATAGAGATGCCTGGACCATCCGAAGTCAATTAGGTACCGAAGAGGAGATAAGAGACCTTTTAAGTGAACGAATATTGGGGAGAAAAGAATGAATATAAATAGAATCCGAAGAATTTTAGTCGTTGGGGCAGGGACCATGGGACACTCCATCGCCATGGTCTTTGCACAGAATGGATTTGAGACAGATCTGGTGGATTTAAAAGAAGAGATTTTAGAGCGGGCCTTAGATTTAATACAATCTAATCTTGAGACGCTCAGCCGAGTAAAGATAATCCATTCAAAGGAAATTCCAAGGATCCTTCATCGAATTTATCCTTCCACCTCCCTCTCGGTTGCAAAGAGAGCCGATCTTGTCATCGAAGCGATTTCAGAGAAGGCAAAAGCCAAGAAGGAACTATTTTCTTCCTTGGACCAAATTTGCCCGCCTCAAACCATCCTTGCCAGCAACACCTCCTATCTCAATATCTTTCACATCGTGAAGACTCATCGCCCCGAGAAGGTATTGATTACTCATTGGTATGCCCCTCCTCATCTTATTCCCCTGGTCGATGTGGTGAAAGGACCTAAAACTTCCCCTGAAACGGTGGAGGTCGTCAAGAGACTTCTTATCAAGATAGGTAAAAAACCTTTAGTCATGAGAAAGTTTATTCCCGGATATATTGTGAATCGTCTCCAGAGAGCGATGGCAAGGGAGATCTTCTATCTTTTAGACCGTCAATATGCCTCACCCGAAGAGATTGACCATGCGGTCAAGTGGAGTCTTGGAATTCGAATTCCTATCGTTGGAGTGGTTCAGAGATATGATTTTACCGGATTAGATCTGGCACTCACTTTTGAAGAGAATCCCTCGATTCGTCTGGTTTCTAAACCTCGAAGACCTCAAACCCTCCTCCATCTGGTTCAGAAAGGATATTTGGGGGTTAAGACCGGAAGAGGTTTTTATGATTATTCTTCTCGGGAGATGAAAGAAGTGATCCAGGAAAGAGATTTAAACATGTTGAGACTGCTTCATTTTTTGAAAACGTCATCCCTTTTAAATTCATCAGATATTCAATAAATTCTCCCTTTTCCCCATCTTCTTTGACAATCTGAAGATTAATTGATAAAGTATTTTTATTAAATTCTTCGAAAGGATTTTTCATTGAAACTTGGGACAAGATTAACCCTTTATCTTTCCATTATAATCGTCTTGGTTCTTTCGGGGTATGGATATTTTCATATCCTTTCTCGACGGGATATTCTGATGAGAAAGATGAAGATTGAAGTCCGAAGTATCGGCCAGACCTTAAAAGTTTCGCTGGAAAAGATTTCTCTTCCGAGAGGGATGGAATTTGTTCAGGATTTGATCGATGCTGTGGAGGAGGACGAGAAGATTCTGGGCATCATTGTCTTTCATCGCTCTAAGGGACTCCTGTTCAAATCCCAGTCGCTGGAGGAGGAGATAGAGCCCTTTTTGAATTTGATCCATAAGGCGATGGAAGAGGATTTTCCTCAGGAGGCATTTAAATTTTATAAGAAGATCCCTGTCTTTTCCTATACCTTTCCGTTGAAGGATCGGAAGGACCGGATCATCGGTGGGGTGTCTATTCTTCAGAATGCCTCTTTTGTTGAGAGAGAGATCCAAAAAGCAGAGAGGGATATTTTTATTACTATTTTTATCCTCCTCAGTGGAACCGTCATCTTTATCCTCTTGGGGATGAGGAAGTGGGTCTCTCGTCCGATTACCCAACTCATGGAGGCAACGAGGGAACTGGCCAGAGGCAACCTCGATCTTCAAATGGATTGGAAAAGAAAAGACGAGCTTTCCCAGCTCGGTCAAGCCTTTAACCAAATGGCCATCGAGTTAAAAGAGGCTCAACAGAGAATCGTTGAGGAAGCTGAGAAGAAGCTACAGTTAGAGAGAACTCTCAGACAATCCGAGAAATTAGCTACAGTAGGTCAATTGGCCTCTGGACTGGCCCATGAGATGGGGACTCCACTCAACATTATTTCCGGAAGAATTGAACTTAGCAAAAAGAGAACCCAGGATCGGGAGGTCCAAAAGAATTTAGAGATTATTGCCCAACAAACCGAGCGTATTACAAAGATTATCCGTCAACTCCTTGGTTATGTGAGAAAGAAGAAAGGGGGCCAAACGAGAGTCCAGATCAGTGAGCTTCTCGATTCTACCCTTAATTTTATTGATTACCAGATGCTGAAACAGCATATTAAAGTCATTAAAGATTTTCCAAAAGATCTTCCCTCGATATATGGGGATCGGGATCAACTCCAGCAGGTTTTCCTCAATCTTTTTCTCAATGCCTTACAGGCCATGCCTCAAGGGGGAACCCTCAGGCTCGCCGCCTCTTTAAAGCAAATATTGAAGGAGGGGATGGAGAATGGTGAAAGATCCTACGTCGTAATAGAAGTCGAGGATTCTGGGATTGGGATGGATAAAGAGATTTTGGAAAATATCTTCACTCCCTTTTTTACCACAAAAGAGACAGGAAGTGGTTTGGGTCTGATGGTGACCCAGGGAATTGTTCAGGATCATGAAGGCTGGATTGAGGTAGAGAGTCAAGTGGGCAGGGGATCCCTGTTTAAAATCTACCTTCCAACTTGTGAAGAATAAAGGGATAGGAGAAAAGATGAGAGAAGGAAATGATCGAATTCTGGTAGTAGATGATGACCTTGAGATGTGTGGATTGCTGGCAGAGGTGCTGCGAGAGGAGGGGTTTCGTGTCTCTGCCACAGGGGATAGCTTAGAGGCCTTAACTCTACTCAAAAGGGAGGAATTCGATCTCCTCATTACCGATTTGAAGATGAAAGGGCTCAAAGGCCTTGATCTATTGGAAGAGGCTAAAAAAGTTGCTCCCACAACCCCTGTGATTATTATTACCGCGTTTGGAACCGTTGAGTCCGCTATTAAGGCCATGAAAATGGGAGCCTATGACTATATTACGAAACCTTTTCAAATGGATGAGCTCCTCCTGACCCTTCGAAAAGCCCTCGAAACTCGTCAGTTGAGGAAAGAAGTGATCCGATTAAGAAAGGAGGTTGAATCAAGATATCAATTCCATCAGATTATCGGTAAGAGCCCACCGATGCAGAAGATCTATGACCTGATTGAAAGGATCAGTGATACTTCCAGTAATGTTCTTATCACTGGAGAGAGTGGAACGGGAAAAGAGTTAGTGGCTAAAGCCATTCATTATAGCGGAATACGAAAAGAGGGACCTTTCATTGCGGTGAACTGTGCCGCTATTCCAGAGGCCCTTCTGGAGAGTGAGCTTTTTGGTTATAAGAAGGGAGCTTTTACTGATGCAAAGTCAGATAAAAAGGGGCTCCTTTTTGAAGCCCATGAGGGGACACTCTTTTTAGACGAAATTACGGAGATGCCCGTTTCGCTTCAAGCCAAATTGCTCCGCGTGATCGAGACTCGGGAGGTCAGGCCCCTGGGGGATACCAATTCCTATGCTGTGGATATAAGAATTATCTCCTCATCCAATCGAGATATCCCTTCCTTAATCGAGCTTGGGAAATTTCGTGAGGACCTTTATTATCGTTTGAAAGTCATCGATATTGAAATGCCTCCCCTTCGTGAGCGAAAGGAGGATATCCCTCTTTTAATTCAGTCCTTTATTTCCCGATTCAATCAAGAATTGAAAAAGAACGTCAGCGGGGTTTCTGAGGAGGCCCTGAAGCTTTTACTCAATTATTCATGGCCAGGAAACGTGAGAGAACTGGAGAATGTCATCCAACGAGCCATCACCCTGAGTCGGCATGAGGAGATTCTTCCGGAGGATCTCCCTCCCACCCTCCTTCAGAAGGAAGAAGAGATCATCTTTAAGAATGCCCTTGAGAAGAAGTTTACCCTTGATCAATTGGAAAGAGAATATATTAAAAGAGTTCTCATTGAAACGGGAGGCAATAAGTCTAAAGCGGCAGAAATCTTAGGTCTTGACCGAAAGACCCTCTATCGTAAACTTCAAGAACTTTAATTCATTCCTCTATAAAATTTCCCTATCCATTTATAAATGGATTGAACCTTTCCCCAGACCTCGCCTAGTGATATTGAGGGGTTTTTAAAAGAATTTTTTGTCCCATTTCGCCACAGACTGTTTCATTATTCCCCGATTCATTTGACCCTGTTTTTTTTCGAGAGGTCTAATTAATTGGAATGTTTAGAGGATTTATTTCAACGATCGCGGCACTCTTCTTGCTTTTTAAAAGATTGGAATGAGTGATGAAAAAATACGAGTATTAATCATTGATGATGATGAGGAAATGAGGTCTTTACTCAAGGATTTCTTTGAAGAAGAAGGTTTTGAAGCAAGCTCGGTCGGAGATTGTTCTGCGGCTTTACGAATTTTAGTTCGGGAAATGTTTGATCTTGTGATTACCGATATTCGGATGCCTGGTTTGACAGGTCTGGATATTCTTCCCGGCATAAGAAAACTCCAACCCGAAACCTCTATCATCGTGATTACGGCCTTTGGAAGTGAAGAGGTTCATCGAAAGGCCATAGAAAGAGGTGCCCATTTCTATTTAGAAAAACCTCTTCATTTTATGGAGTTAAAAAGAGCGATCCATGAACTCATCTCTTTAAAATCAAAGAGGAGGGAAGGTCAATGGTCGGAATCTTAGTCATCTCCCACGGAAGATTGGCTGATGCACTCATTTCTTCCGTTCAATTTCTTGTTGGGAATTTAACTAAAATTAAAGGAATTTCAATCTGGCCAAATGATAAAAAAGAAGAAATTCAGGAGAGAATTCAGAAAGGAATAGAGGAAGTCGATGAAGGAGATGGAGTGGTTATTCTCACGGATCTATTGGGGGGAACTCCTACCAATCTCAGTCTAACCTTATTTCATGAGAACGGTGTTGAAGTAGTTACAGGGGTGAATTTACCTATGTTATTGACTCTCTCAAGCTATCGTAGCGAGAAATCCCTCAGTGAGGTTAGTAAATTGGTCAAAAAGTCTGGCCGAAGAAGTATTATTTTGGCCAAAAAGGTGGGTGGGAGACCTAAAAGACCACCTTTTTAATGAGTCAATTAAAATGATAACGGATGGAAAGGGGGTTTAAATATGGCCGATTTTTTCCAACCCGGGATGATTACGACACTCCATCGATTAAGAAAAGGAAATCTGGAGCGGATGGAGATGGAACTCGAGTATTACTCCAAACATAACCCGATTGCTTTGGTTCTTCCCTCTCTTTATTCCGAATTAAAAGAGAGAGCCCTTAAAAATATTGTATCCGAAATTAAGAAGGTCAACTATATCCAGCAGGTCGTCATTACGCTGGGAAAGGCGAATGAGAAAGAGTTCGAGCATGCAAAAGAGTTCTTCAATACTTTGCCTCAGCAGACCGTTGTGATTTGGAATGATGGGCCCAGAGTCCAATCCCTCTATGAGATCTTAACCCAGAATGATATTTCTGCAGGAGAGGATGGGAAGGGGCGTTCCACTTGGATGGCTTTTGGATACGTTCTTGCATCTGAAAAGAGCAAAGTAATTGTAATTCATGATTGTGATATTTTGAGTTACGATAGAGAATTCCTGGCAAGGCTCTGCTACCCCGTGGTCAATCCCAATTTAGGATATGAATTTTGTAAGGGTTATTATGCACGGGTCACCCATAAGATGCACGGTCGCGTGACCCGACTTTTTGTAACACCTTTAATCCGATCCCTTGAACGGATTTTGGGATACCTTCCTTTTCTGGTCTATCTTGACAGTTTTCGTTATCCCTTGGCAGGAGAGTTTTCAATGATTACTGATTTGGCTCGAATTAACCGGATTCCATGGGACTGGGGACTTGAGGTGGGAGTCCTGGCAGAGGTTTTTCGAAACTGTTCCCTTCGTCGGATCTGTCAGGTAGATTTGGCAGATCATTACGAGCATAAGCACCAGGAGCTTTCCTCCGATGATCCGAGCAAAGGACTTCTAAGGATGTCCACTGATATTGCAAAGAATCTCTTTCGGAACCTGGCCAGCGAGGGAATCAATCTTTCGGAAAGCATTTTGAAAACATTGAAGGCAACCTATTTAAAGACCGCCCAGGAGGCCATCACAAAATATCATGATGATGCGGCTATCAATGGCCTTGATTTTGATCGTCACGAAGAGGGGGTGGCTGTGGAGACGTTCACGAAAGGAATCGAATTAGCCACGAAAGCATTTGTAGAGGATCCTTTGAGCATTCCGCTCATCCCAAACTGGAGCCGGGTGGCCTCAGCCATTCCTGATTTTCTCGAAAGATTAAAGGAAGCTGTTGACGATGACAACACCTAAAATTATCATTTTTTCAGATCTCGACGGGAGTTTACTGGATCCCAAGACTTATTCCTTTGAACCTGCGCAGTCTTCACTTACAATCCTCAAATCCAAAAGGATTCCCCTCATTCTTTCGAGTAGTAAAACACGGGCAGAGATCGAGCGGTATCAAAAGTGGTTAGACAATCATCATCCTTTTATTTCAGAAAATGGCGGGGGGATATTTATTCCCAGGAATTATTTTTCTTTTTCCTTTCCTTATGATCAGATGAGGGGAAGATATCTCGTTATTGAATTAGGTCAATTCTATCCATATATTGTGAAAATACTCGCAGGGATTAGGAATGAGACGGGACTCAAGATCAAGGGGTTTTCGGAAATGTCCGAAAAGGAGCTCGTTTCTATTTGTGGATTTAGCGAAGAGGAGGCCCGATTAGCGAAAAAGAGGGAGTATGATGAACCTTTTCTTATTGAGGGAAGAGAAAAAGAGATTAGGATAATAAAGAAAAAGATAGAAGAGAAGGGCATGATCTACTGCTGGGGAGGGAAGTTTCATCATCTCTCGGGAAAAAACGATAAGGGAAAGGCCGTAAAGATTCTTAAAGCACTTTATAAGAAACAATTTCTTAATATTACTTCTATTGGCATTGGGGATAGTCCGAACGATCTTCCTATGCTTCTCGAGGTAGATTATCCCATTTTTTTAAAGGGAGAGAGAAGTTCTCTTCCTGAGGATCTTTCTTTCAAAAGGAATCTAAAGGTGATTCAAGGGACAGGCCCTGAGGCTTGGAAATTAGCCCTCTTGGATGTTATAAGAGATCACCATCTTTAAAGAGAGGAGAAAAAGAAATGCAAGTGTTTTATTGGCTTGTCCTATTGATTGCCCTCGCAATGGCCATCTTTGCCATTCAGAATTCATCCGCTCCCCCGGTCGTCATCAAATTCCTTTTCTGGCAATATGAGACCTCTCTCATCTATACGCTTTTAGGTTCGGTGGGAGTGGGAATCTTAATCACCCTCTTCTTCTGGATCCCGAGGGCCATTCGGTCTTCCTTCCGGATGAGGGAATTGAAGAGAAAGAGGGGAAGTCTCGAAACCAATCTCTCCAGAGGGAATCAAGTCGATCGAGAGAAGGAGAAATCGGGAGGAGGATGAGGAAAGCCATTATTCTTCCTGTTTATTTCAAGATAAAAAATATTGAAGAATTACCTTCTTCTGAAGCGGTCTTTTTAACCCGAAGGGCCATCCGGAGTCTCACCATTTTAAACGACCAGAATTTTACTCTCATCCTACCTGTCTGTTTGGATTGTCCATGGAAGGATCAGGAGCTTCTCCTAAAAATGGAAAGGGCCTTAAAAAATGAGATCAGACCATTGGGGATTAAAAAGGCCCTCCTTTTTTCCACAGCTCATCTTAATGAATTGAGACTGTATCTGGAGAAAAAGAATTTTAAAGAATTTTCTTCGATGATCGATCTTCAAGGTTTTTCGAAGATCCGAAATACCGGACTTTTACTCTCTCAGGCGCTTTCCATGGAGATGATCATTTTTATGGATAATGATGAAGTGATCGAGGATCCAGATTATTTACGGATCGCCTCTGAATATCTGAATCAAAGATTCGACGGAAAATGGATCAGTGGAAAGGGAGGCTTTTATCTCAATCTGGATGGTTCGATCCTCCTTCCCCCGAGAAAACTCTGGTGGGACATGGTGTGGGATAAAGTAAGGTGGATGAATCAAACCTACCAAAAGATTCTGAAATCAAAAGAGAGACTTGTTCCTACTTCAATGCTATTAGGAGGAAATCTGGTTCTCCACTGCCGCCTATTTCGAAAGGTTCCTTTCGATCCTTTTATTCCACGGGGAGAAGATACGGATTATCTCATCAATGCAAGCCAGCTGGGATTCTTCATCCTATTTGATCCGAAACTTCGGATCAAACATCTTCATCCTATGCGGACGGATACCTATTACGTCGAGGAGTTGAAAGGAGATGTTGTTCGATTTCTTTACGAACGTCATAAGATCAAGAGGGGAGTGAGTGTAAATCTGGATCCTTATCCGGGGTATTTTCTTCATTGGACCTTCTATCCCAAAGCAGCCCTTACGATCCTTTTTCTTACTGTAGACTATCTCTGGAAAAGAGATTGGAAGAAGGCAGGGGAGAGTTTTTTAATTTTCAGAAGAGTTTTTCAAAAGAGGGAAGACAGATGGTTAACCTATCTAAGGTTTAGAGACGATTGGGAAAGAGTGATGGAGAGGATCGGAGAGGAAGGGATAGATGAAATAATAGAAGAGTGCTGGATTTAAGGTGTAAAAGGGGTGGAGAACGCTTATCGGGATCAATTGAAACAGATTGGAAAGACTGACCTATTGATCGGCATTCCGAGTTATAATAATGTTCGAACAATTGGCCATGTCGTTCGGGCGGTGATGGGGGGATTGGCAAAGTATTTTCCAAAAGCAAGGACGGTCATTATTAATTCTGACGGAGGTTCCACCGATGGGACTCAAGAGGAGGTCCGGAGAGTCCAAATCGAAGACTACCGGACTATTCTCACCTTCCATCCAGTCCATCCTGTTCACAAGATCGTGACTCCCTATCACGGTATCCCGGGGAAGGGAAGTGCCTTTCGAGTGATCTTCGAAGCCGCCCGTATCCTAAATGCAAAGGCCTGTGCGGTCGTCGACTCTGATTTAAGGTCGATTACGCCAGAGTGGGTAGAGTTGCTTTTAAGACCCGTTTATGAAGAAGGCTTCGATTATGTTTCACCTCT
>JBDOIB010000024.1:0-3592 GCA_041082155.1 Thermodesulfobacteriota bacterium | reverse complement strand
GGGACTCCATCGAATGCTTCCTCCCGATCAGAGAAAAAAACGATTAGGAGGAGAGATCTTCAAACTTGCTGATGCCTTCGCCATCCTCAACCCCAGATTTGTATGGGAGGCCATCCTTTATGAGAAACCCTATCCGGTTAAAATGGTCTTTCTGATTTCTTCAAATCCAGTGGTCACAAGGGCCAACGCTTCAATGGTTTACGAGGCATTGAAGAAAGTGGACTTTCTTGCGGTTTCAGACTTCTTCCTGACCCCCACTGCAGAACTTGCGGACCTTGTTCTTCCATCCGCCACCTGGCTGGAGATGGATTATGTGGCGGAGATCTGGAAGCGGCACGGATACGCGCTTGCACGTCAGAAAGTGATTCAGGTCGGAGAATGCAAATCGGACCATGAGATGCTCCTTGAACTTGGAAATCGAATAGGTCCAAAGGAATACTGGTGGCCTACTTTAAGAGATGCTTTAAATGCTATTCTTGCTCCTTCGGGCTTAACCTTCGAGGAGTTTGCAGAGATCGGTCATTTGCAGGGGAAAATGGAGTATCGCAAATATTTAAAGAAGGGGTTCTCCACCCCCACTGGAAAAGTTGAACTTTACTCCACACGGATGAAGGAGTGGGGTTACGATCCCTTGCCGCAATTTCGAGAACCTCCAGAATCTCCCATCAGCCGCCCTGAATTATTGAAAGACTATCCTTACATCTTGATCACTGGAATGCGACCCACGGCTTTCTTCCATTCAGAACACCGCCAGATTCCATGGTTAAGAGAGCTTCTGCCAGAACCTCTGGTTGAGATTCATCCTGACACAGCCAAAAAAGAGGGAATTAATGATGGAGACTGGGTGGTGATTGAGTCCCCTCGAGGAAGGTGTTACCAAAAAGCCAAGTTAACCTCAGGAATCGACCCTCGGGTCATCGGAGCCCAGCACGCCTGGTGGTTTCCTGAAGAAGGATCTCCCGGGCATGGATGGAAGGATTCGAATATCAATCTTCTTACGGATAATGATCCATCGACCTGCGACCCTGCAATGGGTGCTACGAATCTAAGAGTCCTTCTATGCAGAGTATATCCAAAGAAAGATTGAGAAGAGAGGAGGATTTCGTGACAAAAAAATTTGCTTTATTGATCGATGAGGATCTCTGCTGGGGATGTGATGCCTGCGAGCTTGCCTGCAAGCAGGAAAATCAACTCTCTGAAGGGTCGAGATGGATCCAGGTAAGAACAAAAGGCGTTCAGAAGGTCAATGGGAAGTTCAAATTAACCTACTCTCCAGCCAGATGCCTTCAATGTTCCCATCCTCCTTGCAAGGAGGTTTGTCCGGTCGAAGCCATTACTCAAAGACCGGATGGTATTGTTCTCGTAAATCCCGAAACCTGCATCGGGTGTATGCAATGTATTGAGGCCTGTCCATTTGGAGTGATGAAGTTCAATAAGGAAAAAGGGATTGCTGAAAAATGCCATCTTTGCTATCACCGAATCGATCAGGGAAGGAAACCCGCATGTGTGGAGGTTTGCATCGGCCGTTGTATCTATTTTGGTGAGATTTCTGAACTTCTCAATCGGTTTGGAGAACGTCGATGGTTTATAAGAACGGAATAAAAATGCCAGGGCCTCCGATGTTTAAATTAGCGATCTTTGATCTGGACGGAACGCTGACCCGGGAACGATCGATCTGGGAATATATCCATAAACGACTGGGAAAGTGGTACGGATTTGCAGAGGAATATCAAAGCGAGTTTTTAGCCGGAAAGATCTCCTATGAAGAGTTTTGCGAGCGAGATGCCCAGGTCTGGAAGGGAATGAAAGTAGAAGACCTGTTAGAGATTGTAAAAACGGTTCCGTTCCATGATGGAGCAGAGGAGTTGATCGGATATCTGAAACAGAGGGGACTGAAACTTTCGATGGTCTCCTCTGGTCTATCGATTCTATCCAACTGGGTTCATCGAAAATTTGGATTTGACTACTCGGTCTCAAACGATCTCCTTCACGAAGAAGGCATTTTGACTGGAAAGGTAAGGATTCGGGTCTATTATGATAAGAAGGCCGAGTGGGTCAGAAAAATTTTAAGCCGCTTTGAAATAAAGCCTGAAGAGACCATTGCCATCGGAGATAGTCATGGAGATCTTGAGATGTTTCAGATGGTAGGGTTTTCCATTGCATTTAACTCCTCCTGTGAGGAGCTGGAGCGAGTGGCAAGTCTCTGTGTGCGGACCAAGAATTTAGCGGATCTCATTCCTAAACTTCCGTTCAATTAAAGAATAAAGGCATAGCGTATGGGAATAACGGGGTGGGAATTAAGATTCCTGCAATGGGCAGATCGATGGTGGAGTCTCCCATTTCTGGATGATCTCCTCCCCTGGCTGACCTATCTTGGAAGCCATTTTGCGGTAATTCTCTTCATTCTCCTCAGTTTCATCCTCACCAAACAGAGAAAGGTCTTTCGGCACCTCCTCCTGCTCTACGGCATCCTATCCGCCGTCATTTATAGTCTTAAATTTCTCATCCAAAGAGAACGGCCCTTCTTTTATCTGGGGATAGGGGATAAGCTTTCTAAGGGTCCCGGAGAAATCCTTGATCCCAGCTTTCCAAGTGCTCATGCGGCTTTTTCCTTTATGATAGCCACCCTGCTTTCGACTTGGTTTCCCCGTCAAAGAATTCTTTTCTATCTCTTAGCAGTTCTGATCGCATGGAGTCGTCTCTATTTGGTACTCCATTTCCCATCCGATGTGATTATGGGAGCCCTTTTAGGATATGGAATTACTAAACGGTATATACGGTTCTGGCAAAAATTGGAGATCAGAAAGGGCGTCTAAAAAGAGGGGATGGAATTCCGTTCTCGGAACGTCCTTTCCATTTGGATAAAATTTTTCCCGAAATCGAGGGTATGCTTTTTCATGGCTTCAGCGGCTCCCTCTGAGTCTCCTTTGACCACCGCCTCCACAATCGCATGATGCATTCCTCTTGGGTGAACTTGATCTGGATGGGGGTTTACAGCCTCCACAACTTTTCTGGTAAGTCCAAGTAAAGACCTCACCAGTGCTTCAAAAAAGCGGTTTCCACTCATTTCAGCAAGGATCAGGTGGACCCTCTGCTTCCTTTCAATATCCACGGATAATGAGGGGATAGGAAGATCTTCAATTTTTAAAGCCTCCCAGAGGCGCTGAGAATATTCAGGGGTGACGTTTAAAGCAGCCAGTCTTGCTACTTCAGGCTCTATCAGAAGTCTAACCTGATGAAGTTCAGGAATCGAAATTTTATTCGCCAAAAAGAGATCTAAGAATGCGTTTGCAAGATATTCGAAGGTTAAATCCGTCACATAAGCTCCACCCATTACTCCCTGTCGGGTTATAATAAACCCGATGTGTTCCAATTTTCGAAGGGCTTCCCGAATAGCTAAACGACTGACCTGAAATTCTTCTGCGAGATCCCTCTCCGAGGGTAATTTTTCACCAGGTTTAAAATGGCCCGAAAAGATTGCCTTTTTAAGCTGTTCGGCTACTTCTTCGGATATACGAGGAGGTTTAATGGGTTTAAATTTCGGCATATTTTTTATGATATTTTAAAAAAAATTTTTTTTCAACAAAAAAAT
>JBDOIB010000399.1:0-20565 GCA_041082155.1 Thermodesulfobacteriota bacterium | reverse complement strand
CTCTGACCTCCTTTCCGTTAACTTCCAAAAATAACAAAAGGAGTTCTATCAGAGTTTCCGGTGCGTTTCTACTTTCTACTTACCCTCAGTTCTCATGTACACTTTTTGGAGAGGAACCCCTTATTTTTAAGGAAGGAGGGATAGGAGATGGTAAAAAAGATTGGTTTTCTATTTTTTATTGTAATTATCCTATTGATTCTCACCTCTTCAGAAGGATTGACTCAAAAGTTCCCTGCCAAAGACATTACTCTTATTGTCCCATGGGCTGCAGGAGGAGGGACGGATACCATTGCAAGGGCTCTTGTCAAAAATGCAAAAAATTATTTCGGGGTGAATGTAAACGTAGTGAATAAAACAGGAGGGATGGGAGCCGTCGGAATGGGGGCGGTGGCCACAGCCGTTCCAGATGGTTATACAGTGGGACTCATCACCTTTCAGCTCAGTACTTACCGCATGATGGGACTTTCGGATCTTTCTTACAGAGATTTTGGATTAATTCAACTTCTCAACCAAAGTCCTGCAGCCATTTCAGTCGCAGCGGATTCAAAGTTTAAGACTCTAAAAGAGTTGATGGATTATGCAAAGACCAATCCTGGTGTGGTGACCGCTGGGCATAGTGGTGCAGGAGGAGGTTGGCATCTGGCTTTGGCTTCTATTGCCGTTCGGGAAGGGGTTAAATTTAACTTCGTTCCTTTTGATGGGGCAGCACCTACACGGACCGCCCTGGTTGGAGGACATATTGCAGTAGCCACTACTGGGATCGATGAATTGCTCTCCTTATACAGGGCAGGTCAGGTAAGAATTCTGGCTGTAAATGATTTCAAAAGACACTGGCTATTCCCTGACGTTCCAACCATTGCTGAAGCTGGATATCCAAACCCCAAGATCATCTTTGACTGGCGTGGACTTGCAGCTCCAAAGGGAATTCCTCCCGATCGGATGCAGATTTTGATTGAGGGATTTAAAAAATGCTTCGAAGATCCAGAATTCAAAAAACTGGCTTATGATCTCGGGCTGCCTCTTGTCTATCGAGATCCTAAAGGATTTGAGGAATTCTTAAAAGAGATGGAGGAAACACTCAGGCCTGCCTTAGAAAGCGTAGGATTATTGAAAGAGAAGAAATAGCTGCTGGAAGGGGGAGTAAAATTTTGCTCCCCCTACTTACGCAAACGAACAGATTTGGATAAATGAAGAGAGAAGATATTGGGGTCGGAATAGGATTACTAGGTTTAAGTATATGGCTGTTTTGGTATGTGGGGAGATACCGACCGGTAGAAGTCTACTTTTATGGACCTGAGTTTTTTCCCAGGATCCTTTCCGTGATTATGGTGATCCTCGGCCTCAGTCTAATTCTCAACGCTTGCAGTGGACATTCCCTAAAAAAGACAGACCATATTGATCCAAAGGGTTTCACCAGGATGCTCATATCGATAGGAATTTGTGTCAGTTATCTTTTCATTATGAAATTATTAGGGTTTACGGTGGCCACCTTTGGATTCTTATTTATTCTCATGACTTTCTTAAAACAGAAAGGAATTCTTGTGAGAATATTGAGTTCTCTCATCACCTCCATAGCGGTATGGTCCATATTTAAATATTTTTTAATTATTCCATTGCCAGAGGGGTTATTTTTTTAACCCGATGATCTCTAAAAATGCAAATCGATATTCTGCTGGAAGCGTTTAGTAAGGTTATTTTGAATCCGGTCAACCTTTTCTTCGTTTTTATTGGGGTTACAGCAGGGATTATTGTCGGAGCTTTACCCGGACTCACCGCGACCATGGGGGTCGCCCTTCTCATCCCTTTTACCTACAGATTGGAGCCCGTTCAAGGTTTGATCATGCTCGTAGGGCTTTTTTGTGGAGGAATTTATGGAGGATCCATATCGGCCATCTTAATCGGTATTCCTGGAACTCCCTCTGCTGCGGCCACGATATTAGATGGTTATGTCATGGGGAAGAAAGGGTTGGCGGGCAAGGCAATAGGAATGGCTACACTCGCATCTTTTTTTGGTGGAACCCTGGGGGCTCTGATCATGACCTTCTGTTCTCCCCAGCTTGCCAAGATTGCATTAAAGTTTGGTCCTCCAGAGTTTTTTTCTTTAGCATTCTTTGGTCTCGGCATTATTATTACCATTTCTGGGAAGTCGATCCTGAAAGGTCTCATCTCTGGAATTTTTGGTTTAATGATCACGACGATCGGATACGATCCCCTCTCAGGCTGTCCGCGGCTTACCTTTGGATCCACAGAGCTTCTGGGGGGAATTACCTTCATTCCTGCTTTGATAGGACTATTTGGTTATTCCCAAGTTTTTCAGGGGATCGAAAAGATCCTGATTCTTCCTCCTGTAAAATCCGAATTGAAGAATATTGTTCCAAAATTAAGAGAATTAAAAAGTGTATTTAAGACAATGGTGAAGTCAGCCCTCATCGGAACGTTTATAGGTGCTGTTCCTGGTACAGGTTGTGACATTGCGGCTTTCGTTTCTTATGGAGAAGCCCGCAGATCATCTAAAAATCCAGAAAAATTTGGGACAGGGATTCTCGAGGGGGTGGCAGCTCCCGAAGCCGGGAATAATGCTGCCACAGGAGGCGCCATGATCCCGATGTTAACCTTAGGAGTCCCCGGGGATGCCGTCACAGCTGTGCTCATGGGTGCCCTTACCATTCACGGATTTCAACCTGGTCCTCTATTATTCAAAGATCATCCAGGGGTGGTTTATCCCGTCTTTGCAGGGATGATTTTGGCCCAGTTTGTAATGTTAGGAGTTGGGTTAGGAGGCATGAGATTTTTTGCGAGAATTATTAATATTGATCGACGGATTATGACTCCCATCATTTTTTTCCTTTGTGTAGTGGGATCCTATGCTATGAGGTTTAGTTTTTTTGATGTGGGGGTATCATTGATCATTGGGATCATCGCCTACTTTATGAACTATTACGGGTTCCCAGGCTCTCCCATTCTTCTGGCCCTCATCCTCGGGCCCATGGTCGAGCAGAATCTGAGAAGATCTTTGATCATTTCCCATGGCAATCCATTAATCTTCGTGACAAGACCTATTAGCTTAGCTTTTATCATTATGGGAATATTTGTGATGATTACCTCTTATTATCGAATTAAGAGAGCGATGGAAAGAGAGGTCAAAGATGATTCTTGAAAAATTTAGCTTAAAAGGAAAGAGTGGGATTGTTACAGGAGGAGGATCAGGGATTGGAAAGGCAATCTCCACGGCGGTCGTTCAGGCAGGAGCCGAGATTGTGATGGTTGGGCGGAATAAGGAAAGGCTGGAGAAAACGGCGAGGGAATTAAGAGAATATGGAGGTCCGGTCATTCCTCTCCCGGCGGATGTTTCGAATATGGAAGATATAAAGAGGATCGTGGATTGCGCTTTAAAAGAGTTTGGAAAGATCGATTTTCTTTTCAACAATGCAGGGATTATTCGACGTGCCCCATCTGAAGAGTATACAGAAAAGGACTGGGATGAAGTGATCCGAATTAATTTAAAGGGCCCTTTTTTTCTTGCCCAGGCCGTTGCGAAAGTGATGATTTCACAAAAAAGAAAGGGGAAGATTATTAATACTTCCTCCCTTATTGCTGTTCAGGGAGGGAAGAGAGTCCCCGCCTATGCCGCAAGCAAAGGGGGATTGGCACAGGTTACAAAAACAATGGCCAATGATTGGGCAAAGTATAATATCTTAGTCAATGCGATTGGACCTGGATGGGTAAAGACAGAACTCACCGAGCCCCTTCGACAAGATAAGGAACGATATTCGGAGATCCTAGGGAGGATTCCATTGGGACGATGGGCTGAGCCAGAGGACCTTATGGGAACAGCTGTTTTTTTAGCCTCTGATGCCTCTGACTATATTACAGGACAAACCATTTTTGTAGATGGTGGATGGCTCAGTATGTAGAAAAAACTCAGGATTAAAAATTTTAAAAAGCAAGGAGGTCGATATGGCGAATGCATGGATATTCCGAGGGACTCACCGAATTCGAGGAAGAAAAAGGATTATTCATCAATATAATACCGATCTCGAATTCCTTCGATACGGGCGGATTGTCATAGAGGAGGGAGGAAGCTTGGAGATTGATTCCCAGGATGAAGAGATTGGGTTTATCTGCCTCAATGGGGAAGGAACAATACAGATTGAGGATAAGACCTATCCCCTCAAAAAATATGACGCTTTATATCTACCTATCGGGAAACACTGTAAAGTATTTTCAAATGGGCGATTCGATCTGGCTGAGTGTGCAGCCCCTTCAAGCAAACAGTACCCAGTGCAGTATGTAAAATTTGAAGAGGTCCTTAAGGATCCTGACTTGGTCAAAAAAGCAGGTTTTGAACCCTACGCAAGAGATCTCCATACCCTGATTGGCGAAAAGAATGTCCAAGCCTCCCGTATTCTTGCAGGAGTTACTTTCAGCAAAGATGGGAATTGGACCAGCTGGCCTCCACATGATCATTCTGATGCAAAGGAGGAGATCTACCTCTATATTGATATGCCTTATCCTAATTTTGGGATCCATCTCAATTATACGGACTTCAAAAATATGGAATTGGTCACCCCCGTATGGGAGGGAGATGCCGTGGCGATTAAAAAGGGATACCACTATAATGTAGCCAGTCCTGGAACCACCATCGGATTTCTTTGGATGATGGCAGCCATTCAGGAGGAAAAGGACCGTGTTTTTACTAAAGTGAATGTCCAGCCAGAGTTTGATGGTCGATTTAAACTTTTTTAAACAAAAATTCAGGAAAGGAGGTATTCTATGGAGAAGAAAAAGTCAAAGTATTTTCATCGCATAGAGGATCTACCCGTGGTGATGCTTACAGAACAGTCAAAGAGTCATATGGTGGCAGGTCAAAATGTTTTGATCAGTTTCATTGAGAACCCGCCAGGATGTGTCTTTCCTCTTCATAGTCACCCATCAGAGCAGATTCTCATTCTTCTCGAGGGAGAGGAGGATCATATTTGCGGTGAAGAGAGGTTTCTGATGAAAGCAGGGGATATATGTATCCATCCGCCAAATGTAATGCATGGAGGAGAAACCAAGACCGGATTTAAAGGGATTGATATTTTCTGTCCACCCAGAGAGGATCATCTTGAAAAATTGAAGAAGGCTTTGAAAGAAAGGGGGGAGGAATAAACCGAGGAAATAATTAAAGTGGCCTTTGTAATTTTTTATTGAAACTCAAAAGAAAGGAGGAAGGGGCTATGAAAATTTATCGTTATGTCTGGATCTTTTCTTTAATAGGATTCTTTTTCTTTTCACTGGGATGGTTGCCCGCCAAAGCACAGGTGATCTCGATGAAATTTGCTCACTATGGGGAAGAAACCCATCCCAGCCATTTAGCAGCAAAACAGTTTGCAGCCAAAGTAGAGGAGCGGACCAAAGGGCAGATAAAGATTACCATCTATCCAGCAAATATCTTGGGGTCACCTCCTGAGCAATGCGAACAGGTGAGATTAGGAGCAATCGATATGGGATTGCCTACTCAAGGTGCTCTGGATAAATATATAAAGGCTTTCTCAGTTGTGATGCTCCCTTTTCTTTACGATGATTATGAGCATGTTTACCGAACTTTGGATGGTCCCTCCATGAATTGGTTCTCTCCGCTTGCTGAGAAAGAGGGATTTATCATTCTGTCCAATTGGGAATGGGGTTTTCGAAATCTTACCAATAATAAGCGTCCCATTTTGAAACCAGAAGACGTTAAAGGTTTAAAGATTAGAACTCCTCCGGAAATCCAACTTCAGGCCGCTATGGAAGCCTTAGGAGCGATCGTCACAAAAATTGCATTCCCTGAGGTTTATATGGCCCTTGCTCAGGGAGTAGTTGATGGGCAGGAAAATCCCATCGCGGTCATCTACCATAATAAATTCTACGAAGTTCAAAAGTATTTAGCTCTTACCCGTCATGTATATAACTGTATGGTTCATGTGGTGAGCGTGAAAACATGGGCCAAACTCACTCCAGAACAACAAAGGATATTCAGAGAAGAGAGTAAAGCTGCAGGCGCCTATATGCGAAAGCTGATTGTCTCAGAAGAAGCTGATCAGATTGCAAAAATGGAGAAGGCTGGGCTTAAAGTCACCCGCCCCGATCTTGCTCCCTTCAGGGCTGCGATGGGACCTGCTTATGAACGGATTGGGAAATACGCAGGAGAAGAAAACGTTAAGATATTTATGAAATATGTGGAGGAAGCAAGAAAGAAGTAAGAGCCTACCAGAATAAAAAGACTTGAAAAAATCCCCCCATTCTTAAATCCATACAATCAAGGATGGGGGGATTTGTTCGTACCTTTACCCTTAAAAGGAATCCCTATGCTCACCTTTGCCATCTTTGGAGTTTTAATATTCTTTATTATGATCGGGCTCCCCATTGCGGTCTCTATGGGGTTAACGGCAGCCATCTTTTTTATAGCTTTGGGCGAGATCGATGTTCTCTGTATGATTCCTGCAAGAATGTATTCGAGTACCACAGGGTTTCCCCTTCTTGCTATCCCTTTCTTTATTTTGGTTGGAAACTTGATGAATACAGGAGGCATGACCCATCGAATCTTCAGATTTGCCCAGTGTTTAGTCGGGCATATTCAAGGAGGACTGGCTCATGTCAATGTGGTCAACAGTATGATCTTTGCAGGGATGTCAGGTGCGGCTGTGGCAGATGCAGCAGGGATCGGAATGGTGGAAATGGAAGCAATGACAAAGGCAGGTTTTGATCGGCGTTTTAGTGCAGCTGTGACCGCCGCCTCCTCTACCATTGGTCCTATCATTCCCCCGAGTATCCCTTTTGTCATTTTTGGAAGCATTACAGGAACCTCGGTGGGAAGACTTTTCTTGGGGGGTTTTATACCTGGTTTCATAATGGGTATAGCGATGATGATTACCGTCTATATCATATCGGGTCGGAGAGGTTACCCGAAAGAGAGAAGGGCGACATTGAAAGAACTTATCCAGAGTGCCATTGGAGCTTCCTCTGCGATGGTCACCCCCATTATCATTATCGGAGGAATTCTTTTAGGAATTTTTACTCCCACCGAGGCTTCGGTCGTAGCAGTGATTTACGCTTTAATTCTAAGTGTTTTAATCTATAAGGAAATCTCTATAAGGGATCTTCCACGGATTTTCTGGGAGACTTTGGAACATACCATCCGCGTAATGTTTATCATTTCAGCGGCCGGAATCTTTGGATGGCTTCTCATTCATCAAAAAATTCCCAATGCCGTGGTCGAAAATCTCATGAAATTAAGTCATAATCCATGGGTGATTCTCCTTATTATCAATATCATCCTCCTCATCCTTGGTTGCTTTATGGAAGGTATCTCCATTATGCTTCTCACCATTCCTGTTTTTATGCCCCTGATCACCAAAGTCGGAATTGATCCAGTCCATTTTGGGGTGGTGATGACACTCAATTTAATGGTCGGCCTCCTGACCCCTCCTGTTGGAATGGTTCTCTATGCAGTCTCAAGCGTGGGGAAAGTTCCTCTATGGGAGCTTGCCTCTGAACTCAAATGGTATATCATCGCCATAGCTGCATCACTCGGTCTGATCACTTACGTTCCTGGATTAGTGACATGGCTTCCGAATCTGTTAATGGGAGCAGAGTAGAATGAATGGGATGATTAAAAAAGCCGAACAAGGAATTATAAGAATCTTGAAATGGGTAACCATCGGTTGCCTGATAGGTTTACTATTTTTTGTTTCAGCGGGGGTATTTGTCCGTTTTGTTCCCGTCTCATCCATGGGGTGGGCAGATGAAATCATTGAATTTGCTTTCGCTTGGATGGTATTTCTTGGAGCGTCCGTGCTTTGGAGGGAAAGAAGTCACTTCCGAGTAGAAGTTTTGCCAATGAGGCTGAAAGGGAGGATTTCTGGTCGGGTGCTTGAGATTTTTTTGAGCTTTTTTGCCCTGATCTTCTTAATCATCTTCACGTATGAAGGAGGGATGATCGCTATTCGTGCCACCGACCGATCCCCAATTCTTGAATTTCCAAGAACGCTTTGGTATTTATCTATTCCCCTCTCTGGAATAGTGATGATCGGATACACGATTCGGGATCTCTGGAGATTTATAAAAGGGAAATTTTAATAACTTACGATTATCTCTCTCTTGAAATCCAGCCCGATATATAATAAAAATAAAAAAAACAGATAATGAGAAAGGCTGAAATTTCGATCATTTTCCTTTTTCTTCTGATGGGAGCAATGACCATTTTCCTTTGGGGTTGTGCACCCACGGTGGTAGAAGTGCGGCCTCCGGAGCCAAGGATAGAGGTTTATGGACCACCGCCTCATCCTGATATGGTCTGGATCCCTGGATATTGGCGTTACCGAAGAGGGGAATGGATCTGGGTCCCAGGGCATTGGGAAAGAAGGCCAAGGCCCCATGCCGTGTGGGTACCTGGCCGATGGGAACCTGCAAGAGGGGGATGGGTCTGGGTTCCGGGTCATTGGGAATATCGCTAATGAGTTCGGAATCAGGGTTCGTCGTTTAAATTAGAAATGGAGTAAATGATGTTTGGATTAGGCGGACCTGAGTTACTTATTATCCTTGTTATTATCTTTCTCCTTTTTGGAGCCAAAAGACTTCCAGAAATAGGGGAAGGACTTGGGAAAACGATCAGAGAGTTAAGGAAGATTCGAGAGGACCGTAGAGAAAAACCTGAGAAAAAGGATGAAGAGAGAAATATTCTTTCAAATTTGAAAAAAGAGGTCGAAGAGGTTCCTGGGTTAAAAGAAGCAAAAGAGATTAAAGAAACGGTTGAAAAGGTAAAAAAAGTTACTCAATTTTTCAAATAGGTGGTTCCTAAATCATTTCAATCTTTTTACTCCCCATTCTCGTTCATTTATTTAATTTTTCAGAGCTATTGAATTAAGATCCATGATTAAGTTTTTCATCACCCTTGGGATAATCCTTCTGGGATTATCTTTGGGATATGGAATCCAATTATTGGTCAGCCGGCAAATCCTTAAACTATCTATTCCTTTGCCTCGAATTCGTTTTTTTCTTCTGAAACTGACCCTTCTCTTTATCCTACCCATTACAGTGGTTGGGGCTATATGGATCATTCAGATTAAAGATGTGCGATTGGTGACTCTTCCATTTCTTGGTGCCTTTGCCATTCTTCTTGGGGGAATTATGGCCATAGGGGGGTCTCGATTGCTTAAATTGAACCGTAAACAGGCAGGTTCTTTCTTTACTTGTGGTTCTTTTACTAATATCGGGACTTTAGGGGGATTAATTTGCTATCTCTTTTTGGGAGAGGCAGGGTTTGCAATGGTTTCCATTTATAAATTATTTGAAGAAGTGATTTATAATTCGATCGGTTTTCCGATTGCAAAATTATACAGCGAGGATTTTTTAGAAAAGGAGGGTCCTCCAATAAAAATTAAAATGTTGATTACCGATCCGTTTATTCTTGTGTCTCTTTCAAGTATTACCCTTGGAATCCTTTTAAATCTCTCTGGGCTCAAGCGACCAGAATTCTATAAAACTATCAATTCAGTTTTAATCCCTTTAGGAGCCTTCCTATTAATTTTTTCCATTGGATTAGCAATGAGAATTAGACAGATTACTCAATACCTAAAGGAATGTTTGTTCATTTCTCTGATCAAATTTTTTTTCATTCCAACAATTATTACATCCCTTGCCTATCTTCTGAATTATGGAAAAATCGGGGATGGATTACCCCTGAAAGTGGCAATGATTCTTTCTTCTATGCCTGTAGCCTTTTACGCTTTAGTTCCTCCCTCTATTTATCATCTGGATCTGGATTTGGCCAATTCTTGCTGGCTCTTTACGACTTTCCTTCTATTCTTTGTTTTACCCATCTTGTATATACTGGTTCAATTGATATAAATGGGTTGAGCTGATATTCATCTTTTGGCTGGGACTGTCCTTCTGATATTTCTCCATAGAATTCCAATAAGGGGGAAAAACCAAATCAGAAGGGTCATGATACAGAGGAGAGCACTGATAGGACGTGTAAAGAATTGGGTCATATCCCAATCTGTTTTAATCATGCTCATCATAAAGTTTTTTTCCACGATCGGTCCGAGGACAATACCCAGCACCACGGGGGCAACGGGAAATCCATTCGCTTCGAGAAGATAACCTACGATTCCCATCACCAGCATGACCCCCACATCGAATACCGTATTATTAATCGCAAAGGACCCGACCATACAGAAAATGAGGATTCCAGGCATGAGGATATTTCGAGGAGCTTTTAACATCTGGGAACTGGATTTGATGGCCAGATAACCGAAGGGGATCATCAAGAGATTGGCGAGGATAAAAGAGAGATAGACGGCATAAAGAATTTCAGGTTGCCTTTCGAAGATCATGGGTCCTGGCCGGAGACCCTTCATGAAGAGGACGCCTATCAGGATGGCTGTGATTGAATCTCCGGGGATACCAAAAACAAGAGCAGGGATCCAGGCCCCTGCAAGACAGGAATTATTGGCTGTTCCCGCATCTACAATGGCTTCGATGGATCCTGTCCCATACTTTTCAGGCTCTTTCGATCCTCTTTTCGATAATGCGTAGGCGATCCAGGCAGCAATATCTGCCCCTGCTCCTGGGAGAATCCCTATGAATGTCCCGAGTAAACCTGACCTCATAATATTCAATTTAAATCTTTTGCAGAGTTGCCACATCCCTTTAAAGATCTTTCCAGCTTGTACCTTCGCAATAGGATAAGCCAGTTCCCCTTGCATCACACTCCGGAGCACTTCGGAAACACCGAAAAGCCCGATCATTGCCGGAATAAAATTGATTCCATTGAGAAGTTCCACACTGCCGAAGGTAAAGCGGGGATACCCTAACGTAATATCCACTCCAATGGTGGAGAGGAAAAGGCCAAGGATTAAAGACAAGGCCCCTTTAATCTGGGAGCCCCTCGAGACCATGACGGTGACACTTAAACCCATGGTGGCGAGCCAGAAATATTCAAAGGTAGTAAATTTGAAAGCGATTTCAGCAAGAAGCGGAGCTGCAGTCATCAAGATAAGAGCTCCAATTAACCCTCCAATGACCGAAAAGATTACATCGACTCCCAATACCATCTCCGCTTTGCCCTGTTTGGTCAGCTCGAAAGAATCTTGAGTGTAGGCTGCAGAGGAGGGAGTTCCAGGGATTCGCACAAGAGCTGCAGGAATATCACCGGCAAAAATGGCCATGGCTTCCATGGTTACGATAGAGACTAAGGCAGGCACAGGGTCCATAAAAAAGGTGAAAGGAATGAGTAGAGCTGTGGCCATGGTTGCTGTCAGGCCAGGAATAGCCCCGACGAACAGTCCGTAGATTGCTGAAATGACGATGACAAGTATGACTTTTATATCAAAAAGAAGGGAGAGGCCTTGAAGAATTGAATCCATCACCAACCCAGAATTCCATAAGGTAGAGGGACTCTAAGAATTTTTGAGAACAGAAGATTAATAAAAAGGGTCATCATGATACTTGCAATGGAGCTCTTCAATAATGAGACTCCTAACTTTTTCATTAATAGAAAGAGAAGGAGAGCACTCGTGATAAGAAAACCGATGGTATGGACCACCAACACATAAATCCCTACGGTTGCAAGGACAAAAAAGGCGTTAGAGATTTTTTTGGGAGTGGATGTAGAGAAGTCTGCTTTTTCAGAAGAAAGTTTCCTTGCCTTAAAGATAAGAACAGAACCGAAAACAATGAAAAGGAGGGCTAAGAGATTCGGAAAGAGGTCAGGCCCGGGGTGGCCTTTTTCAAGGGAGGGGAATCTGTAGGTTTGGGTAAAGATAAATAAACCCAAAGCAATAAATATTGCTCCCGCAACGATATCGTTCCTTTTCATTGATCCATAAAATCTGAATCCCCCAGCTCACTTCCAGAACGGGCTGGGGGATTTATAGATTGGATTGAATGGGTTAAAGGGTAGAGACTTTTTTATTTCACCAGACCCACTTCTTTCATAATCGAACCCATGGTTTTATCACTTTCGGCCATAAACTTCCCATATTCCGCAGAAGGCATCCATGTGATTCCAAATCCATTCTTAGTCATGAAATCTTTATAGTCTGTACTGGCGACTGCCTTTTCAAGAGATTTCTCCAGTATTTTTACGATCTCCTCTGGAGTATCTTTAGGAACTCCAATCCCTCGCCAGGTTCCCATCGACCAGTTGATTCCTAATTCCTTCAATGTCGGGACTTCTGGGAAAAGGTCTGCTCGTTTCTCTCCCATGATGGCCAGGGCCTTGACTTTCTTTGCCTCGATCATTGAACGGGCTTCAGGAAGACTACAGGTGACAACCTGCACTCCACCCGCAACGAGTTCGGCAAGACCGGGAGCCGCTCCTTCGCTGGGAACCCATGGAATGGCATCAATGGGGATGCCTGCTGCTTTAAGCATTCCAGCCCTGGCTAAATCCCAGATTCCCCCTTTCCCCGTACCCGTGGCTTTCAGTTTTCCTGGGTTTGCTTTGGCGTAATCCAGAAGTTCTTTAAGAGTTTTCCATGGGGCGTCAGCCCGGACATTGACTCCTGCCGGGTCCAAATTCACTAAGCCTACAGGTTTAAAATCTTTGTAGGTAACCTTGGCCAGACCCATCCAATGCATCATAGCAATTTCCACGGTTACAATTGTTAAGGTATAACCATCGGGGGACGCAGTCGCTCCAGCGGTATGACCTACCGCTCCTCCTCCACCGGTTCTATTGACTACGGTTACGGGCTGTCCTAAATCCTTTTCAAGAAGAACAGCCAGCATACGAGCCACTCGATCGGTTCCACCCCCGGCTCCCCACGGGCAAATCAATTGAATAGGACGGGTAGGGTACTTCACTTGAGCCGTTGAGAGAACCGGAAGAACAATTATTGAAAAAATCACCCCAATCATACCCATCAGGAATAAAGCACTCTTTTTATTTTTCATAGCTTCTCCTCCATCATTTTGAAATTAATTTATCCATATCAAATGAATGATTCTTTGTCAACTTTCCTTCGGCAGAAGATTTGACTCCTTAAAATTCAATTTTTAATTCTTTGGGAGGGATTTGGGGATGAACGCTCTCCGTTTCTTTCATGTGCATCAGGGTGGTTTGAACAATGTATTTTAACCTTGCTGTGTTATCGATCACCGTAGGAAGGGGAGAGACAGGTTCTCCCTTGGCATATCTGGCTGCATTTGCACCAAGGGTAAAATAGGTTTCTAAGGTTGCATTGGAGGCTTGAGAGAGAAGTTCAAGGTTATCCAGGGGCGAAAGATCCTTTCGGTGAATTACGGCTGTTCCTTTGGACTGCAGTCCTATAGCTATTCCAGATCCACTTAACTGGGCGGCTTTATGTCCAATAAAGGCACAATCGGAGGTCTCATAAATCTTAATCACCCTTGCTTTACATCCCTCTTTTTCAATACCACGGATCATCTCCCTTAGCACCTCATCATGGGGGAGCCCGTTGATGGTTTCTTTCAACGTCGTACTAAAAGCAGGTCCTAAACCGATCACCACTTCATGAGGATCACGTCCCAAGGAGGCCACTCCGATCTCTTCCAATCTCAAACGAACTTCTTTGCGGGGAGCATAGGTAAGATCCTCTTTTGGATCCTTTGCCTGTGGAAGCTGAATAATCTTTCTTTTGGTTTCCCCTTCTAAACGATACCCCGTTCCAGGCCCCCTGTAATCATTTGGGTCATTGATGGCGCTCAGGACATTAAAATGAGAGTCAAAGATGGCAGAGGTTTGAAGATAATCTCCCGCAACCCTCTGTCTCTGCATCTCGAAGATCCTCTCTGCAATCTCCTTGAAGCCCTGTTGGTGTAAAATCCTTGCCACCTCCACTCCTGTGATATTCTCCTTTATAATTCTTTCGGAAGCCATCAAATCCTCTCCACGGTTTCTTTCGGGCATATCTTGACTCCCATAGACAAAAGGGACAGCCTCCACTTCTTCATCTGTGATAGGAGGAAAACGGAGTTCTTTGAAAAGGGCCTGCATCGCTTTTGCTGCTTTTCGACGAACCTCAATGATCTCTTTTTCTTGAACCGGCAGAAGACCTCCATTGGTGAGAAAATCCCTTTGGAGAATTAAATAGTCATCGAAATCCTCCGAATCGAAATTGCCTCCTCCAAACATATTCTCTACTTTTGGGACAGCACTGTAACCAGAACAGATGAAATCTGTTCCGGGTAAAAATTGGGCCATGAGTTTGGCACTCTTCCGGATCTCTGAATGGGAAGCCATCGCATCATTTCCCGAAGCAATTTCTAAGTCGAGAAGAGTGGCAACGAGATTTTCTGCCAGAATCGTTCTTGCCCCTCCGGGAAGAGAAAGGGGGAGTGCGACGCAGCTGATGGAACCATTTTGAACCCCTTGACTTCCAGCTCCTTTGATACAGAGGAGGCAACGAATCTCCAGATAGAGCATCGATTTCCCCTCAGCATTCCCCATCAATACCTCAGATCCAGTTCCAGAGGTAAACCGAACTTTTACTCCCCGAGAGGCGTAAGCAGAGGCTAAAAAGGCTTTGGACCAGGGGGTATCATCTCCATCTTTAAAGGTGGATTCGGTGCCATAAACTGAAAGGGTTTCTGAGTAAGTGGTCAGTCCAAGCATTCCTAACTTCAAATTAAGCGCTTCCTCCACCGCACATTGCGTCAATACCCCTCCACGTCCGGTTTGAGACCCAACCAAAATGGCCAGTGCATTCATGGGCGCAGATCTGGAAACGCCCACCGTGGTTTCTTCTTCTGCAAATCCCCTAAGTGCTGCCTCTGCTGCATCGGCCGCTAAAAGGACGGGATTATCTTTACGATTGGTGACATGAGCCTGATTGGCGGGAGTCTTTCTCGCGCGCATCTTCTGAAGGGCCATCATCATTTCTACAGGATTGAGGTAATTCACCACCTGAAGAATCTTTGCAGGAGTAAGACCGCTAAAAATCTCCACCACCTTTTCCCGAGGGACGTTGATATCCGTGATCATTCGTGCAATCTTTAGGGAATCCATGGCCATCGCTTTAGGTGCCATTTTTAAGTTAAGAGCATATTTGACGATAAAATGATCGATGAGGTCAAAATCTTTCTGTTTTTTCCCATCCATCTCTTTCACGATCCCATCCACTATTTTAAGGCTTGGGATGGGATCCAATGGACTCTCCATATTTATCAAACCCTTTTCAGGCCATTCCTGAATACAAGAGTCTTTGTTTACGGGGCGTTGGGATAATAATTCGAATCGTTTAGAACGTGGCATGGTCCTCCCTTCTTATCCTTTTTTCAAAAGGTTTCTCTTTTCATAGATTTTAGCTGCTTCCAGGATAAAGGCTGCGTTGAGTTTCGCCTGATATTTTTTGATGAGTTCTTTTGCCATCCCCCTCAACTCTTCCTTGGTGGACCGGCCAGGTCTCAAAGCATTATAAATCTTCAGGACTTCTTCATCGGGGATTCGAGTCAATTCGGCCGCCCTTCTAAAATTGAGGGCCAGTTGAGGCCTTCCATGGGTTTCTGCGATCTGAGCCTGGAGTTCTAACGTCTCCGGACTAATACGAATCTCTTGGACATGGATCTCTCCTGAAATTAAATTCTCCAGGGTGAGATCCTTGTAATCTTTGCCAGTAATCGTTTTAATGAGGTCCGGCCTTTTGGAGCCAATGGGATACTCTTTTTTTGGATCAAAGCGCTTGGTTTTCATGATGGGATTCCTCAAAATTTATTCCAGGATCGTTGCCCTCGTTCTTCCTTTCACCTGGGAGTTAACAACCGATCTGGGCCATTTTCCCTGAAGGACAGAGACTACATTTTCGGCCGTCCTTCGCTTTAATTCACTGATCGATTCGACGGAATAAAAACTCACATGAGGGGTAAGGATCACGTTTTCCATCGTTAAAAGGGGATTCGTGGGATCCGGAGGTTCTTTTTCCAACACATCCAGTCCTGCTCCGGAGATAAGCCCCTCCTTTAAAGCCTGAATCAAAGCTTTTTCATCTATAATCGCTCCCCTTGAAGTGTTAATGAGGAGGGGTCTTTTTTCCATCTTCCGAAATTCCTTTTCCCCGATCAAATGGCGGGTGGATTCATTCAAAGGACAATGAATAGAGATCATATCGGATTCCTTTAACACCGCATCCATATCTTTCAATTCGATCCATTCTTCTGTTTTTTGGAGATAAGGATCAAAAACAATGACCTTGACCCCAAAGGAGCTCATTTTTTTAGCGACCTCCATACCGATCCTTCCACATCCGATCAGCCCTAAGATCCTTCCCTTCATTCGATAGATGGGGATCCCGAGGCGAAAATCCCACTGGTTTGATTTGACCTTTCGGTCAAAGAAGGCTGTTTTTCGGGATAACGTAAGGATTAAAGCAATGGTGTGGTTCGCTACTTCCTCCACACAGTAATCTGGCACATTGGCTACAATGATTCCAAGATCTGTAGCGGCTTGAAGATCAATCGAATCTACTCCTACCCCATATCTCGAAATCACCTGACACCTGGGAAGGTTTTCCAAAACTTCTCGTGTCAGTAGGGTGTACTGGTTAATGAGCCCATCGGCATCCTTACAAGCTTGAATGACTTCTTCCTTCTTTTTCACCTGAGCAAGAGTTACTTCGGCACCCATTCGACTAAATTCTTCCTTTTCTTCTTCAATCGACCCATGATCACAATCCGTGATCACCACTCGAAAAATATTCGCCATCTTTCCCTCTTTTCCTATGGAATTAAAACTACTTTTATGGCCTGACGGGTTTCCAAAAGATGAAAAGCTTCTTCCCAGGACTCAAGGGGCAATCTATGGGTGATGAGTTTTTCAAGGGGAAGGAGTCCTTTTGAGATTAAAGCAATTGCCTTTTCCCAGGCTGTCCAGCTACTGGAAAAGCAGAAATCAAATCTCAGCCCTTTAAAGATTCCTCGATCGTAGGGGATTGAAACCTCTTGACCCCCTGTAATTCCAATCGCACAAACTCTTCCGAGCCTTCTGACCATTTCAAACGCCTTTGAAATCGCCTCGGCGCTCCCTGAGGTCTCGATGAGACAATCCACTCCTAAGCCCTTCGTCGCCTGAAGGACCTTCGGTATGGGGTCCTCTTGGTCCGTATCTATAATCAAATCCGCTCCCAGCTCTTGAGCCTTTTGAAGCCTGAGTCCTCCCTTCTTACTTCGACCGGTTAAGATAATCAGGCTGGACCCGGAGACCTTCGCAATGGCCAGAGAAATAAGACCGATAGGCCCTGGGCCTATGATCAGAACGGTCTCTCCCGCCTGGAGATTGGACCTTTCGAGAATCGAGGTAATGCAAATCGCCGTAGGTTCAACGATTGCCCCTACCTCAAAGGTAACATTTTCGGGGAGCGAATGAAGAAGGCGAGCTGGACCGACCACATATTTTGCATAAGCTCCGTTTACCCCAATTCCGTAAGGTCTTTTCTGTTCACACACCTGAGGAAATCCACTCTGGCAGACATAACAGACCCCACAGGAACCGATCCTTGTCTCACTGACCACTCGGTCGCCCGCCTTCCAATCTGTGACCGATTTTCCAACATCCACAATCACTCCAGAAAACTCATGTCCCAAAATCATGGGAGGCCAGTAAGGATGGGCATCATGGTAGATATGAAGGTCACTGCCGCAAACGGAAACGGCCTTGACTTCTATCAGAACTTCATCGTCCTTAGTAATTTTGGGCTCTGGAACCTCTCTGAGCTCTACCATTCCTTTGCCTTTTCCGTATTTAATGACTGCCTTCATTTGATTCTCCTGTAAATCCTAGAATAAAGTGGGTTAAGGGAGGGGAAATGAAACTCTTTTTCTCTATAACGGTGAAGTAATTTGTGGTAATATTTCTCCTCCTCTTTTTAAAACGACAATTTTCGCCTGAGACCCTAATAGATCCAACGCGATCTCAAGGGCCTCCTTCGGATCTTTTGCATAAAGGAAGCCAAGCCTTTCGGTATCCCTTTTTGAGATTCCTTTTGAAACCATAATCCCTTTTGCCCTTTCCTTAATCACTCTCCCTACATGGACGAGATGAGCCGCAACGGTCAACTTCTTGATCAAGCCCTTTTGGATCATTTCCTCGGTATCTTTAAAGGTTTGGTAACCCAATTCAAGAACTTCTGGATGACTTGGAGAGACTCCTTCGGGACAGGTGGTGATGAGGATCACCACTCCTCCCTTCTTTACGGCCAATTCCGAAGCGTAAATCCCTTTTGCAGCAAGCCATAGGTCAGTATCATAGGGATGGGAATCCGCAATCACGATATCCGCCTCTTCAGGGATGTCGGCTTTATAGATTTGAAGGGATTTTTCTGCTCCTTTTCGGTAGGCCAGAATGGGATCACCAGCGACTGCCTCCACGGTTCGACCTGTTTCGTCCTGAATGGTATTAATGATCCACTGAAGACCTGCTTTTATGGCCACCTGTTCGATCTCCTCTTTAACAGGATTTTCTATCTTTCCTAAAATATCATGGCCTTGAAAGGTGGCAGCAAGCCAGTGGGTCTTTCCAGTGGTTTCTTCCCCGCAGACTCCCGGCTGAATGATATTCCCTCCTCCGCTAAATCCAGAGACTCGATGGGGAACAATCTGACCCACACCAATGATAAAATCCACTTCCCAGATGATTCGATTTACAAGGATGGGGGTCCCTTTTTGGGTTTCCCCCAAAGAAATGAGTTGAGAAGAATCCCACCAGCAGTGATTCAGAACAGGATATTGTTTTAGAAATTCCTCTCCAAATTTTTTTCCCATCTCTTCTTGAGTCATCGGACGATGGGTCCCTAAGGCGACCATAATTTGTATCTTTTCTTTTTCGATTCCAATTCTTCCTAATTCTTCCATCAAGAGGGGAAGAATTTTTTGGGTTGGAGTGGTTCTGGTATAATCATCTACCAATACCAGAACCTTTTCCGTTCCTTTGAGTCTCTGAGAGAGAGGAGAGGACCCAATGGGTTGGGTGAGAGCCCCTTTGATGATCTCTTCTTCACTCTCATCCGCCTTCATGGTAGAGGGGGAGAAGATCCCGATAAGATTTTTATCGGGAATCTCTAAAGGTTCTAAGCCCGGATATGGAAATGAGATCTTCATGGATCACCTTTAGCCCCTTGCTTCTTTAATCGCTTTCAGAAAGGCTCGAGTATTTTCGGTGATGATATGGAACTTCTTTTCTTTGACCGCTTTTTTATCGACTAACTCTCCTCCCACTCCAAGAGCTGCCGCACCGGCCTTGATGAATGCCCCCGCATTCTGAAGATTCACTCCCCCTGTAGGAACGAGAAGGATCTGGGGAAGGGGAGCTTTAACCGCCTTGATGTATTCAGGTCCTCCCAGCTGGGCTGCAGGAAAAACCTTTACCATATCTGCTCCAGCATTCCATGCGGTTAAGATCTCTGTCGGGGTGGCAGCTCCTGGAATGACTACGGCACTGTATCGGTGAGCGAGCTCGATCAAAGAAAGATTAAGAACGGGACTGACGATAAATTGAGCCCCCGCCAGCAAGGCCGCTCTTCCTGTCTCAGCATCGAGAACTGTTCCTGCTCCCATAATAATCTCGTCCTTATATTTCTGGGTTAATTCTTTAATGACATCAATCGCTCCCTGGACACTCATGGTAATTTCGATGAAGCTTACCCCGCCTTCTTTGATGGCATCTGCTACATCAATAGCTTCATCGGCAGAGGCAACGCGAATAACAGGGATAAGTCCTTCCTCAATCATCCGATTAAAAACGTCTCTCTTCTCCATAGAATCCTCCTGTTTAAGAAATTCCAATCACCAAATCCCAAACTCCAAATAAATTCCAATCATCAATGATCAAATAATAAAATAAACCTTCATTGGGATTTTGGTTATTATTGGGTGATGGATGTTTGGGATTTGGGAATTTCCTCATTGCTACCTCGAGATCCTCAACCCTGCACCTTTGAGCTGGGCTTCTACTTCTTCAAGGGTGGTCCAGTTAAAGTCACCCGGAATGGTGTGTTTAAGGGCCGCAAAGGCATTTCCATACTGGACTCCTTTTTGAACATCGTTCAGTTTAAGCCACCCAAAGAGAAAACCGGCGGTGAAAGAGTCTCCAGCGCCTACCCGGTCTACGATTTCCACCTCGTATTTTCGGTCACGAAAGATTTTTCCATCATGATAGGCAATGGCCGTCCAGTTGTTTCTCCAGACCGAGAGGTCTTCCCTCAAGGTGATCGCTACAATCTTAAAATGAAAGGTTTGAGCGAGTTTTTCTGCAACCGTCTCGTAATCCTTTTCCTTGATACCGAAGACCACATTGGTATCCTCTTCCGTAGTGATCAGGACATCGACCATCTCCATCATGGGTTCCTGAACCCTTTTGGCATCGGTGGGACTCCAGAGTTTTTTTCGATAGTTCAGGTCATAGGAAACGGTGCAGCCGGCTTTTTTAGCTTCTTTCAAAGCCTCTGCGGTCACCTCTGCAGCTGAGGCACTCAGAGCCGGGGTAATTCCACTCACATGGAAGTGTTTTGTACCCTTTAATATTTGTGCCCAATTAATCTCTCCGGGCTGAACCATACTGATGGCTGAGTGGCTTCGATCATAAAGGAC
>JBDOIB010000377.1:0-1179 GCA_041082155.1 Thermodesulfobacteriota bacterium | reverse complement strand
ATTAAATATCCGATATGGATGGAAAAAAGAACATGATTTTCAATATCCCAAGAGATTTTTAGAACCTGTAAAAGAAGGCCCGGTAGCTGGAAAAGTGCCTATTGGTTTGGATGAGGCAATTCTCGAATACTATAAGGTAAGGGAGTGGGATTCCGATGGAATCCCAACACCTGGATTACTTAAGCGCCTCGGCATGGAAAAATATGCTGATATTTGAAGGAAAAAACAGAAATGGAAGAGAAAGAAAAATTAATTGAAGAAGCTGAAAAGAGATTGAAGGCTTGGAAGCCAACCAGAATCCATTTTGGAGAAGCTATCGCACAACAAGCTGGTGAAATTGTTAAAAGTTTTGGGAAAAGGGTTCTTATTGTCCTTGGAAGAGGTTCGGTCAAAAAATCAGGGTCACTGGATCTGGTTCTCCAATCCATACAAAAAGAAAGGGTTCCCTACGGAATCGTCGGAGGAGTAGAACCTAATCCAAGTAAAGAAACAGTTTATAGAATTGCCTATCATATATTAGCTGGAGATTATGGTTTACTCCTTGCGGTGGGTGGAGGCTCTGTCATCGATGCCGCGAAGGCTGCTGGGATCCTCGGAACCACAAGAGAAGGAGAAATTGAAGATTATTTTGGTTCAGGGATAGTTTCAAAAAAAATTAAGAGAATCCTTGACCTTATTGCTGTTCCTACTACAAGCGGTACAGGGAGTGAACTCACAAAGTTCTCCGTTATTACAGATAAGGAATTTCATGTAAAAAAGATGATTTCTGACCCTGCTATTGTCCCTTTAGAAGCTATTGTAGATCCGGTATTTACTTACTCCTGTGATCACCACGTTACCAAGGTAACGGGATTAGATGCAATGAGTCATTTGATAGAAGGCTATTTTAATAATATTGATGAAGGTGTGGACCCGGAGGCTAACCGTAGAGCATTGATAGGATTGAGGCTCCTGTTTGAAGCACTTCCAAGGGTCTTAAAAGATGGGCTCGACAGGGAAGCTCGAAAGATGATGTCCCTTGCAAGCACCTTAGGCGGCTCTGTGATATTTTATAAACAGGCAGGCCTCCCCCATTTAAACTCTTTTAGCTGGAGTCATGTGATGGATCATGGAGAAGCGGTAGCAGTCATGTTACCCTATTATACTGCCTATTATGCCCCAATGATTTCGGAGAAGATT
>JBDOIB010000374.1:0-2082 GCA_041082155.1 Thermodesulfobacteriota bacterium | reverse complement strand
ATTATAACATTAAGAGGAAGCATTCAGTGATAGGGATGAGTCCTTTTGAGAAGGCAAGGAAGTATCTTCCATGGATTTCAGAGTTAATTGCACTTTTTCCTGTAATGGAATTAGATAAAATTTCCTCCTCGTGTAAAAAATTAATCTCTTCTTTTGGAAGAGATTTTATTCTTTCTTTTATTTCCGTTATAATGAACAATGGGTTAGTAGAGAGAAGATGATCTTCTCTTACTAACCCTTCTTTTTTAAGAAGGGGATTCGGAGGTTCTCTATGAAGGAAAAGGATATTTTGATAGTCAGTTTGGATATCCATAAGAACATCCATTATGCCCATTTCGAGCTTATGAGCAATGCTCAGAAAGTCGGAAAAGACTTCTCCTTCCCAAATTCTTCTGAAGGTTTTAAGACTCTCTTCTCCGAGGTTGAAAGAAGAGCCCTCCTCTCTAATTCCTCTCCCGCTTTCGTCCTGGAGCCTACAGGCCCTTACTGGAAACCTCTTGGATACGCAATCCTTAAACACTCCTTCCCCCTCTATATCGTCTCCCCTGAACAGACCTTCCATCAGAGAATCGCTGATGACCCATCCTCTTCTAAGCTCGATCACCTCGACCCCCTCACTATAGCCAAAATCTTCAGAGATGGTAAAGCTCGAAAAGCAAGACTTCCTCAGAGTCCCTTCAAAGAGCTTAGAACCCTCCACAGAGAGTATCTCTCCCTTACAAAAAAGCTCGCCAGAGAAAAAATCCAGCTCCGCTCTATCCTCGCAGATGCTAACCCTGAACTCTCTTCCTTCTTCTCTAACCTCTTCTCTAAAATCCCCTTCGCCATCCTTTCTTCTTTCCCTACCCCAGAGCAAATAGTGGAGCTTGGAATTGAGGGACTTACTACCCTCTTCAAGAATAATGGAAACAAAATCTTTGGAAGGAGAAAAGCAGAGAAACTCTTCAACCTTATGAAATCCTCTATAGGTGTCCCTGACAAATTCGCTCCTCACCTCATCAGGAGAACCATCCAGAGAATATCCCTCCTCAGAGCTCAAATTGAAGAGGTCTCTTCCTCCATTCTCTCTTTGGCTTCTCCTCTCGCTCAAAAACTCACAGTCATTGATGGAATTGATATAAGATCCGCTTGTAGATTCATAGCTGAGCTGGGAGATATTAACTCTATAGACTCCTCTAAGGCATTGGTGAAATTGGCTGGTCTCTCTCCTAAGGAGTTTATCTCTGGCTCCTCTATCCATAAGAAAGCTATAATCTCTAAGAAGGGGAATCCATACCTCAGGACAATCGCTTACTATATGGCTCTCAGATGTATTAAAAGAAACTCCAGACTCTCTGCTTACTACAAACATCTCCTCTCCAAGGGGAAAGCCAAGATGGTAGCAATATGTGCAGTTGCAAGAAAGCTTCTCTGCATTATTTTCCATGTTCTCAAAGGTGAAAGTTATGAGCCTGAGAAGATTGGAACTGGGTTGAGGAAATAGTGTCTGAGAGGAAGGGAACTCCGTTTCCTCCTTTGAGGAGAAAACCTCGTTTGAAAGCTTGGAGTTCCTTGCCTCTCTGCCAATCCGGATAAGGTCAGCTGAGTTTTCCCGATAACTCAGAGAAAAACTCGCACATACGAGGATGGATGCAGAGAGGTCAGGCAAGGAGCTCCCTTCTCTCAGACTTATAAAATCTAACCTTTTTCTTTCTCTCATTCTCCTTCCTCTACCTTCTCTCCATTTTCATATAGTCAGCTTTCAAGTGGGGGGGGTCATCTTTAAGGGTTCTTTAAGTTCACCAACATACAGACAGTTAGCAGAGCACTGGTCACCATTTATCTATCAAGCAACAACTGGTTTTCACGACTATATCACGAAATTTGATTTTGATGGAAACTGGATTGGGCACGATAATTGGGAAAACTATGAGTGTTACAAGGAGCAACTTGCAGCCTATGTCTACTACTCTGTAATTGAATCAACAAACTATTATTTTCTGACTTACTGTTTCTTTCATCCAAGAGATGACGGAAATCCTTTATGCAATCATTGTTCAAGACATGAGAATGATTTTGAAGGATGCAGGGTGATAGTTAAAA
>JBDOIB010000364.1:0-1392 GCA_041082155.1 Thermodesulfobacteriota bacterium | reverse complement strand
CTTATAACTCTCAAACCATTAATTTCTTCTTCTCTTACTGAGAATTCCTCTTTATTCGGATTTTCTTCCCGACAGAAGACGGTGACGGAGTGACCCAATTGAGCCAGGGCGGAGGACAGATAAAAAGTGTAGTTCTCAACTCCTGCCTTCTCCTGGGGTGGCAATCCATGACTGACCTGAAGAATCCTCATCGCTTTCTATTCCCTTAGGGTGGAGCTTTGAAGGGTAAGTCTCTCCCTTAATCCTTTTGGGATCCTATCCCTTTTTGTTCCTAACCAGAGTCCAGAGAAGGCTGAGAGATACCAAAGGAGGCTTGGAATAGACCATTTTACAAACCCAAATCTTGTCCCTCCTTCTGACCGGTAAAACCGATAATCCGCCTTTACGGAATATTGAGTGGCTGAGAAAATTCCTTTAAAAAATGGAAATTCATTTTTTCCAAAGAGTTCTTTCATTGCTTTTGCATGTTCATAATGTCTTCTGAAGTTTTTGAGCGGTCCGTAATGATGAGAATGGATGACCACAGAGGTTGGGACATAAACCGTATGATAACCGGCTTCCAGAACCCTCTTAGCCCAGTCCTGATCCTCAGCAAAATCCAGCCTCCTAAAAGGAATCTTTTCCCAGACCTCTCTCCGAATGGACGAACTCGTATTGGAAAACCAGATATATCGGTAGGGATTTTTTTCATACTCAGGGTTATCCATTGCGGAGTTTATTCTCTCTTGATCTCCAGAAACCAGTTCTGTTTGCAATATCTGTCTGCGCTCCATGAGGGGACACTCTTTTCTCGGAACCTGTTTACTGAAAGCACCCGCTACTTTTTCATTCCTCTTCAGAGGTTCAACGAGATGTTTCAGCCAGTATTCATTCATCGGTGTTGCATCCTGAGTCAAAAAGACAAGAAAAGGGCCATTGGAAAGACGGGCCCCTAAATTACGGGTCTCTCCGTGATTGAAGGAGATGGATGGAATTTCTTGAATCCTTACCGGGAAACGTTTCAAAATTTCTTTTGTCCTATCCATAGAGCCTGAATCAATTGCAATCACTTCATAGGAGTCATCTATTTTTTGAGAAAATACGGCCCGAAGAACTTCTTCGAGATACTTTTCGCCATTTTTGGTTAAAAGAATGATGGAAATCTTAGGATATTCCATTTCTGAATCGAATGTTAAAAAATTCAATTCTAATTAAGGAGTTAAGAGAAAGAAATCATTTATTTCCAACAAAAAATTATGAAGTAAATGAAAGACAAAAGCAAGGACAAATAATCTCCTCTCACAGGCTCACTCGCTGGAATGATCCACCCAAGGGGCAAAGAGTTTTAATCTTCTATTGGAAATAGGGCATCATTTTCCTTTATTTGACATTTAAGTGGGGACATGTAAAATA
>JBDOIB010000356.1:0-1345 GCA_041082155.1 Thermodesulfobacteriota bacterium | reverse complement strand
GGGGGGTTGCCCCTTGATAAAGAAAAGATTCTCAGGACTGCCGAACATTTTGCCCAGGATGGAATGAGAGTGCTTGCCATGGCTTATAAAGAAGTCCCTCAGGAGTTCGGAGAGCTTACTCATGAAACTCTTGAAGGGGATTTAACCTTGGCAGGATTGCAAGGAATGATCGATCCTCCAAGGCCTGAAGCCATCGAGGCCATCAAAGGGTGTCATGAAGCCGGGATTCGGGTCGCCATGATCACCGGAGATCATGCCGTCACTGCGAAGGCCATCGGAAGGATGATGGGTATCGGCCATAAGGATCCTATTGTTCTTACAGGGAAAGAACTTGAGACGATGAACGATGAAGAGCTCTTTGGGAAGGTAAAGGAAGTATCAATCTTTGCAAGGGTCTCTCCCCAACATAAATTGAGAATTGTCCAGCAGGTGATGAAGCACGGAGAGGTTGTTGCAGTGACAGGAGACGGGGTCAATGATGCTCCTGCTCTGAAGGCCGCCCATATTGGAGTGGCGATGGGGAAGACGGGAACCGATGTCGCAAGGGAAGCCGCTGATATGGTGATTACTGACGATAACTTTGCAAGTATCTTTCATGCGGTCGAAGAGGGGCGGGTCGTATTTGATAATATTCGTAAAGTAACGCTCTTTCTCATTCCAACGGGGTTTGCAGCCATTGTCTCGATTCTCGTAGCTATGGCCTTGGATATTCCGATTCCCTATGTGGCGGCCCAGCTCCTCTGGATCAACTTGGTCACCAATGGACTTCAGGACGTGGCCCTTGCCTTTGAGCCCGGGGAGAAGGATGTTCTTAGACGAAAGCCGAGAAGCCTGAGAGAAGGCATCATGTCGAGGTTGATGTATGAAAGAAGTGTTCTGGTGGGATTAATTATCTCCGCCGGAGTAATTTTTAATTTTATTTCGGCTCTGGAGGAAGGGGTTTCTCTTGAACGGGCGAGAACGATCGCGGTCACCACGATGGTCCTGTTTCAGTTCTTTCAGGCCTGGAACTCCCGTTCTGAACTAAGGTCGGTTTTTACCCTTAATCCTCTCAGCAACCCCTTTCTTTTTTATAGCATGGTCGCTGCCTTCTTGGCCCAGATCGCTGTCGTTTATGTCCCTGCTCTTCAATGGGTTTTCCGTACCGAATCTTTAAGTTTGGAAGAGTGGTGGAGAATCCTTGGGGTGGCTCTTTCTGTGGTCATTGCAGTTGAAATCGATAAGGCGATTCGTCGAAAGCGGAGAACGCCGAAATGAGGATACTCGTTTTAAACAGCGGAAGTTCAACCCTTAAATTCAAGATTCTTTTTCTTGAGAGGGATACTCTACACGGCGGAGAAAGGAC
>JBDOIB010000354.1:0-1390 GCA_041082155.1 Thermodesulfobacteriota bacterium | reverse complement strand
ATTTTAGTCAACGGGATTCATGGAAAAGAAGATCAGATTCTAAAGGAAGGGGATGTGGTGAGTATCTTCCCCCCTGTAGCTGGAGGCTAACACAATATAGATCGAGTTATCTTTTCTTCTCTTTCAGTTCCTTGATCTTCTTCTTCAATCGTTCTGCCTGATCGGGTTTGGGTTCCAATCTTAAAGCCTTTTCGTAGAGTTCGATAGCCTTTTCTAATTGGGTGACCTTTGAATAGGCATCGGCAAGATGTTCCGAGATAATTGGATCATCTGGAGTTAACTGGTTTGCTTTTTCAAGCTCGATCACCGCCTTTTCATACTCCCCCAATTTGAAATATACCCAGCCAAGACTGTCTGTGATATACCCCATATTTGGTTTCAGAGTCATCGCCTTCTGGATTAATTCCAGGGCCTCCTCCAGATGAATGCCTCGATCCGCGTAGGAGTAACCCAAATAGTTCAGGGCATCGGCATGATTGGGATTCAGTCTGAGAACCTCTTTCATATAGGAGACCATCTTCTCAAAATCCCCCATTTTGTCATAGATGGCTCCCAGTTGATAGAGAAGCTCAATGTTATCTTTGTTCTCGATCAACCCCTGTTTGAGGATTTCAACAGCCTTCTGGAGTTGATTCTCCTTATCAAAGACTGAGGCGAGGATGAGATAGAGGTCCGGGTCTTTTGGTTTGAGTCGAATCGACTCCTCCATCAGGCGGATCGCCTCTTCGTTTTTATTCTGTTTTCTGAGAATGACTACCATATTCCTCCTTGCATCCGAAAAGAGGTCTGACTCGGGAGGGATCTTTTTAAATTCAACCAGGGCCTGATCCAGTGATCCTTTTTCCACGTAGGTTGCCCCCAGATAATATCTTACCCGATCATCTTTGGGATTGGCCGCAAGGACAAAATTAAATTCAAGGATGGCCTGATCGAATTTCCCCTGCTCCAGATAGATTAAACCGATCTTGGTTCGGAGGCCGAGGTCATCGGAACCCAATTTCTGAAGCTCCTGAAACTCCCTGAGGGCTTCATCCAGCTTCTTCTCCTTTATATAAATCTGTCCCATTCGATTTCTTGCCTGTTTATGCTCCGGATTGAGGGTAAGGATCTTTTGATACACTTCAAGGGCCTTTTGAGTCTCATTAAGGATTTCATAGATGATTCCCAGATCCATCAGAACTGTGATCATATTGGGTTCGATCTCAAGAGATTTTAATAAATACTCTTTTGCTTTTTCAAAGGATTTTATCTCAGCGTAGATTCTTCCAAGATAATAAAGCCCCATAGCGGAGTCGGGTTCAATGGTAAGAAACTGTTTGAGGATCTCGATTGCTTTTTCATACTCCCTTTCATCGGCGTAAAGGGAGCTCAGATAGAGATAACTTTCTCG
>JBDOIB010000325.1:0-1333 GCA_041082155.1 Thermodesulfobacteriota bacterium | reverse complement strand
CAGATGGAACGATGGAAGACTGAGGTTGAAAAGAGGACTGCAGGCAAAGTGAAAGTAGAGACTTACCCAGGAGGCACCCTCCTCCATGCAAAGAATATGTTTGATGGAGTCGCAGCAGGAACAGCTGATATCGGATGTACTTGTCCTTCCTATTTCCCTGGGATGTTCCCTGTGGTGGAAGCGATTGACTTACCTCTGGGATGGCCAAATGCAAAGGTGGCCAGCCTTGCTCTTCTTGATATTGTGAATAAATATAAACCCAAAGAACTTGAACGATTTAAAGTGATCACGATGTTTACCTGCCCTCCTGCAAATATTATGTCGATGAAGCCCATCCTGAGTTTAGAGGACCTCAAGGGGTATGAGCTGAGAGCCTCGGGGACAGGAGCAAAGATCATTGGAATGCTGGGCGCTGCTGCTGTGGGAATGCCTCAATCGGATGTTCCGGAAGCCCTTCAGAAAGGGGTGATCAAAGGGAATGTCTCTTCACTGGAAGTGATGAAAGACTTTAAATATGCAGAATACTGTCGTCATGTCACAGCCAATGTCAACCTCTTTGTCGTCTCTTTTGCAGTGGTGATGAATAAAGCAAAGTGGGAGTCTCTGCCAGCGGATGTGAAGAAAGTGATTGATGATCTCAGTCGAGATCAGGCCCTCTGGACAGGACAGTATGTGGATAACCATGTGAAAGAAGCAATGGAATGGTCAAAAAAGACCTATAACGTTCAGGTCTATGAACTCTCTCCCAAAGAGATTGATCGTTGGTATTCGGTTCTCAAACCGATGACCGAAAAGTATATTAAGGATACGGAGGCTAAGGGTCTGCCTGCAAAAGCGATCCTTGATGATGTATTAAAACTCAAAGAAAAATACTCCAAAGAATATCGGGATTGATAAAAATTAAATGAAAAAGAAGGGGGATTCACATCCCCCTTCTTTTTCTCATCCTCAATGATCCAAGAAAATGATTTCTTTTCTCCAGAGATTAAGCCATGGGTTGAGTAAGTGGTTCTGTTGGATCGGGGGAATTGCTCTTCTCACACTCACCGGTATCGCATGCATCAATATGGTGATGAGACCCCTTGGGACTCCATTGACAGGCGCCTATGAATTGGTAGGATTCTTCGGAGCCCTTTCGGTTGCACTCCCCTTAGGTTTTACCCAGATTTTTCGGACCCATATTTCCGTCGATATCTTAGCCTCCCGGTACTCCAAAAAAACCTCCCAAATCATGAATGCCATCAGTTCTCTCCTATGTTTCATCTTTTTTATTCTCGTGGGTTGGCAGACTGCCAAATACGCAACCCTCATCTGGCGAAGAGGAGAAACCTCC
>JBDOIB010000301.1:0-2614 GCA_041082155.1 Thermodesulfobacteriota bacterium | reverse complement strand
CAAGGGAAAGGCTTATTATACCGGGGAGCCGATGAGGATCGATGATAAACTCATTACCATCAAGGGACCCGAAATGACAGAGCAGATGGTAAATGCGGTGATTAAGACCATGGAGAAGAGCTAGGCAAATCCTTCAATTAATGAGTGGTGAAGGGGGTGAGGGATATGCCAATCTATTCTTATGAGTGTCAGGGGTGTGGAAAGGAGTTTGAAGTATTTTCTAAAACCTTCGAGGTTACCGAAACTCAGTGCCCAACCTGCGGAAGTAAGGATACAAAGAGAATGATAAGTCTCCCTTTAATTAGGTCAGGGAAGATCTCGGAGCCCTCGAGTGAATCCACGATGAAGGATGAGTCGATAGAATATTATAAAAAGAAGGGAAGGTTCGATCTTGCGGCCAAAGAGGCAGAGAAGGCGGGAAAGAGTGAATGGGAGATCAAGAGAATTAGAGAGGGGAAGAAATTTTAGATAGCGGGAACTATTTTTAAATAAGCGGGGTAACATTATCAAAAAGAGAACAATCTTTTTATTGGGTATTTTTAAAGCTTGACAAAAAAGTTGATTGTGGTATGAAGTTAATTGAATGAGAATAAATAAAAGGAGCGTTTCTTCATAACGGGACTATCAGAAGAGCCAGAAACTCTGATGAAAATAGATATTGACATTTGTCGCGTAATTCTATTTCACTTCAAATAGACCTATTCAGAATTGTTTTACCTTCCCTCTTCAGCCTAAATTAATAAGAGTTAAGTCCCGGGACAAAAAGATTATTCTGAATTTGATTCTTTTCATGAGAGAAAGGAGGTGAAGATTCGATCATTAAGGCTTTTTCCTTACCCTTTATCTATTATAAGAAAGGAGGGAGACTATGACCGAGACGATTAAAGCGGGTTGTCTTCAGGATTGGAAGGTAGGAGATTTACCAGAGGCTCCACCGAGAGGTGTAAAAAACGCTTTGAAGATGCTTGGTCCTGGTGCAATTTTACTTTCTCTTTCTATTGGAAGTGGAGAGTGGTTGATGGGACCAGCTGCTGCCGTCCAATATGGGCCCATGTTGATGTGGATTACAACCATTGCCTGTATCGTTCAGACCTTTTTTAATCTTGAATGTATCAGATATGTCATATTCACCGGGGAACCAATGATGATTGGGTATAATCGTTTAAAACCTGGCCGCTGGCTCTGGGGTCCCTTCTGGATTATTACTTGTGTGGTCTGTATCGGACCAGGGTGGGCTATCACTTCTGCTACTGCCTGGACGGCCATCCTAATCAACAAGATGCCTGGGCCTGAACAGAAAGTGACTGTGATGGTCTGGGGTCTCATCTGGACTGCCCTGGTTCTATTCATGCTCCTCTGGGGAAGAAAGGTAGAAAGTACCTTAGAAAAACTCTCCTGGTCCTTTGTTGCGGCGATCGTGGGTTCTCTGGTGATTCTTATTATTGGTTGGGTTCCTGCTGAATCGATCTGGAGAGTAACGAAAGGATTCTTCTCTTTTGGGATGATGCCTGAAGGGGCAGATCCAGTCCTTCTTGGAGGTTTTGCTGCCTATTCTGCTGCCGGTGGGATTTTCAATATTTCTGCTTCAAACTGGTTTAGAGATAAGGGCTATGGAATGGGTAAATTGGTTGGATATATCTCAGGGGCTATAGGGGGAGAGAAGGTTGAAGTCTCCCCAACCGGCATTGTCTTCAGGCCTACTGAAGAGAATATGAGGAAATGGAGAGACTGGCTTCACTTTGCTCGGATCGACCAGTGGATTCTCTTTGGTTTGGGTTGCTGGATTGGAATGTGGCTTACGGTCAACTTTGCGGTTGGTCTGATTCCTCAGGGAACCAAACTGGGAGGCTGGGCCGTAGCAGCCTATCAGGGGGATGCGGTTCGTAAATTTTTAGGAACCCCAGGATGGGTCTGGGTTCAGCTCATTGGGTTCTGGGTGCTTTTTGGTACTCAGCTTGGAGTCACTGATTCGGCCACCCGTCAGATGGCCGATATGCTTTATAATCTCTGGCCGGGTTTGAGAAATTGGATCAAAGGGGATATTCGGTGGATCTATTATATTGTTTTCGCATTGGTGGTGATCTGGGTGATTCTGATGGTATCGGTGGTAAAACTCCCATTAACCTATATTTTGATTCAGGCCAACATTGCAGGGTTTGTTTTTGTTTATGGGGGAATTCAAACCTTAGTCGTGAATCATAAATTTTTGCCGAAAGCAATAAGGCCTAACTGGTTTGAAGACCTGATGGTCATCTGTATGATTATTTTCTACGGGATCTTCAGTCTCTTTGCCGTCAACAAGGCTTTTAAGACCGCGGGGTGGGTCATTCTGTTGATCGTTTATTTGATTGTGTTGGCCTTTGGCATTGTGGATCTGGCAAAGAGAAAAGAAGAGGGCTATCAAGAATAAAAAGGATGAGGAAGTTAAAAAATTATTTTACTCGATTTACCATCTTCTTCTGGTGCGGAGTCGGATTCCTATTTGTCGCCCTCCGGCACATCTTAACAAAAGGCTATAGCCATAGGGCCGGGTTCATGATTCTATTGAGCCTGGCCCTTCTGGCCGCCGCTTTTACGGAAAGGCAAAAAAGGAGACTTCAGGCCTGGAAGGAAG
>JBDOIB010000298.1:0-8348 GCA_041082155.1 Thermodesulfobacteriota bacterium | reverse complement strand
ATCACATTCTCTTCATCGATAGCGATTAAAGCCACCAGATATTTTCTCCGATCTCCAATCACAATGGCATCGTTGATATAGGGACTGAACTTCAGTTGATTTTCAATGTTCTGAGGAGCGATGTTTTTGCCGCCGGCAGTGATGATCAGATCCTTTTTCCGGTCTGTAATCTTTAAAAATCCATCTTCATCCAGTTCCCCGACGTCCCCGGAGTGAAGCCATCCATCTTTAAGAGTCTCTGCCGTGGCTTCCGGATTTCTAAAATAGCCTTTAAAGACTCCTTCTCCCCGAACCAAAATCTCCCCATCAGAGGCGATTTTGACTTCTACTCCAGGCAGAGGTGGACCGACCCTTCCGATCTTATAGAAGCCCTTCCGGCTGACTGTGGTGACTCCTGTTCCTTCTGTCTGACCATAACCTTCGACCAAAGGAAGTCCAATGGCGTTAAAGAATTTTAGGACTTCAGGGGAGATAGGAGCTGCTCCAGAATAAGCAATTCGAACTCGATCGAACCCTAACCTCTCTTTGAGTTTTCGAAAGATGGCTAAATAGGCGCCTAAATAAGCGACTTTTAGATAGAATGGAACAGGTCTAAAATTCAGTTTCAAATCGGCATATTTCATCCCGATTCCCATACAGGCCTTAAAGACCATTCGTTTGAACCAGGTGGCATCCGACATCCGGATCATAATCCCAGAGGCATACTTTTCCCAGATCCGTGGAACTCCATAGGTAACCGTAGGAGAGATTTCTTTCATATTGTCCATGACGGTATCAGTATTTTCGATGAAATTCACAGTAGTCCCGTAGCGTGCATTGATGAGGACGGTAAAGAGTTGTTCAAAAATATGACAGAGAGGAAGATAGGAAAGGGTTTCGTCTCCTTCTTGAATGGGATTGACAGCCACCATGGCCTCGCTCATGAAGAGGAGGTTTCGATGGGTCAGCATGGCCCCTTTAGGAGGACCTGTGGTTCCAGAGGTGTAGATCAGAACGGCCAGATCTTCAGGGGTCACCTCGCTCAGTCGTTGTTCAAAGAGTCCAGGGTTTTTTTCATCAAACTCTTTTCCAAGTTTTAGAAGCTCTTCAAAACTCATGAGAAGAGGATCTGGATAACGCTTTAATCCTTCCATCTCGATGACGATGACCTTTTCGAGGTGGGGGGTATCCTTTCTGAATTTGAGGGTTTTATCGAACTGTTCTTCATTTTCTGCGATGTAGAACCTGGATTGAGAATTCTGGACAATATATCCACACTGTTCTGCTGCATTGGTCGTGTAGATTCCCGTGGTGACCCCTCCTGCAGACATAATCCCGAAATCAGCATAAACCCACTCGGGTCGATTCTCGCTGATGATACATACGGGTTCTCCTTTTTTAAGGCCCATGCTGATCAATCCCATCGCAACCTGCCTCACCTTTTCTCCATACTCAGCCCATGTAATGTCCCGCCAGATTCCATACTCTTTTTCTCTTAAGGCCACCTTATGGGGACGTTCTTTTACGTGTCTCTGGAAATACGTGAGAAGGGTTTCATTTCGCATGGGTGATCCTCCATTTAGCTCATGTATATTAGAGAAGGTCATCGAGAGATTCTGAAGAAAGATTCATCAAATTCCGGTTTTCCTTCGTATCTCTTCATAAAATACCAGGCCGCCATATCCATATTTTCAAAAAAATGAGGGCTTACGTCAATCCCTGCCTTTTGGAGTGCCTGGTAGGCTTCTTTCAGGCCAGGTGGGCACCCTCTCACAGGAATGACTTCCTTGATGTCTGGATGATTTTGGTTAGCCCTCACCATACATTGTCCGATGAGGATGGTCTTTTTCTTCCCGGGACTTGGTTTCATCTTTTTTCCGGTGAGAATTTCTATCTCGTTCCATGGTTCTCCCTTCCAGGCATTGGCTATGGCCATCAGGATAACCGTTGTAAACCCGGAGCAGTAGGTACAAATGGTCTCATCATATTTTGGATAGGAGAGTCCTTTCACTCCCAGTTTATCTAAGGCTTTTGGGAGAGTTCCCTCTCGAGTATAAGGAAAGGCATATTCATGGAAGGAACTCACTTCATCGATTTTTTCCCCCATCACTTCAATATCAGAGAAGTCTAAAGGTCGGCCACGATCCTTCGCCGCATAAACCAGGTGAGGGATAGACGATGGATCGTATCCCAATACCTTTGCCCCTACCATATCTGCCGAAAGAATATCAGGGGATGCGATCAGAAGGTTACTCCTTCGGATCCTTCCTTCAAAAAAAGGACCACGCTCGGTGGTATAGATGCCATCGATCAAGGTAAAGGAAGGAGGGGTTCGATTGGCTAAATGGGAGACCATGAAATGAAGATCCCTTTGAGGATCTGGACTGTGACATTTCTTTCGGGAGGGGACATCAATGAGTCCCTTCAGATTCTTGATTCCAAGGCTCACAATGGTCTGGGCATGGGTCTTGAGTACGGGGAGGTTGACAAGGAAATCTCCTTCCAGAAAATCTTCGTTGAAATTGAGGGTGACTCCTTCTCCCAGATCGACTTTTCGGAATGGTCGTTCAAAAATATTGAGGGTCTTCACTCCATAGCGCTTCTTAAGTATATTGTAACCAAGGTTTTCAAAAGCATGGAGGGGAGTTTCCCGGTCATTTGGGTCAAATGTGATAATCCCTTCGAGGATGGTCATCTCATCGATTCCTCGCTCTTTGAGAAGAAGGACCATATCCTCGATCACCCTGGATGTCGTAATAACGCCCCATTTGGGGAAAGGGGTATGACGGTTCCAGTATACAATATTGGGTTTAATAAAAACTTTTGCATTATGAGGAAGATGATCTAAGCCCCGGCAAAGTTCCACAGCCTTTCGGACCGACTCGATGGGTTTTTCATATCGAACAATCGATACTAATCGTTTTTCCATTTCAGTTATTCTTCGGAGCCTCCTTTTTTAAATTAATATCCCAAGTTAGGAGAGGTGTCAAATGAATTTAGGAAATTCCCCTGATCGGAAAAGGATAATCAAATAGTTGGTTGATAACCTTCTTTTGAAGATTTAAAATAATAATCGAAAAGATTATTCTCATTTTCAGGTGAGGTTAAAAGTTATGGCTCAACCCAAGTTTCTGAAATTAACGGAAAAGGATTTGGATTTTTTGATAGAGACCGTCTCTCCGGGTGTAATCGACAAACCGAAACTCAAGCAGATTCTTCGGGAGGACGAAAAATTTAGGATTTCCTTTATCGAGGATGAAAAGGTCTTTCGAAGAGTGATGGATGAAGAGGAGACCTTTTTGAGAATCTCTCCTCCCCTTTTCTTTGAGATTCTTCTCCGTAGGGTCCTACGGGATCTTAAAGAGACAAGCTATACCCTTGAGAAAACCGGGACCACCAAAATTCCCATCTTTGATACTCAGGGGGTCGTAGACCTGCTCAGCAGGGAATCTTTACTGGAATATCTGGCCGATATGCTCTCCTCCTTTACTCGAGTGCAAACCTATGTATTTACCATCCAAATAGGAGAGTATCTTTTTGAAAATATCCGATTTAACGATTTAGATATGTATAGTCTGCTCACCTTATGTGAAGAGGTGGAAAAGGAATACCGGCTGGGCTTCTATAAAAGGATCGCCGATCTCTGCCTATTTATTCTTGGAATCTTTCCAGATTATGCCGAATACGATTCCCGATATCCCTTTTCAGGCCAACCCAGACCTCAGATTTTTGGACGGATCAGAATGAGTCCTGAGGAATATGAGAAAGAGGGTAGAAAATTTTATAGATTAGCTGCCGAGCATCCCTCCGCACAGGAGCTTCACCTTTCAGAAATCTTCTGGACCCTCCATGAGGAGTTTCCAAAGGCGAAGAAACCCCTCAATTTCATAGCGGAGCACTATCTACGTTATCATAAGTATAAATTTTTTGGATAGAGTAAAAATAAAGGAGATATGAAATCAATGGAGAAAAAGTGGGAGGCGATGGAGGCCCTTTTCAGACCGAGGGCTGTAGCCGTCATCGGTGCTTCAGACAATCCTTCAAAATTGGGATCCCATGTGATGAGAAGTCTTATCGAAGGGGGATATCCAGGGCCGATCTATCCGATCAATCCAGGGAAGAAGGAGGTTTTTGGAATTCAGACCCATGCCTCCATCAGCCAAATTCAAACTCCCATCGATCTTGGGATCATTGTTCTTCCTGCAGAGCAGGTCCCTCAAATTCTTCTGGAGTGCGGAGAAAAAGGAATTAAGGCTATTGTTCTTATTACCGCGGGGTTTAAGGAGATTGAAGATCGCAAGGGGGAACAACTTCAGGAAGAAATTTTAAGAATTGCCGAAAAATACGGGATAAAGATTATTGGTCCAAATACTTTTGGAGTTGTAAACCTTCATCACCCTCTCAATGCCTCTTTTACCCCAGAGTTTTCACGAGCAAAAAAGGGAAAGATTAGTCTTTTGAGTCAGAGCGGTGGGATGTCCCATCTGATGGCTTTTCTCTCTATGAGAGAGAATTTAGGGCTAAGTAAGGTTGTGGGATTGGGAAACCGATGTAATGTTGATTTCTGGGATATGCTTGAATATTTAAATGAAGATCCGGAAACCCAGGTCATTGCCATGTATCTCGAAGGAGTGGATAAACCCAGAAGACTGATCGAAGTGGCTCAACGAATGAATCAAAAAAAACCGATCCTCGCTTATAAGGTTGGGATCTCCTCCACCAGTGATCGAGCCTCCCAATTTCACACAGGCTCCCTCGCCGGAAATTATGAGATCTATCTGGGAGCCTTCCGGCAGGCAGGTATTTTCAGTGTCCAGAGCTCAGAAGAGCTTCTCGATACAGCAAAGGCCTTTTCCCTTTCTTTGTTGCCAAAAGGGAATCATGTGGCGGTGCTCTCCGGTCAAGCCGGTCCCGGAATGGCCGCCTGTGATGTATGTGAGAGAGAAGGTCTCTTCATTTCCCCCTTCTCTTCAGAAACCCAGAAGAAGATCAATACCCTCCTCCCTCCTCTTGCCATTCGATCCAATCCTGTGGATATGGGACCTGCATGGTATGATTCCAAAGCCATTCAGGGTATTGTAGAAGCAGTCTTAGAAGACCAGGGAATTGATGCCATTCTCCTCTGTATCATGTTTGCTTCGGCCAATCGATCAGCTGTCGGAATACTGGCAGATTCTCTAACCCGCCTCGAAAGAAAAAAACCGATCCTCTGCTGTATTTCTGCTCCCGAGGGGATCTGGGAAGAAGAGATTCAGAGGCTTGAAGCTTCAGGGATTCCAAACTTTCAGACCCCGGAGAGGGCAGCCAAAGCTCTGGCGAACCTGACCCATTATAAAATGAAATTTCATCGGGAATGACTTTTTTAAATCATCTTCCCAATTATCCGCAATCGGAGTAGCCACAGAGACATTTGACGCAGCCTTCTTCGAAGAGGAGGGGACCTCCACACTCGGGGCATGCTCCCCTCTGGAAGGTTGAATTCGATTTGCCTGAGATCGAGATTTTTTCTTCTATGAGAGGATAAGGAGCAGTCCTATAATGCTCTATACTTTCCCTCTGGAACTCAACCTTAGCTTTATTTTTTTCTCGAAGATGCCATTCGATTGCCTTTGCGATGGCATCCGAACAGGAAAGAATCCTACCTTCCTGAGACCAGACCGGCATATGACAGCTGATCCCTTTAAGCTGGCGAACGATCTCCACGGGATCAATTCCCGATCGAAGAGCCAGAGAAACCAAACGGCCAATAGCCTCGGACTGGGAGGCAGCACAACCTCCGGCTTTCCCAATCTGATTGAAAATTTCAAAGAGTCTTCCTTCTTCATCCTCGTTTACAGTCACATAGAGGTTTCCACAGCCCGTTTTAATTTTACGTGTTGAACCGTGCATTACATCCCCACGAGCTCGTGGCTTTCGTTCCATTTTAGACCAATCCATCTTCTCTTCTTCTCTTGAGGCGATTCCTTTATAGAGAACCTGCTCTTCTTTACTTCGATCCCGGTAGATGGTCACCCCTTTGCATCCCAATTCATAAGCCAAGAGGTAGACCTTTGCGACGTCATCTACCGTGGCTTCATGGGGAAAGTTGACCGTTTTAGAAACTGCATTATCAGTATACTTCTGGAAGGATGCCTGCATTCGAATATGGTCCTCTGGAGAGATTTCATGGGCAGTCAAAAAAAGTCGCTTCACCTTTTCCGGAACCTCTGGAAGATCTTTTAACGAACCCGTCTCGAGAATCTTCTTCATCAAACTTTCTGAATAGAATCCCTCTGCTTTTGCCACCTGTTCAAAAAACGGATTGATCTCTAAAAGCCTTTTCCCATCGAGGACATGTCTGACAAAGACAAGGGCAAAAAGGGGCTCAATCCCTGAAGAGGTACCTGCAATAATGGAGATCGTTCCTGCTGGAGCGATGGTGGTAATCGTAGCGTTCCTCATCGCGTCCCATTTTCCTTTTAAGGTACTCCTATCAAAATTGGGAAAGGACCCTCTTTGGAGGGCCAGTCGATAGGAGGCCTGACGACCCCTCTCCTGAATAAATGCCATGATTCGCTCACCAAGCTCGAAGGCCATCGGATGGTTATAAGGGATTCCCAGCTGGATAAGGAGATCCGCAAATCCCATGACTCCCAGGCCGATTTTTCGATTGGCTTTTGTCATTGTCTCAATCTGAGGAAGGGTGTAACGATTCATATCAATGACGTTATCCAGAAAATGAACTGCCCTTTCGGTCACTGAACCCAGTTTTTCCCAATCAATCCCTCCATTCTTCACCATGTGGGAAAGATTGATGGAGCCAAGGTTACAGGATTCATAGGGAAGCAGAGGTTGCTCCCCGCAGGGGTTTGTACTCTCAATCTCTCCCAATTGGGGAGTGGGATTATCCCGATTAATTCGATCAATGAAGATGATCCCTGGATCTCCATTTTTCCAGGCATAATAGACCATTTTTTCAAACACCTCTCGGGCGGGAAGATAGCCTACGATTTCTTTTGTTCTTGGATTTCTGAGAGGATATTCCTTTCCCTTTTCAACGGCTTCCATAAACTCATCGGTGGCAGCCACAGAAATATTAAAATTGCTGAATCGATGGTCTCTATCTTTACATTGGATAAATTCGAGAATATCCGGATGATCCACTCGAAGGATTCCCATATTGGCGCCCCTTCGGGTTCCTCCCTGTTTGATTGTTTCAGTCGCTGCATCAAAGACACTCATAAAAGAGACCGGACCGCTGGATACCCCTTTCGTCGAACCAACCACATCATTTTTGGGTCTGAGTCTGGAGAAGGAGAATCCTGTTCCACCACCGCTCTTCTGAATCAGAGCCATGTGTTTGACGGCATCAAAGATCTCTTCCATGGAATCTCCAACAGGAAGGACAAAACAAGCCGAGAGTTGCTGGAGCTCCCGACCTGCGTTCATCAGGGTGGGAGAGTTGGGGAGGAAATCGAGAGAAGCCATGAGTTGAAAGAAGTCCTCTTCAATGGATGAAATATCCGCGGAGGGATCATAAATTGAGTCTGCCGAGGCAATATTCTTTGCTACCCGGCGAAATAGTTCTTCCGGGGTTTCAATGATATTCCCTTGAAGATCTTTTTTAAGATATCGCTTCTCAAGGACGGCTAAGGCGTTTGGAGTCAGAGGGGCTAAATTCATTCTTTTCCTCCAAATACTAAATATGGATATCAATTTTTAAGGTTAGCACAATATTTTGTGAAGTCAAGGGAAGGAACCATTATGTCATTGGGGGGATAAATTTGCGGATATATCGCTCTATGTAGACCTGGGGGAGGTTGGCATCGGAAAGACCTTTATTGATTCTCTTTATATATTCCTGTCTGGGAGGACCTATTTCTAAGACAGAATCTACATAGACCAAACATTCGAGGGGTTGCCCTTCACATTCTACAGTAACCATTTCCTTATGGTAACCAGCCTTCTTGATTTCCCAATTATCCAAACTTCGCTCATCCGAATCTGATATTTCATAGACGATACCATAAACCTCATCTTTTTCGGATTTAACAATATTGGCATAACCTTTTGTTGTGATGATCCAGCGATAACCCTTTAAAATACCCTGAGCAATGACTCGATGATCGGGGCACCGATCTTCCATTTGCTTCCGCCATAAATTCGACCCATACGCAAAGTAGTGTTTCAAATTTTACTCCTTTAGCTGAGCTATTTTAACTTGCTCGGGTCAATCCGAAAAAGTATAGGATAGATCTTAGACCATTTTTGCCACCGAATTGACCCTGCTTCAGATACGGACCATAGCTTTCCTTCATCGTCAATTAAAAATTGGGGTAGGAAAATTGGGGTCAGGTCTTGCTTTTTGATATAGATTCACTTAACAGCCT
>JBDOIB010000239.1:0-11522 GCA_041082155.1 Thermodesulfobacteriota bacterium | reverse complement strand
ACGACTAAAGTGTCTTTATTATACTATCCCTAAAAAGAATGAATGAGAGATGTTAAATAGTAAAAATATAGAGGAGTTGAAGATCGGGGATTCAGCAGAACTCACAGAAGTCATCACCGAAGCACTTGTCCAGGATTTTGCCAGGGTCATTGGTGACTTTAATCCCCTTCATTTAGATGAAGCCTACGCTCAAAGAACCCGATTTAAAGGAAGAATTGCTCATGGGGCCCTGATCATTGGACTCTTCTCCAATATTCTTGGAAATATTCTTCCTGGCCATGGAACGATCTATCTTTCTCATGAGATTAAATTTCTTGCACCGGTTAGAATTGGAGATGCCATTACAGCTCGAGTTGAAGTGACTGAGCTTATCCCTGAGAAAAATCGTGTTAAATTTAGAACGGTCTGCCTCAATCAAAAGGGTGAGATCGTTGTGGACGGTTTTGCCTGGGCCATGCCACCCAAAAGATAAAAATCATTTTTTCTTGATTAATTCTACATCCACTTCATTTCCAAAATATTGCTGTAACGCTTTCTGAAGGCCTTCAAAATCTTCCATCTTTTCAAACTCGATCACCAGATCCCGATCATCTAAAACCTTTAATCTTCCAAATCGCTCAACCACTTCGATGACTTTATTGGGATCAACGGTGACCCATCCTTTCATCCGACGAACTAATTCCTCTCCGTTAAAGGCGCGCTCGATCCGAAGTTCAACTCGTCTCTGCTTGGCTTCCCATCCAATGAGGGCAGGTTGAACGATAATGGGGGTGACTGGGTCATGCATTGCTGCGCAACGAAACCATAGTTTAGCCCGTATCATCCAGATTCCTCCTCTATTGGCCTGTTCAGGGTCTAAAAAATTTTTACAAAATGATGTTTTATCTCCGGACCCTCTAAATTTTTATATCCTCTTCATATGAATTGTCAAATTAATTTTTACGAAGCCCTCATACCTGACCTTGACACGGAGAATGATCATTCGTTATTTTGTTTCTTAAATTCGCGGTTTGAAAGGAGTATTCTATGGAACTGATCCAGGCGATTCAGGGAAGAAGGAGCATTCGGGCTTTTAAACCTGATCCGGTCCCTAAAGAAAAAATCGAAGAGATAATCAAATGGGCCACTCTTGCCCCCTCGGCGATCAACCTCCAGCCCTGGGAATTTATTATTATATGTGGAGAAGAAAAAGAAAGATTGAGCCGCCGTCTCTTGAAAGCCTATCGGGAAAAACAGATCTCTTGTAGCCCCGGGAATGTCAAACCTCTTCCTAAGAGTATCGCGAAGCGAGGGGCTCAAACGCTCGAGATGATGAATCCCTTTTTTGAGGAAATGAAGGTTGACCCGAATCAATTTATCAACGAAGGAAGCTGCAATTTTTATGGGGCTCCAGTAGCTATTTTGATCTGTCTGGATGATTCCTTCCCGAAATCTCGTTTGGTGGATATTGGAATCATCTTAGGCTATTTTCTCCTTGTGGCCCATGAATATGGTTTAGGAACCTGCCCGATTGGATTGATTACAGCTTATGAAGAAGATATCAAAGAACTGCTCAATATTCCGGAAAATAAGCATGTCGTTATTGGAATAGCCCTGGGTTACCCGGATGAACAAAATCCTATTAATCGTTTCAAATCTCCAAGAGAAGAATTTACGAAAATGGTAAAATGGATTGAATGACCTTACCGAACATGGCAGGCCACTAGCGATCCATTCGGCCTTTCTTTTAGTGTTGGCTCTTCTTTTTCACAAATAGGAATTCTTAAAGGACAACGGGTATGAAAGCGGCATCCTGAAGGAGGATTAATCGGACTCGGAACATCTCCCTCCAGTAATATCCTTTGACTTTTTTCAAGAGGATCGAGACTGGGAGCGGCTGAGAATAGCGCCTCAGAATAAGGATGAATCGGTCTTTCATAAATGACTTCTTGTTTGGCATACTCTACAATCTTTCCCAGATACATGACAGCCACCCAATCAGAGACGTATTCAATCAAATTCAAATCATGAGAGATGAAGAGGTAGGTCAGTCCATACTCTGATTGAAGATCAAGGAGGAGATTGATGATCTGGGCCTGAATGGAAACATCCAGGCTTGAAACAGGTTCATCCGCAATGATTAACTTGGGTTGAAGAGCAAGAGCTCGTGCAATTCCGATTCTTTGACGCTGACCTCCACTGAACTGATGGGGATAAAGAAACCGCTGCTCCGGTCTGAGTCCAACTACCCTCATCAATTCGGTCACCTTCCCGTCCAATTCTTTTCCCTTCGTCATCCCATGGATTACTAAAGGTTCTCCGATAATGGCATCGATTCTTCTTCTTGGGTTGAGCGAAGAATAGGGATCCTGAAAAATGATCTGGATCTCCCGTCTTAGTTTCCTTAACTCTTCTGCCTGAAGATGAAGGATATCCCTTCCTTCAAACCGAACCTCTCCTTCATCAGGATCCTCGAGCCTCAAGATCAGACGACCAAGGGTGGATTTCCCGCAACCACTCTCCCCAACAAGACCCAGGGTTTCTCCTTTCCGGATAATAAGGTCCACCCCATCCACAGCCTTGACCACTGCTTTTCTTCTTGAAAAAAGACCTCGTTGAAGAGAATAGTATTTTTTTAATCTCTTAACTTCCACCAAAACCTCATCCATAAAGCCAACACCTAACCTGATGATCGTGTTCAATTTCTATCAATGGAGGGAATTCCTCTCTACATTTTTGAAAAACATGGGTACATCGATCCTGAAATTTACATCCAACGGGTAGCCCAAGGAGATCTGGGACGGTCCCTGGAATGACTTGAAGTCTATCCTTTTTCTTCGTCCTTCTTTTTTGAGGAATAGACTGAAAAAGACCTAATGTATATGGATGCTTTGGATTTCGAAAAAGAGAAATGACATCCCCATACTCTACGATATGCCCAGCGTACATCACCCCCACGTGCTGAGCGACTTCTGCCACCACTCCAAGATTATGAGTAATGAGAAGGATGGAGGATCCAACCTGTTCCTTCAAACGCTGAATCAAATCAAGGATTTGTGCCTGAATCGTCACGTCAAGAGCAGTTGTAGGTTCATCTGCAATCATCAATTGGGGATGACAGGAAAGGGCCATAGCAATCATGACCCGCTGTCTCATTCCACCGCTCATCTGATGGGGATAGTCGTTGACCCTCGATTCCGGGGAAGGAATGCCCACCATCCTGAGCATTTCAATGGCCCGTTGCCATGCTTCTTTAGCTGAAACTCCTTGATGAAGCTGAATGGCTTCTGCGATTTGAAAACCAACTTTGAATACAGGATTAAGAGAGGTCATAGGCTCCTGAAAAACCATGGAAATCCGATTCCCTCTGATCCGTTGCATTTCCTTTTCAGAGGCTCGGGCTAAATCGATTCCATTAAACCGGATCTCCCCTTCCACGATTCGACCAATCGGTTCTGGAATCAGACGCATAATGGAGAGGGCCGTAACGGTTTTTCCACAACCCGATTCACCCACTAATCCCATCGTTTCCCCTTCAGCGATCTTAAGATCTACCCCATCAACAGCCTTGACCACCCCCTTCCGGGTATAAAAATAAGTCTTTAATCCATTAATTTCTAATAATGATGGTTTCATAATATTTTTAATTTTTTATACTCCTTACACCTTGCTCCTCACGTTCTTAATTCACGTTCTTAATAACGTTAATCTCTTTATCGTAGGCTTGGGTCCAGTACATCTCTCAGCCCATCTCCAAAAAGATTAAAACCCAGAACAAGAGTAAAGATGGCTAATCCGGGAAAGGCAGCCACATGGGGAGCGATCTGAATATACTGCCTTCCCTCACTGAGCATAGCCCCCCATTCAGGCGTCGGGGGCTGGGCTCCAAGTCCAAGGAAGCCGAGAGCAGCCGCTTGGAGAACAGCCGTCCCCATTCCAAGGGTTGCATAAACAATAATGGGGGGAATCGTATTGGGAAAAATATGAAGAGCAATAATTCGCAAATCACTTCCTCCCAAAGCTTTCACCGCCTGAACGAAGAGTTGTTCTTTCAGCGAAAGCACGGTACTCCGTACAATCCTCGCATAATGAGGAATATAGACAATTCCCACCGCGATCATGGTATTTAATAGACTGGGGCCCAGGATAGCTGTAATAAAAATAGCAAGAAGAATGGCTGGAAAGGCAAGCATGATATCCATGAACCTCATGATGGGTTCATCAATTCTTCTTCCGTAAAAGCCAGCTAAAAGTCCAAGAATAGTTCCTGGAACGAGAGAGATGGATACAGCGATCAATCCAATAATGATAGAAATTCGGCTTCCGTAGATGACACGGCTGAGAATGTCTCTTCCCAGACTGTCTGTCCCGAAAGGATGCCTCCAGGAGGGTCCCTGGAGACGATGGATTGGATCTGGTGTAAGAGGATGATGGGGTGAAATTGAAGGACCAATGATCGCCAGAAGGACAAGCAGGGCAATCAGTATAAGCCCGACCATCGCAGTCTTGTTTTTTCTTAATTCTGCAAAGGCCTCAACCTTTTCCATTGATTCTTAACCTCGGGTCAAGGTAGAAATACAGAATATCCACGACCAGGTTTACCAAAACCATGATCACCGCAAAAAATAGAATACATCCTTGAACTGCCGGGTAGTCTCTTGCCAGTAACGAGTCCACCACATACCGGCCTAATCCAGGCCATGAAAAAATCGTCTCGGTTAAAACTGCACCCCCCAAAAGGAGTCCAAAATTGAGGCCGATGACAGTCACAATGGGGAGAAAGGCGTTCTTTAAAGCATGTTGAAAAATCACTCTCCGGGGACTCAAACCTTTGGCCCGGGCGGTACGGATATAATCCTTCGACATCACATCCAGCATGCTGGATCGAGTCATCCGTGCAATAATGGCCATCGGAATAGTCGCAAGTGTAAAAGCGGGAAGGACGAGATGCTTGAGGGAGTTAAAAAAAAGGGAAAGATGACCTGTTAAAAGACTATCGAGAATCACCAGACCGGTGACAGGGTGATAATCCACTCCCATTGTAAACCGACCCATCATTGGAAGGATTCCTAATAGAACCGAAAAGAGATAGATGAGCATCAGCCCCAACCAGAAAATGGGCATGGAGATTCCTGCCAGGGCTAGCACCATTGAACAATAGTCAAAAATGGAATACTTTTTGACCGAGGAGATGACTCCCGCAATGATCCCGATTAGACTCGAAAGAAAGATGGCGGCTACGGAAAGCTCAACCGTTGCAAGAAATCGATCCCAGATCTCCTGTGACACTGGCAGGCTGGAACGGATTGAAATTCCCAGATCTCCCTTGAGGAGATGTTTTATATAAATGAAATATTGGTAGGGATAGGATTCATTCAAACCCAGTTTTTCACGAATGCGGGCAACATCCTGAGGAGAGGCAAACTCTCCGACAAGAAGGTGAGCGGGGTCTCCGGGAATGAGTCTGAGCATTAAAAAGACCAGGATGGAGACCCCGATAAGGATGAATATGAGGTGAAATAAACGTCTTGAGATGAAAGAGATCAAAAATCTTTAAACCCCTTCCTACTTTTCCTTCCAGACCATCTGAAATGAATTCAATCCATTGGGCCTAAGGGGAACATCATGAAGCTTTTTGTTATAGATTCGAACAATGGTTGAATGAGCCAGAGGAACCCATGGAACCTCTTCATGAAAGATCTCCTGCGCCTTTAAATAAAGAGGGGCTCTTTTCTCTTTTCCAAAAAGTCCCTGGGCTTCTTTAACCAGCCGGTCGAATTCCGGGTTCTGCCAGAAGGCTACATTAGCTGCGGGGGGTTTTGAGTTGTCAGAATGAAGAAGCCCATAAAGGAAGTTATCCGGATCCGCATTTCCTCCCAGCCACCCAAGCATGCAGAGGTCGTGTTCCCCTTTGGCAGTCTTATCGAGATAGGCTCCCCATTCATGACGGACAATCTTGGCATTGATGCCTACGGCAGCTAAATATCCCTGAATCAGCTCTGCAGTCTTGACCGGTTCTGGCATATAGGCTCTGGACACAGGCATCGCCCAGAGTTCAGTACTAAATCCGTTAGGATATCCTGCCTGAGCAAGAAGGGCCTTTGCCTTCTGCACATTATATTCGTAATCCTTGATTTTATAGTTATAGCCCCAGATGCTTGGAGGAAATGGATTCACCGCAGGGATGGCTAAACCCCTGAAAATAGTCTTTACAATAGTCTCTTTATCAATCGCATGGGCAATCGCCTGTCGAACTAATTTGTTATTCAAAATCGGTTTTTTCGTATTAATGGCCAGATAGCCTACATTCACACTGGGTCGTTCAATGACCTTAAAGTTTGGATTGCCTTTTGCCATCTGGATGGAGTCTGGATCAAGATCATCCGCAATATCGATCGCTCCGGTCTGAAGAGCCATATATCGAGCGGAAACCTCCGGGATGGCCTTTAGAATAATGCGATCTAAATGAGGCTTCTCCCCCCAGTATTCCTCATTTCTTTCCACAATAATCTGGTCATCTTTGATCCATTTGACAAACTTAAATGGGCCTGTCCCCACCGGATTTCGACCAATATCTCCTTTGTATTTCTCGATTGCCGCAGGAGACAGAATGGGGCATAGCCAGAGGGCCAGGTTGGCCACCAGAGGAGCATAAGGTTTTTCTGTCCTGAGAGCCACCGTATATTCATCGATGACCTTCACTTCTTTAACCGGTCCTAAACCTAAAGCAGGGTATCTCCATGTACCATATTGATGAAAAGGATGATTCTTATCGATGACCCGATCGAAAGAGACCTTCACCGCATGGGCGTTAAAAGGAGTTCCGTCGTGAAATTTTACTCCTTTCCTTAATTTAAAGGTCCACACCAGACCATCACTGGAAACACTCCAGGAAGTTGCCAACTGAGGTTCCACATTCCATACTGTCCTTTTTGAACATCACCAAATTTTCGAGGATCTGAATCCCTGCTTTAATCGACTCTCCATCGGTTGCCTGGGCAAGATCCAGAGTCACCGAATCTCCTCCTCGTCCCCAAGTCAAGGTTCCCCCTTTGACAGGGGTCTGTGCAACACTGAGAAAGGGTAGCACAATCATTCCGACCAAAACCAAAAAAACTATTCCTACTCTTTTCATCTTTTCCCTCCTTCGATTTTTAGTTTTCAAAGGTTAATGGCCTCTCCCGACACCAAAAGAATTCCTTCTCCTCCTTTTTCTTATAACAATACTTTTTAACAGGAAAATGGCAAGAGTTCAATAATCTTATGACAGAAAGATTAGTCTCAAGATGAGCTTTGATACAATCCCTTAGAAATCCTCCATACGTAATCTCATCCGCCACCTCCGTAATAAATTCGATGGTGGTGATGGAAGGATACCGGTATGAATAATTGGTCAACCGAAATCTTTTTTGAAGAGGAAAGAAGAAGATCCCTTTATCCATCTTTTTAGATCGAGAAATCCAAGGTTCCCGGTATCTCCAATATCGTTCCCAAAAGGTTTGATTCCTTTCCATTATCCTTTTCTCTTTTAAAAGAAATGACCAGATCCACCTTCCAAAAGTTTCAGTACGTCTCCTTTTGATTGAACCCTCCTTTTCCTCCAGGAAGGGAAGATAAAAAAAGAAAAATCCCTTGGGAATCCACCACTCTCTAAATCGAAAAGGAGTGTAACCTGAAAAGGGTTGTTCCCATTCGTGAGAAGGAAAACCATGGTTATCCACACAGATGTCGGGAAGCCATCTCTGCCAGATCCCGGGTTTCACTCTCGCCTCTTTAAATGGGGTTTTGGGATTGAAATATTCGAGGTAATACTCCTGTCCTGCCCAATTATATCGGGCTGCATGGAGTTTATCTTTTGGAGTCCATTTGAGCATCTGCTCCAGCGTAACCACCCCGTCAACATTCTCCATCGGATTAATCACCACATTAGTGCCTTTGAGCAGTCTCCGAAATTGGGGATTAGTAGCGAGAAGAAAAGATAATTTGAGTCCAGCATTGGTACTCGATACTTCGTTTGCGTGATGACGACAGTTGATAAAAAAAGTGGGCCGGAAGATAGCCGACTTTTTATAAGAGGTGAATACACTTTGTGAGGGATAGATATGTTCAAGAGAATAGATGGGGAGTCCTCCTGAAGAGTCTCCTTCTTCAACGATCTTTACACCCGGCCATCCATCAAAGGAATGAATAATTTTTTTAAATTCTTTATACCCAATGGGCCTATCCATTGGAATCTTAATGAAACTCTTTTTTTTCGCTTGGGGGGACCTCTTTTTAATTAAATTGGGAGCGACAGCGATGATTCGAAGACCTTTTTTGGGCTTATCTTGATAAGAAATTTTTTCAATTTGAAATACCCGATGATCAAAGTTTTTAAAAAACTTCTCCAAGTTATCGAGGTTTTTCATCCCATCTGTTCCAATACATAGATTAACCAGAAGATCTGCCCCTCTAAAGGCGATCCCTTCTAAAAATATTTTGGGCCGCTTCTCTTCCTTAAAAAATCCATCGGGATGATGAGTCAAAGTGAATCTAAACTTCTCCTTTACTCCCCTTTCATTTGGGTGCACGACTGGAAGAATCCTACCCGGAGCTTTTTTAGAGATACCTTTTTTCTTTAAATAGGTGGAGAAGAAATCTAAGGTGACGAAATAAAACTCCTCGTGGAGGGCTTCAAGGGGAGAGATTCGCTCCTCATCCACCCCCAAGGTTTCTCCCGGATAGTTTAAAAAGAGGTCAAAGCGAATCTCTTCAAAGAGGGTGTTAAAGGAAAGACGATTTGTTGAACAAAGATCGTCTATCTCTTTTCGGAGAAGAGGAAGAATCTGTTTTTGATAAATCTCCCATACCTGTTCCATCCATGTGTTGACCTTTCGGGAAAATACCTCTTGCCCATCGATCTTCACGCTCATCCATCCTGTCCAAGGATGAACTTTACCTAATTGGGGGAAGAGAAAGAGATAATCTCGAGTTTCCCATTCGGGTGAAAATTGATTCTCATAAATCTTCACCCCCTTTTGCCAGCCACAAACTCGATAAACCTCTTTAATTCTTGAATCTTTTTTAAACCCTATCTTCTCTTTTGGAATTCCTAATCTCCTCGAAAAGATTTCATCTACGGGATAGATTTCCTGAAGCCATCGATCTGCTTCTTCCAATCCATTCTCTTTAAATGGTTTAAGAGTAATCTCCACTCGATCGACCCCTATTTTCGAAACCTCTTTCAGAACCACCTCTCTCATCCAGCTCAATCCAGGCTTATAAGCATTTAAAACGGTGACACGAATATTTTTTGAAGACCAACCGAGTGTTTTTAATAATTTTTTTATTTCAAGCTCAAACCCTCTCCTTTCTTTCTTCGTTCTTAAAATCCCTGCCAAAATCTCTATAGAACCTATTGGAGAATCGACTTTTTGAAGTCTCTCTTTCAGGATCTTTAGGATCTCTTTTCTTTCATCGTCGAGGAGATACTCCTTGACCATCTTTTGAGAAAGAGACGATGGACAAAAAAGACTTTTAATCGAATCTTCCATATCTTTTATAAATCCTTTAATCCCTTTGAAGATCGGATCGTCAATTTCCTTTGAATCGGTAGGAACAGTAGTAAGATACCTTAAAATTCTTTGAAGGCCTTTCTCTGTTCCTGAGATCAATATCTCAAAGAAACCCTTCCGGGATGGAATTGTAAATAACCCTCCTTCCCAATGGAAAGAATGAAGATAATCTAACCCTTTTATCCCAAGTTTATGTAGATCTTCTTTTTTCCCGATATAGATAAAAGGGCATTTCTTAGATTTTGAAGGGAACTTAAACCCAAAGGGGAGAGATAGTTGAACAGTCTCCAGACCCAGTCGAGATGAAAAATTTGCTGCTTCAACAGCGGTCCTTAATCCAAAATGACTAAAAAGAAGAATTCGGTAGGGGAAAAGGATGAGCCAGGGTTTTTGAAGGTCATGGAAGAATAATCCTCCTACAGAAAAAAACCTGAGGAGGTCAATCTCCCCTCTTTCTCTAAATCTCTTCCCAGGCCTTTTTTCATAAACCATTTCATTTTTTGAAATAATTGAGAGTGCAAATTTTCGAATGGATTGGGCCAGGGAGGTTTTATTGTTCCCCTTTAAAAAAAAGGAGCCATCTGTTTCAGGAATGGTTTTAAGCTCATGATCCAGTCCGATGTAAAGATGATGGTGGGAAGAAGAGTCTATCCCCTCTGTGGTCACCAGAGGAAAATTGATCCCCATCGTTTCGAATCCTATAGAAGCAGAAAGATCCATGACCGCACATAAAACTTCGGGATCACCTGAGGAAGGAAATATGTGAATCAGGAGGTCGACTGAGTCAATGAATCCATCGCGATCGCGGTCTAAAAAGATTTTATTAGATTTTTTGATTAAAGAATGCAATCTCCTCTTCCTCTGATCGGTAAACTCTGAATCCATGGATGAGCGTGTCATTCCAGCGTAGGCGGGAAGATCTTTAAAAAATACTGGATTTCTATTTTCCCTGTAACCTTTTTCGCTCCCTTGCCATCTCCCAGAGGCCACATTGTGTTCTAAACTGACAATACGCTTCTGGATCCAAACAGTCACAGCATTCGTCGGGAGCTAAACAATCACAACATCCCAGGCAAAAGCCCTTTTTATATTTATAACAGATAGCCACAGCCTTTCTTCCAGGATGATTTTTACATTCCATCAGGGCTCAAATATTTCTCTTTCTTATTTTTAGTTTCTTTGAGATCGGGCGCTTTCGAAGCAACACATAGGTTGCCCCTGTTCCTCCATCACATTTTCTAGCGCTTGAATAGGCGATGACCCATTTTCTCCATGGGCCAAGGGTTAACCATTCTTCAACCTTCTTTTTCAAGACCGGCTCCGAAGGCGAAGAGAGTCCTCTGCCATGAGTAATCAGAAGTCCGGTCTTCCCGTAAGTGGTTGCCCATTTCATAAATTGATCAAAAACTTCCTGTGCCTCTTTCACCACCAGCCCATGAAGATCAAGGTGACCCTGAATCGAAAAGTCTCCTCGGTGAAGGCGTTTCGCAATCTCGGGATGAACATGATAGCCTGTTCCTTCGATATATTCAGGTGTATCCTCCACCCGAAATCCAACTCCTTTTTGAACAAGAGCCTCAAGTCTATCCAAAGCTTCCCGATCCTCTAATTCTCTAAATCTTTTGATCGGGATATACCTTCGAGGGAGGGGTTCAAGCTGAGGTTTATCTTTGAGAGGTCGCACCCCTTCCATCGCTTTTTGAAATAAAATCTCTTCTTGCTCCAAATTTTCACTTCTAAAAGATTCAGAACGCTCCTCAGGGAAAAAATTCCTATCCAGGATCACATGGAGCTCTCTGAAGGATTTAAAGGTATACGAAAAACGTTGTTTCTTCATATCTCTTTGGTTTGGGAGAAGACTAAAAATAAAAATATCATAATTCTTCCTCTCCTTCAAACGCTTCAACTCTTTAATCCATCAGTAATTGCTCCAATCTTTTATTCGGCTCACCATTGACGAAATGACTCCCAATAAACTAAAATTTTAGC
>JBDOIB010000187.1:0-1637 GCA_041082155.1 Thermodesulfobacteriota bacterium | reverse complement strand
TTTGATAATATTTCGGCTTGTCCAAACTCGCTTCGTAGATAATACATCAGAAATCGCTTATCGAAAGCATGGTTAATATTATATCAAACGGCATAATTTCTGACAATTATAAATAGGGCTTAAGATAATTTTGTACCAACCAAGGGTGATGTTGAATATTACGAAACACCGTTTTAACAGAGTGAATGAGTTCATAGATGGAAGGGAAGAAATGGTTATGAGTGCCCTGGCGTCGGGTATATCCCCAAAGGGATTCCATCGGGTTAAATTCCGGAGAATAGGGAGGAAGAAACCAGGGCTCAATTTCTCTCCGATAAGCCTCAAACCAGGATGCCATCTCAGGACTCTTATGATATCGAGCATTATCTTCTACCAGAAAAATCTTTTGGGGCCAAAATTTACGAACCAACACCTCCAGAAAATCCCGGTGGGTCGAGCTGTTGCAGCATTCCACAAACCGATAGGAGAAGCGAGCCCCTGGAAGACTGATCGCCCCATAGACATGCTGGGTGTTTCTTTGTCCAAAGGTGGGGAGATAGCTTTTTTCTCCCTTTCGAAACCAACTTCGAAAAAGGGTCACATCCTGTCGAAAAGCCGCCTCATCCTCAAACACCATCACCCCCCTCTCCTGGCGGCACTTTTTTTAATTCCGGATATGTTTTCCGGATCCATTTCTGTTGTAATTCAGGTTTTGCCAAAGCCAATTTCTTCACAGGACGTTGGACCGAAAAGCCTAACCGATGAAGAATCTTTCTCACATGATCATGATGATAACGAACCCCAAATTCCTCCTCGATGAGATGCTGAATCGCAGGACAGGTCCAAACCCCGGTGGTCAATCCATAAGCTATCGGACCACTATCCAGAATCTCCTCCAGTCTCTCCAGTTGAACCTCCGTCAACCCTCGAGGCCTCCCCGTATGACATCCCTCATACAGACCTTCTACTTGATCCTCATTATAACGATTCAACCAACGGTAGACACTTTTAAGCCCTACATTCAGAATCTCGGTAATCTCTTCGGGCCTCTTATGATTCAAATACAAAAGTACGCTCCTCACTCTTTTCCAAATTCGAAGGTTATTTTCTTGTTCACATTTGACAAGCAAATCCTTCAGCTCCCTTACATATTTTCGTGTTTGATATTTTGGATTGATCAGCATTTCTACCTCCCGAGGAAAGAGCTCTTCCTCTTCAGGAGGCAGTATGCCATGTTTTAAAATGATTGTCAAAAATTATGCCGTTTGATATAGATACTAAAAATACAATTAGGCAAAATATTGGAGTGAGAATGATTATTAGAAATGGATTTGATTCGTGGCCAGCGAGATTAAGTATAAGGGGTTTTGCAAGATAAAGAATGAAAGGTCCATGGATCAAGTAGATTACATAGGATTCTTTACTGAAAAGAGATAAGGTTTTAATCGCAGCACGAGGTAAAAATTTAATGATCCAATTGATTATAAAACGCATGATCAGGTAAATTCCGGTGGCAGTTAGAAGATCATTATAAGAAGGTCCGTATTTCCAGAAGGTTGACAATGCCCAACCGCTAATGTAGAGGAATAACCCAGAACAAAAAGATCCCCAATCCGTTAGTCTTTTAGAGAATGTAAAATGAAAGAGTTGAATATAAC
>JBDOIB010000177.1:0-3035 GCA_041082155.1 Thermodesulfobacteriota bacterium | reverse complement strand
GATCATGTATGGGATACACTCAATCAAGAGTATCTATTAGTCGAAGTGATTCATCATGGAACTCAACCCCAATCCCTGGAGGAGCGGGCAGGGGAAGGAAGAGGAACGAGTTATTCAAATAGTTTTGTGGGAATCCCTGCCTCGGCGACATTCAGACCCGAACGGAAGACTCCGAAGCCAATTGTAGAAGGAATACAGACGGCTTGGGTGACCGGTCCAAGAGGAGAAGAGATTTATACAGATGAGTATGGCCGGGTGAAGGTTCAGTTTCATTGGGATCGGGAAGGGAAGAAGGATGAAAAGACGACCTGCTGGTTAAGAGTCGCCCAGTTTTGGGCGGGAAAGGGATGGGGAACGGTTTTCCTGCCAAGAGTTGGAGATGAGGTGTTGGTGGACTTTCTTGAGGGGGATCCTGACAAACCCATCGTGGTTGGAAGTTTTTACAATGAGGAAGCCAAACCCCTCTATAAACTCCCTGATGAGAAGACTAAAAGTACGATTAAAACGAAGAGCTATCCCAATGATCCTGGTTATAATGAAATTCGATTTGAAGACAAAAAAGGAGAGGAGGAGATTTTCATTCACGCCGAGAAGGATATGAACGAAGTGATAAAGGATAGCCGGACCATCTCGGTGGGAGGAACACACACCGAGACGATCCAAGGAGATACAAAAATCACCATAAAAAAGGGGACTTTTGAACATGATGTGGCTGAAAACACAGCCAAATACCATGTAAAGAGTGACCTGATCGAAGACTACGAGGCGACTCAAAAAACCACCGTGGCACAGGAAATATGGATCACTTCAAAGGAATCCTCCATTCATATCACCGCAGCGACGGAAATTAAACTTAACGTGGGTGCCAGCACCCTTCTTTTAAAAAGTGATGGATCTATTGAATTAAGTGGCGTCAATCTCGCTTTTAAGGGGGAAGAGTCCGTTAATATCAGTGGAAGATCCATCACATCGAAAGCCGATGCCGATCATAATATTCAGGGGTCAATCGTTATCTCTGAAGGAACTGCCTCTAACACGGTGAAAGGTGGAATGGTGATGTTTAATCCTTAACGCTTACTTCCTTTAAAAAACGATCAATACTATCGATGGACCGAGTTCAACTTCTTCCCAGCAAAAATGAATTTGGGAACCCCATTTTTTCGGTTTTAGTGAAGAGAACGTACGATATCCGGCCTGGACAGATGGCCCTTCGTTCAGAATTTACCAAACCTTTTATTTTGGTAGATACCTATTATGATCATGGCGATCCTGAAAGAACAACAGTAAAGTATGAATCCGAAGTGGCACCCTATAAAGTCGCTACGGATGTGGTGGTCGTAGGGAAAGCTTATGCTCCTCGGGGAAGGCCAGTGAGTCAAATGGATGTTTCGGTTGAAATTGCTGAGTTTAAAAAAACGATTCGTGTGATTGGAGATAGAAAATGCATTTATCAAAAAAAGAGACCACCTCAATTTACGGATCCCATCCCTTTCGAGGAAATGGAAATCAGATATGAAAAGGCTTATGGGGGTAAAGATCTGAAGAGTGATCCGGACCTGCCCTTTTACTATCCCCGAAACCCCATGGGGAAAGGAATCGCAATTAAAAATATCCCAGAAGTGGTAGAGGGATTACCTTTACCGAATCTTGAGGACCCTGAGGATTTACTCACTCCCGAACGAATTATACTCGAAGAAAGAACCCGTTGGAATCATCAACCTCTTCCCCAAGGGTTTGGATGGTTTCAAAAGACTTGGTATCCACGCTGCTCATTTGTAGGATCGATTCCTCCTTTTGTTTATCCAGAGGAGGTGATGCGGGAGGAAGGGATGGGGATTGTGCCCAGGGGACAGATCGCCCTCGCAAAGCAGTTCAAATTACCGGCCTTTGATGTAAGGTTCAATAATGGAGCCTCACTGGGATTAATCCTTCCCTTCCTCAAAGGAGGGGAGAAGGTTCGAATCGAAGGAATGACCCGAGAAGGGGAGCTCTCTTTTTCTATTCCTGATGAGAAGCCTAAAATCATTCTGGACATAGGGATGGGGGAAAATGAATTGCAAGTGGTTATCCATACCGTGTTAATACGACTCGAGGAAAGGCAATTAGATCTTATCTGGAGAGGGGCTCACGAATATCCGGGGCCAGATTGGTTATCCGAAATGAAGCGTCTTTCAGTCTCTGTATTTTAATGGGATGGGAATGATTCCGCCTAACTCCAATGAAAGAAAAATTCAGAAGATTATCCTTCCCGGGCAGACTCCGGAAGGAGAACATATCCTCAGTGTTCTTGTCAAACGAAGTTATGAGATCATTCCAGGAAAACCATGTATTCGATCTGAAGTGGACCAAAAATTAATCTCCGGAGATGTTCATTATGGCGACCCAATGAGTTCTTCTGTAAAATTTGAAACGGATTATATTCCATTTAAAATAGCCACAGATGTGGTGCTGAATGGAAAAGCCTATGCCCCAAAAGGAAAACCGGCTGAAGTCGTGGATGTTTCTCTCACCATCGGAAGATTTCAAAAAGTCCTTAGAGTGTTTGGGGATAGAGTTTGCCACTATCGCGAAAAAGGAGATCCAATTTTTTCTGAACCAATTCCCTTTGAAACTATAGAAATTCGTTATGAACGGGCCTATGGAGGGGTGGATATCTATTCTAAGCCGGATCTACCCTGTGCCTATGCAAGAAATCATTTAGGTCGGGGGTTTGTCATTTCTAATCATAAAAAGTCGATTGAGAATCTTCCTCTTCCCAATATTGAAGATCCAGAGGACTTAATCACCCCAGAGCGACTTTGTGTAGGGCATTTTATATATTGGGAAAGGCAACCCATGCCGCAGGGGTTGGGTTGGTTTTCAAAGTATTGGCAGCCAAGAGCTTCTTACGCCGGAGTGATGCCTGCGGATCGGCGAATCGAGCAAGAACTCCGAAAGGCTTATGCCAAAGTTGTTCCCCTTGAGCAGAGAGACTTATATGGAGAGACCCAGTTTCGAGATATGGATTTTCGTTTTTTTAATGGGGCATCCCAAGG
>JBDOIB010000170.1:0-11104 GCA_041082155.1 Thermodesulfobacteriota bacterium | reverse complement strand
ACTAAAGTCTCCTTCGAAGTGAACTTCTCCAATAAGCCCACCCATTTTCATTTTTGCAGATTGCCGATTAGAATAACGTTCCCAATCGAACCATCTGATATCTGATTTTTTGACTTTTATTTTTTTAGATTCTTCAACCAGACCTTTAAAATCGACATCCAGTTCCTCTCCACAATGAAAATAGGAGAGAAGTGAAATTCTCCTTAACAGATTTCTGAAAAGGATATGAAATTCAAGATTAGGGGTCAACCTCTCACTATATTTTAATCGGGTAGGAGTTAAAAATTTTATATGTAAACTTGATGGGGAAGAGGGAAAAGATATAAAATCATTGAACTGGAGCACTTTAAATTCGCTATGGAGAATTTTATCCTGGCCGGTATAAATGGATTTTTCATTCTCGCCAGAGTGTGGATGAGAAACCTTTACCTCTTTAAGGAAATATTTCCCTTTCCCCCTCCCAATCCCCCACCGACCCAACTCATCAAAGGTGTAAATGAAGTAAGGTAGAAAATCGACACATCTCCCGATCAAAATCAATTCAAAGCAAAGGGTATCTTCCTGATTATAATCCGTTTTCTTTTCCAGAGGAGGAGTAATGATAAAAGGGTGAGGAGCATAAGGATATTTTTTCATTTTTGAGGAATCCGGTGGAAGAGGAGTCTCAAAGACATAGGAATAGATACACTTATTTTTCAACAGACACTGATTACAATCCTTGTCTCTGTTAACGCATGCTATTTTTTTAAAAGCATGGCCAAAGGCACCTCGTAAGGTTGAACCTTTATAGGGGGGAAGATGAATCCTATCAACAGGATTAAGAAGAAAATGGAATTGAGCGAACCTGAAATTAATAAATCCTCACCTCCAAAGAAATTGGGCTTATTTTAAATTACGATTGAGATTAAATGCTGCCTTACTTTACTAAAAATCCTGTTAAAAATCAATTAAATTTTTGGAGTAATACTTTGTTTTTGAATGAGGGATAGATTCGAGAGGAAAGGAATGGTGGTAATGTAAAAGAGGCCGGTAAGTAGATGGCCTTTAATGGCTGGCTCCCCGGGCAGTCCCGCTCAGAGCGGGATCGAACCTGCAACCTAGGGGTGAATCCCGCCGTTGGCGGGACTACTACCGGTTGAGCTCCGAGAGATAACGACCAATCCCACGCTTCTTGATCCTTCTCTCCAGTTTCATGGCACTGCCTCGGTCAGGAGAGTCATAGCTCCAAATAAGCCTCCATGGACCCAGAAATCTCTTGGTCGCCTTAGATAATCTATAAGAAGGGTCATTGTGCTGTTTGAGCCGCCTCCAAAGATCACTCGTCTGCCCACAATAATAACGCCCCGTAGTCTCGCTTTGAAGAATATAAACCCACATGAGTTAAAAAGAATGGCCAGGTCAACATCCCTGGCCTTTAATGGCTGGCTCCCCGGGCAGGACTCGAACCTGCAACCTAGTGGTTAACAGCCACCCGCTACTACCGGTTGAGCTACCGGGGAAAGTTTATATTTAAATTAACATAAAAATACAATAAATTGCAATATATTGACATTTGAATCACTTAAAATGGACCCAAACCTTTTGAACGGTTCAAAGGTTTTGGAAATATCCCTCACAGGTTCAAAATTATTCCCATCGTTTACTAAGGGGAGACTAAAGCCGAATTGAAATCCTTGCAGGACAGGGCCCATCTTTATTAAAATAAAGGACAACTTAAAGTCAAATGAAGAAGGCCGAAAAAGAAAGATCCTATCCTTTACCTTCTCTTTTAGTGTTGATGTTCCTGGCGATCGTCTTACTTTCGGCCTGCCTTCCAAAACATCGGGTGGTTTTTGAAAAAAGAGTTGAAGAACCTTTAAGGCTGGAGAAAAGAGAGACCCGCGGGGTTCAATATGGGATGGCCTCTTGGTATGGTCCAGAGTTTCATGGAAGGCGAACATCAAGCGGGGAGATCTATGATATGTACCAATTGACCTGTGCTCATAATACCTTAGCCCTTGGAACGATGGTCATCGTGACCAACCTTGAAAATGGAAGATCTTTAGAGCTCAAAGTAAACGATCGGGGTCCCTTCACAAAAGATCGGATTATCGACCTCTCCTATGCCGCAGCCAAGATTCTTGGCGTCTACGAAAAAGGAACCGCCTTTGTTAAAGTGGAAACCATCGGACCATGGATCGAAGAGGTTCCCCGATACAGCCTTCAAATCGGGTCTTTTTCAGAGGAAGGAAAGGCTGCACACCTGGCAAACGAGTTGAGAAAAGATTTTAAAAATGTTTATATGACGATTATGGAGACTTCCACCCAGCGCTATCACCGGGTGAGGATAGGACCATTCGAGTCGAAAGAAGAAGCCCTTTCCCAAGCAGAGAAACTGACTCAGATGGGGTTTCAGGTTCTTGTGACCACTCGATGATTTGATGGATGAATGGATCTCCTAAGCATAAAAACGAATTAAAATGAACCGGGAATAACCGGATAAGATGAGGATTAAAACCTTTCTCCTGTTCTTTCCCCTTCTTTTTCTCATTCTTCTGGGGATCAATATTATTTTTGTGAGCTCTCGCCCCACGCCGATCGTCAATCAATTGATTATCAGTTCGATCGGAGACGCCTCTTATCTCAATCCTGTATTAGCCCAGGATTCTGCCTCCAGTGATATCAATGGCCTCGTTTTCAACGGTCTGATTAAATATAATCGGGATCTTCAAGGATTTGTGGGGGATCTGGCAGAATCCTGGGAGATTCGACCAGGACCGGAACCTGAGATTACTTTCCATTTGCGAAGAGGTGTCCTCTGGCATGATGGAAAACCTTTCACTGCAGAGGATGTGAAGTTTACCTTTGATAAGATTATGGATGAAAAGACCCAGACGGTCCGTCGAAGCGACTATGAGTTGGTCAAAAAGGTCGAGGTCGTTGATCCTTATACCTTTCGGGTGAGCTATAAGCAACCCTTTTCTCCAGGATTGGGGACCTGGGGGATAGGAATCCTCCCCAAACATCTTCTTGAGAAAGAAGATATCAACACCTCTTCCTTCAACCGAAACCCTGTCGGTACAGGTCCTTTTCGATTTGTCGAATGGGTAAGCGATGAGAAGATTGTACTGGAAGCCAATCCCCGTTATTTCGAAGGAAGACCCCATCTCGATCGAATCATCTATCGAATCATCCCTGAAACCTCTCTCAGTGAGATGGAGCTTCTGACGAAGGGAGTGGATTACTACGGAGTCCTTCCCCACCAGTATCGAAGAATGAGTGAAATCCCCTTTTTAAAGATTTATTCTCAGCCCTCTCTCGCCTACACCTACATTGGATATAACCTGAGAAATCCCCTCTTTCAGGACCAACGGGTGAGACAGGCACTCACCCATGCTATCCACCGAGAGGAGATTGTTCAGTATGTCCTTTATGGATTTGGGAAGGTGATCAGTGGACCTTTTCCAAGCCATCTCTGGTATTATAATCCACATGTGAAACCCCTCCCTTATGATCCTCAAAAGGCGAAAAAACTTCTGGCCGAGGCAGGATGGCAAGACTCAGATGGAGATGGGGTGCTGGATAAGGAAGGGAAGCCTTTTCGCTTCAAGCTCATCACAAACAGTGGAAATGATATCCGCCGGGATGTAGGGGTATTAGTCCAGAGGCAGCTTCGAGAACTCGGGATCGATGTGATCTTTGAAACCTATGAATGGAGTGTCTTTTTAAAAAACTTTATTAATGCAAAACATTTTGACGCCTGTATCCTCGGATGGAGCCTCTCCCCCGATCCGGATGACTATATGATCTGGCATTCCAGTCAGATTGAGAAGGGATTCAACTTTATCTCCTATGTGAATCCTGAGGCCGACCGACTCTGGGAGGAAGGCAGAAAGGAATATGATCTGGAGAGACGAAGAAAGATTTACTGGCGAATCCATGAACTGATTGCAGAGGATCAACCCTATACCTTCCTCTTTTCTCCGATCGGGATTTCTGCTCTTCAGAGGAAATTCGTCCTTTTAGAGAGAGATCCTTCGGGTCGTGAAATCTACCGACCCATTGAGATGGAAAAAGCCGGTTTGATGTATGATTTAATAAAGTGGTATGTCCCGAGGGGCATTGTGATGGAGAAATAATATGGCTCGTTTTCTTTTTAAAAGACTTCTTCAACTCTTCTTTACCCTGATCGGAATCAGTATTCTCTCATGGATCATCATTACCCAGGCCCCGGGAAGTCCCATTGCTCTGACGATGGATCCAAAGGTTTCTCCCAAAATCATCGAGCAGATGGAGAAGAATTACGATTTAGACAAACCCATTTATCAACAGTACTTTCTCTGGCTTAAAAAACTTTTTACAGGAAAACTCTATTCATTTAAGGACGGAAGACCTGTCCTCGAGAAGATTTCCGAACGTATATGGAATACCCTTCTTCTGAACTTAGTGGCCACCCTCATCATCTTCTCCCTGGCGATCCCGTTAGGAGTCTTCTCCGCAAGGCGACCCTACAGTTTCCTTGACAACCTGGGAACCTTTGGGGCCTATCTTGGGCTATCCATTCCAGGGTTTTGGCTGGCTTATCTGGTCATCTTGGCCACCGTCAAGCTTTTTGGATACCCTGTTCTGGGACTCCGCTCGTTTGTGATCGAAGGATTAAGTACCCCCGAGATCGTTTTAGACCGAATCTGGCATCTCCTGCTCCCTGCCTCCATTATGGCCATCCATGGAATAGCCGGACTTTCCCGCTATACCCGATCCAGCATGCTGGAGGTCGTCCGTCAGGATTATATCCGAACAGCCAAATCCAAGGGGCTCTCCGAAGAGGTCGTTTATTACAAACATGCCCTAAGAAATGCGCTTCTTCCTATTATCACCCTCTTTGGATTTCTTATCCCTGGACTGATCGGAGGATCGATCATTATGGAATCGGTCTTTGCATGGCCCGGGATAGGACGGTTAGCCTATCAGGCGGTACTGGCCAGAGATTATCCGGTGGTGATGACAATTCTAACCATTTCAGCCGTCCTCACATTGATTGGAAATTTTATTGCCGATCTCCTCTATGGAGTGGCAGACCCAAGGATAAGATACCAATGAATGAAAGAGGATTGACCTCTCCATTTAAATTCTTTTGGAAATATTTTAAAAGAAACCGGTTAGCAGTGGGAGGGCTCATTGTTATTTTAATGATCTTTCTGATCGCGGCAACCGCTCCTCTCATTGCCCCCTATGATCCCGGAAAAACGGATGTCTCTCTAAAATTGAAACCCCCTTCTTTGGAACATTATCTGGGCACGGACCAATTAGGAAGAGATGTCTTCAGCCGAATGCTCTTTGGAGCTCGCATTTCTCTTTCTGTAGGATTTGTGGCTGTAGGAATCTCCATCTTCATTGGAGTCTTAATTGGGGCCATCGCTGGGTACTATGGAAGATGGGTGGATTCTCTACTGATGCGGTTTGTAGATGTCATGTTCTGTTTTCCAACCTTCTTTCTTATTCTAACGGTGGTGGCCTTATTGGGGCCGAGTATCTTTAATATTATGGTGGTCATTGGACTTACCTCCTGGATGGGAACAGCCCGTTTCGTCCGGGCTGAATTTCTTTCTTTAAGGGAAAGGGATTTTGTTCAGGCAGCAAAGGCCCTTGGGGTAAACGATCGGAGGATTATCTTCCGCCATATCCTTCCGAACGCTTTAGCCCCGGTCTTTGTCACCGCAACCCTTGATGTGGCCACAGCCATTCTCGTGGAAGCAGGGCTGAGTTTTCTTGGATTCGGGGTTCAACCCCCTGCTCCAAGCTGGGGGAATATTCTGACCGAAGGAAGGACCTACATCTTCGATGCCTGGTGGTTAACCGTCTTTCCAGGCTTTGCCATCCTCCTCACGGTCCTCTCCTTCAATCTGGTTGGAGAAGGGTTAAGGGATTCTCTGGATCCAAGACTACGGGGCAGAAGATGAGACATCCTCTTTTAGAGGTTCGCTCCCTTACGACCCACTTTTTCACAGAAGAGGGGATTGTGAGAGCTGTTGAAAACGTTAGTTTTGAAATCTATCCGGGAGAGATCCTCTGTCTGGTAGGAGAATCGGGATGCGGGAAAAGTGTCACCGGACTCTCGATCTTAAAACTCATTCCAATTCCTCCGGGTCAGATCGTCCGGGGAGAGATTCTTTTCAACGGGAGAGATCTTTTGAAACTGAGCGAAAAAGAAATGGAGGGGGTGAGGGGAAATGAGATCTCCATGATCTTTCAGGAACCCATGACCTCCCTCAATCCTGTCTTTACCATCGGCGACCAAATCATGGAGGCGATTCAGCTCCATCAGAAGCTGAATAAAAGAGAGGCCAGGAAAAAGGCGATCGAGATGCTCGATCGAGTAAAGATCCCCTGGCCCGAGAAAAGGATCGACTCCTATCCTCATCAACTCAGCGGAGGAATGAGACAACGAGCCATGATTGCCATGGCTCTTTCCTGTCAACCTAAACTCCTGATCGCCGATGAGCCCACCACCGCCCTTGACGTTACCATTCAGGCTGAGGTCCTTCGTCTCTTAAGAGAGATCCAGAGAGAGATGAGGATGTCGATCATGCTCATCACCCATGACCTCGGGGTGGTCTCAGAGGTCGGGGATCGAGTGGCTGTGATGTATGCCGGGAGAATTGTAGAATATGGACCCATTGAGGCCATCTTTCACGAGATGCGTCATCCCTATACCAAAGGACTTCTGGAGTCTATCCCTCAACTGGAAGAGAAAAGAAATCGTCTCAATGCCATCCCGGGACAGGTTCCAGACCCTCTGCGTCTTCCAGAAGGATGTAAATTTCATCCCAGATGTGATTTAAGGATAGAGGAGTGTAGAAAAGAAGAACCTCCCCTTTTCGAGGTGAAAGAGGGTCATTATAGCCGATGTCTAAGATGGAAGGAGTTAAGGTGAAAAAAGAAAGGTTTGCGGTGAAATGGGGGGACTGAGTTAAATGGAATCTGAAATATTGGTTCAGGTTCGGGATCTAAAAAAATATTTCTTTAAAGAACGGCTCTTCTCTTCTGAAAAAGAACCGGTTCGGGCCGTTGATGGAATCACCTTTTCAATCCGGAAAGGAGAGACTCTTGGACTGGTAGGAGAAAGTGGCTGTGGAAAAACCACCGCTGGAAAAGCCATTCTGAGATTAATCGAGCCCACCTCCGGGCAAATCCTTTTTAAAGGACAGGACCTGATGAGTCTTCATAGGGAGCAACTGAGAAAACTCAGGCCTTTGATGCAATTTATATTTCAAGACCCTTATGAATCGCTCAACCCGAGAATGAGAGTGGGAGAAATCGTAGGAGAAGGGCTGGAGATTCATGGAATGGTCCGTGGTAAAGAAGTAAAACGAAGGGTCGAAGAAATCCTTGAAAAGGTGGGGCTACATCCTCAGGATGCCCTGCGTTATCCCCATGAATTCAGCGGAGGGCAGAGGCAAAGAATAGGAATTGCAAGAGCCATTGCCCTTCAGCCAGAGCTTATCGTGGCGGATGAGCCTGTCTCTGCTTTGGATGTGTCGATTCAGGCTCAGATCCTTAATCTTTTGATGGATTTAAGAGATCAATTGGGTTTAACCTATCTTTTCATTTCCCATGATTTACGAATCGTCAAACATATCAGTAATCGAATTGCAGTGATGTATTTAGGGAAGATCGTGGAAATGGCCAACTCGGAAGTCCTTTTTCGGCAACCCCTCCATCCTTACACCCAACTTCTCCTACAAGCGATTCCAAAATTAGATCCTGCGAAAAGGGAAGAGAGGATTTTCTTCAAAGAGACTTTTCACTCTTTAGAAAAAGACCGGGGCTGTCTTTTTGCCCCCCGGTGTCCTCACTTCCAAGACCGATGCACCCGGGAGGTTCCCATTCTGATGGATCTTGGGGAAGATCATTGGATTGCCTGTCACTTCATTCATTCCAAGAATTAAATAGGGAACCTCATTAAATAGTTCCACTCTTCAGGGATGTATTAAAACGAATCCCCCCGATAAGTTGATTTTTATCCTAAAAGTATATTAGTATTTAAATTGTTTAATTTTTAGGAGATTTTCATGGAACAGGAGAAACTTCTTTATTTTAAAGGGCTTCTGGAAGGTCAGCTCCATACCCTTATTGAGGAGGCATTAAAGACCTGCAGTGACATGCGAAAGGATCCCAATGGGGTGATCCCAGATCCTTCGGATCGTGCCTCCTTGGAATCAGATCGAAACTTTCTTCTCAGGATTAGAGATCGCGAACGAAAATTAATCTTAAAGGTCAAAGAGGCCTTGGAACGGATTGACGATGGAACCTTTGGGATTTGTGAGGGCTGTGGAAAAGCGATCTCTGAAAAGAGATTGATGGCAAGGCCGGTCACCACCCTTTGCATTGAATGCAAAACCGAACGTGAGCATCAGGAGAAACGAGAAATGCAGAGAGGGGCCAGAACGCGGAGGAAATTCCCGGCCTAATCTTTGTCATCTTTCTAAAGCGTTATCGATCATGCCAGAATTGCGAAGAGACCCCATCCATGGAGGATGGGTCATCATTTCAACCGAAAGAAGCCGAAGACCTTCTGACTTTGCACCTGAAGAAAGAAAAACAGTAGGTGGTTTTTGCCCTCTCTGCGAGGGAAATGAAGATCGGACCCCTCCCGAAGTCTTCGCCTTTAGAGAAAATGGAACTCCCCCTAATTCTCCAGGCTGGTCCCTTAGGGTGGTTCCGAACAAATTCCCCGCCCTCCGGATCGAAGGAGAGTTAAACCGGGAGGGAGAGGGGATGTATGATAAAATGAATGGGATCGGAGCCCATGAGGTCGTCATCGAAACCCCTCGTCATTTCGAAACCCTTTCCACCCTTCCCATTAAAGCGGTCGAATATGTGCTTTTAGCTTATCGGGAAAGAATGATCGACCTCCGACGGGATCAGCGACTTCGTTACGTGATGGTCTTTAAAAATTATGGAGTGGCAGCAGGAGCCTCCCTCGAGCATTCTCACTCCCAGATCATTGCTCTCCCCATTATTCCTACCAGAGTCCGGGAAGAGATCGAAGGGGCCAAGAATTACTTCAATTACAAAGATCGATGTGTTTACTGTGACATCCTCCGGCAGGAACTGCGGGATAGGAGGCGGGTTGTTTATGAAAATCAAGGATTCGTCTCCCTTACCCCCTTTGCCTCTCGATTCCCTTTTGAAACCTGGATCCTTCCCAAACTTCACCAACCGAGCTTTGAGCTGATGGACGTCTCACTCTTTCCATTAGCCGCAGAGGCCCTCTCCGACATCCTTCAACGATTGAAAGAGGTTCTTGAGGATCCTCCCTATAACTACATTCTTCACACCTCTTCCTCCCCGGAAGAGGACCGGGATCACTACCATTGGCATTTCGAAATTATGCCCAAATTAACAAAGGTGGCCGGGTTCGAATGGGGCACGGGTTTCTATATCAATCCCACTCCTCCTGAGGAGGCCGCAGAATATCTAAGGGAGGCAAAATAACTGAAGAAATGGTGGACCTTTTTGAATCGTTGAGTCTGATGAGATCGTTATCCGATTTCTTCCTTTCCTCTACGGACACAGCGAAGTTTTATCAAATGACCCTCACGACAGGGGTAAACATTTTTAAAGCCAGAGGAGGCGTCCTGAGAGTCGAGGATCAAACCAAAGGAAGCATGGAAGTCTATTCAAGCATAGGGGAATACCACCACCATCCTCTGGACCAAAGAATAGCCAAAAGAGTTTTCTTTACCCAAACCCCTTTTTGCCTCAATCGAAAAGGAAGGAGGGACTCCTTTCAATCTATTCTCTCCGTGCCTTTCCTCGTAAAAGGAAAGAGTTTCGGAACTATTACGTTGTATGACAAAGAGATAGAGCCTTTTAAATTTGAGGAGAAGGACTTATGGCTCCTTCTGGTCATCGCCCAACAACTCTCCTTTGCAATTGAAAATAATATAGCGAAAAGAGAAATCTCCAGCTTAATTCAGGCCCAAGAGAGGAGGGTCAAACAACTGTCGACTCTTTGGGAGCTGAACAAGGCCCTTCTAACCACCGTTCATTTCGAACGGATTCTTCACCTCACCCTCACTGCGATTACTATTGGAGAGGGGCTTGGGTTTAATCGGGCCATGCTCTTTATGGTGAATGAAAAGGAGCGAATACTGGAAGGCGCGATGGGGGTGGGTCCGGACAGTGCGGAGGAAGCAGGAAGAATCTGGTCCTCCCTTTCCCGGAAAAAAGAAAATCCTGCAGAATGGATCGCCCAGATATCATCCGCTTCGGAGAACCACTCCACTCTGAACTCCTTGGTTCAGGGGATCAAAATCCCCTTAGAATTTAATCAATGCATCCTTTCTCGAACCGTTTTGGAAGGCAAGCCGTTTAAGGTTCAGGTGCCTCAATCCGAGGAAGGCTGGATCCAGACCCGATGCAATAGGGGTTGCTCTCTTGGCTCAGCCATAGGATGCTACATCAGTGAACACCTCAGCCACGATCCTCACGTGTACTCCTTTGCTACCGCTCCACTATGGGGAAAAGGAAAAGTCATTGGGGTGATCCTGGTGGATAATCTGTATAATCAAAATCCCATCACGGATGAGGATCTTCAATATTTGACCATGTTCTGCAATCAAGCAGGCTTAGCCATTGAGAATGCGATGCTTTACCGGCATTTAGAAGAAGTCCATCAAAAACTGAAAGAGGCTCAGGCCTTCTTGATTCATCAAGAAAAGATGGCTGCTTTAGGAGAGCTCTCCACCTCGATTGCCCATGAGATCAGAAATCCTTTGGTTTCCATCGGTGGATTTGCTCGTCGTCTGGACCGTTCTATGCCCTCAGAGGCTCCAGAAAAAAGATATACCCAGACCATCATGAAAGAGGTGAGAAGGCTCGAAAAGACTCTATCCCAATTTCTTTCATACACTCATGAGGAACCCTTGGTGTTTAAGGAATTGGATCTTCGAGAGATTGTGGAAGAAAGTCTCTCTATGGTCACTCAAGGAGCAAGTGGAGGGATTCAACTGATTAAAGAATTTTCAAATAGTCTTCCTCTTATAAAGGGACATCCCGAGCAATTGAAGCAAGCCTTTTTTAATCTGATTAACAATGCTTGGGAATCCATAGGAGAGAA
>JBDOIB010000115.1:0-1473 GCA_041082155.1 Thermodesulfobacteriota bacterium | reverse complement strand
GGTCGATTATCTTCTTTATAACAGAGATTCCTCTTTCTCTTTTCTCCTTCTTTTCATCTCCAAGAAAGATATCGATGGGGAGATGAATATTATAATTTATTCCTTCGCGACGAGAAATCTCCTTCAGGGCTTCAATCTCTCCCTCGTTCGGGAGATTATCTTCCTCCCCACTTTCAAAGAGCACTAATTCGATCTCATCAAAAAATGGTGCAAGAAAGGCTACATTAGGAATAATCCGATCCGGAATGATATAGGAGGTCGTGGCCAACTTGAAGGGCCATGACCTCCTCTGAACATTTGGGAAGAGCTTAAAAGGGTTCAGAATCTCTCCTTCCTTAGAAACTGAGCTTTACCCCTCCATAGATAGAAAACCCTGGTGTCCCGTAACCCCATACGTCTTCGTATTTTTTATCAAAGAGATTCTCAATCCTGCCAAACACCTGAAAATTTTTATGGATCTCATAAGAAGCGGCCAGATTTACCAGGGTATAACCACCCACCTCCCCTCTTGTGGGATAAGGGGTCAGATCATCCCTCTTCCCAACATAGAGAAGATTGAGGTTTGCATTTCCTTTTTCAAGGAATCGGTAATTGAGGCCAACACTCCCTTTATGCCTGGGCCTTCTTAGAAGCTTCTCGCCAGTCTCCTTATCCTCGGTATCCGTGTAGGTGTAATTTGCATTGAGAGTAACGGCCTCAATGGGGCGTAGGAGAATGGAGATTTCGATCCCTTCGGTCTTAGCCCTGTTGATGTTAATGTAACCCTTTGCCCAATCCCAATCAATGAGGTCCTTAAAGTCATTTCTGAAGTAGGTAATTCCAAAAATCACCTTCTCATTAGAGAGGGACTGCTCCACGCCCACGTCCCATCCCTTACTCTTTTCGGGTTTCAGATTCTCATTCCCTATAGGACCCCAGGCCGTAGGAGGAGCAAAGAGCTGATAAAGCGAAGGGGCCTTAAACCCTGTGCCATAGGTTGCTTTTACCTTTGTTCCTGTCTTTTTAAAGAGATAGGCAGGGGCGATCCGAAAAGTCGTCTTGGTGCCAAAACGACTGTGATCATCCACCCTCAAACCGAAAGTAGAAAAAAAGGATTCATAGAGGGAGAGCTTATCCTGTAGATAAAGGGCTCTGGTTGAAGCACTCTTCTCAGGGAAAATACTTGAGTAAGGTCCCCACATGCTTTCGGAAAAATATTTTGACTCCCCTTCTTCCTCCTCATATTCCACCCCTGCTGTAAGGGTGTTTGTTTTATGAAGAAAGAGATTATGCTGCCAATCCACCTTCCACATCCTTCCCTCATAGGACCCTCTAGAGGAATCAAAAGGATGAAGGGGGTCTTTTTTGTCCCGATACTCCCTATCATGGTCTGAGAAAGAAAAACCAAGCTTCTGCTCCCAGAGTCCATTAAAAAGAAGAAGTTTTCCCTGAGTCCTTAAAAAGAGCTGCCGGGTATCACTCACGTAATTCGGG
>JBDOIB010000106.1:0-7221 GCA_041082155.1 Thermodesulfobacteriota bacterium | reverse complement strand
CCCTAAAAGGATAAGGAGTATTAATGAGCCGCTGCTGAGAATTCCAGCCACGACACTGTTAAGTAGAATCGATGGTTTCTTTTTTGAATTCGTCTTTTTGGCAGAATAATAAGCAATGAAACATCCTCCGAGAAGCAACAAGGTATGGCCCATAGAAATGATTTCATGGATGATATATCGTTGACTGAAGGCCTCGACCATTCCAATTAAAGAGAGAAGGACCGTAAGGATGGCTCCGATCAGTCCGATCTTTACTCCAATGGTCAAGGAAGAGAGGATGGATTTCAGGTTTTGGTTATCTTTACGAATGGGATTTTCCATTTGAATTTTTAAGCCTTCTTGACAGCCAAGCGTTCTCCTAAAATCCCTGTAGGTCTAAAGATCAATACCAGGACAAGCATGGTAAAAGCAATGGCATCTTTTAATTGATAGGGGGCAACGATCCCCAAACCATCCAGGAAAAGGCTGGGGCCGATAGACTCGATCAAACCAAGAAAGATGCCTCCCAACATCGCACCTGGAATGTTTCCAATCCCACCCAGAACAGCAGCGGTGAAAGCTTTAATTCCCGGAATGAATCCCATGAAAAAGTGGACTTGTTTGAACATTAAGGCATAAAGGACACCTGCTGCTCCAGCCGCCATCCCTCCGATCACAAAAGTGGTGGAGATCATTCGATCGACATCGATTCCCATTAAATAGGCCGTCTCTTTATCCTCGGAGACTGCACGAATGGCTTTTCCGATCTTGGTCTGTTGAATAAAAGAGTATAGGGCAGCCAATAACAGAGCAGCTGCGAGAATGACGATGACCTGGAATTTTAAGAGCCGAAACTCCCCGAATCTCCATTCCCCTTCGAGAATTTTTACAACGGGATAGGCTTGAAAACCGGACCCAAAGAGACCTCGAAAGACATACTGTAGGAAAAAAGAGGCTCCGATCGCAGTGATGAGAGGGATCAAACGAGGAGCCGCTCGTAAGGGACGATAAGCGACTCTCTCAAGTAGAAAAGCAATTCCACTGGAGGTAGTCATCGCCACCAAAAAGATAATACCTAAACAGAGGAGGGGCTGGCGATCCAGCAGGCCAGAAGAGTAAAAGGCTGCAGCAAAGTAATAGGCCGTATAAGGCCCACTCATGAAAACTTCACTATGGGCAAAATTGATCATTCGCAGAACCCCGTAGACCATGGTATATCCCATAGCGATCAGGGCATAGATACTTCCTTGAGCCAATCCAAAGATGACAAAATCAAACCAATGATGGATGCTATAGGTTCCTGCTTTGATCGTAGCCACAGACCCCCAGGTCATGATAAACAGGAGGCAGCCCCCGATCATCCACATAATAAGATCTGTAGGAGTTATTCGTTCTTTTATTTTCTTTAGCATCTAACTATCCCTAAAATAAAAGTAAGAGATTCGGGGGAAAGGGATTGAAATAATCTAAAATGAGTTTTTTCTACTCCCTTGAAGTAAATTTATAAGGATGGATCGGGTCATCTACAGGCTCTTCCGATCCATCCTTCCCTGTTTTAGTAAGGTTTCCAGAATGGTTTGTCTGGCATGACCAGATTCTTCACATTCTCAGCGGTAGTCTTGTAAACGGCGATCTTTGGATCGGCGCAATCCCCGTATTTATCACAGGTTAAAGTTCCGGTAAGTCCCTTGAAGTTTTTAGTTGCATAGAGAGCATCTCTTAGGGCTTTTCGTCCAATATAAAGGGTTCCGTCCGGTGCTCTTTTGGCCACCTTTTCAATTGCTGCAAAGACCATCATTGCGGCATCATAGGCATGAGCATGGAATGGAGCAAGGGGTTTTTCACCATATTTCTTCTGATGTTTTTCGAGGAAACTCTTATAGCCTCCGGCAAATGCAGAGAAATCAGGACTGGAATGGTACATCCCGATCGCCGCTTCTCCGGCCGCTTTATAGAAGTCTGGTGAGAAAATTCCATCTGCCCCCATCAGCGACACCTTCTCCAACCCCTTAATCTCCTTTGCCTGACGGGTAATATGGCCTCCAGCAGCAATAAAGATTGGGTAATAGATAAACTCAGGTTTTCCGGTTGCAATCTTGGTGAGCACAGGCCGCATATCCGTATCGGTTGGAGCAACGGCTTCTTGAGCGGTAATCGTTCCTCCAAGTTTTTTGAAAGTCTCTGCAAAGACCTTGGCCAACTGCTCAGCATAAACACTCCCATCATGAATGGTGGCCGCCTTTTTCACTTTTAACTGAGTCCATGCAAATTGAGCGGCCACTGCTCCCTGGACCTTATCATTATGGCAGGTTCTGAGATACCCATCATATTCAGGACCTCGGTTCGGATCGGTCAAGTAAGGTGCGGTGTTGGATGGAGAGACCGTTGGGATCCCAGCCTTCCAAAGAATGGGCACTCCCGGTTTCGCCTCACTCGAGCAGTTTGAGCCTATTGCAGCGACAATGGTGGGGTCAGCTGCAAGTTTAGTGGCCGCCGCCTGACCCCCTTCCGCATTACAACCGGTATCCTGAAAACTAAGTTTAATGGGATGTCCAAGAAGCTTCCCTCCTTTATCATCCACCGCAATCTCCACCCCACGTTTTGTGTCTGTTCCCAGAGAGGCATCCGGACCTGCAATCACAAACCAGCAGGCGATGTGGATGGGTTCCCCTTTTTTGATCTTTACCACTCCAATGGGATCTTCATATTTAAATTCCGCAGGCTTGGCCTTCTGCTGAGCCTCGGCCAGAGTAAAGACCCCTACCATTCCCAAGATGAGTAAGATCATAAAGATTCGTTTCATAAGTCTCCTCCTTTCCGAATAAAAATTATTTAAATGACAAACTGGCGCCCATCCCTCTCTTAGGCCCCCCTCACCTCCTCGTTTTTAAACTTTCTATCAAGAGATACCCAATTAGAATATAGGGAAATGAGTTTTGTCAAGTGTTTTTTAAAATCTTAATGGTCTTTGCCAGGCCTCCTTAAGGTCATAGATATTGGCCTCGATGATCCTCTCTCCTTTTAGACCAATCACCCGAAAGATCTCCCATTGGGTGACTCTCCCAATTTCGCTATAAACGACGTTCCCCAAAAGATCTTCGAATGCGCTTTTCTTGTCCGGGGAGATGGTAACAATGAACCGGCTCTGAGATTCTGAAAAGAGGAGGAAATCATTCCGTGTGATCCCTTTTTGGGGAATCTTTCTCAGGTCGATCTCCATCCCTAAGCCTCCGGCAAAAGCGGTCTCTGCAAGCGCCACTCCCAACCCCCCATCAGAACAGTCGTGACAAGAGTGAATCAGGCCTTCCTGAATGGCCCGAAAGACACAGCGATACAGAGGTTTAGCTCGTTTGACATCAACCCTGGGGACCTGATTTCCTATAAAACCTTTTAAGGCGAAATATTCTGAACCCCCCAACTCTTCAAAGGTCTCCCCCAGAATGTAAACAAGATCCCCCGGTCTTTTCGCATCCATTGTCACAGCCTTTCGGACATCCTCGATCTTCCCGAGAGCTGAAATCAGAACCGTAGGAGGAATCGAGATCTTTATCCCACCTACAATCGCATCATTCTTCATACTATCTTTACCTGAGATCAAGGGGATTCCAAAGCCTTTACAATACTCGTAAAGGGCCTGATTGGCTCGAACGAGCTGGGCAAGTTTATATTCTCCATCAGGGGTCTTTTCTGACTGCACAGGGTCAGGCCAGCAGAAATTGTCAAGTCCTGCAATTCGATCAGGATTACCTCCTACAGCCACATTGTTCCGGATCGCTTCATCGATGGCACAGGCGACCATATGATAGGTATCGATATCACTATAGCGGGGGCATATTCCATTGGAAACCACTACTCCTTCAAAGGAAGAAAGAATCGGACGGATCACAGCCGCATCACTTGGACCATCATTAAACCGGCCGGTCAAAGGTTTGATGACCACTCCTCCCTGAACCTCGTGATCATACTGTCGAATCATTGATTCCTTGCTTGCAATATTGAGTCGAGAAAGCATGGAGAAGAGGGTTGGGGTTAAATCTTCGGGCCCCTCAAAATCAGGTTCAGGATGAATGGGTCGTTTCCATTTGGCCCTCAGTTCCATCTTTGGAAGTCCGAAATGAAAAAAATCCATATCTAGGTAAGCCACCGTTTTCCCCTGATAGAGGACATGGAACTTTTTTGTATCCGTGAATCTCCCGAGGACTGTCGCCTCGACATCCATCTTTTTGGCCAGTTCGAGAAACAGATCCAGCTTTTCAGGAGAGACAGCGAGGGTCATCCTCTCCTGCGCCTCTGAAAGGAGAATCTCCCATGGTTCAAGGCCCGGATATTTTAAAGGGGCACGATCCAAGTGAAGTTCACAACCAATCTCCCGGGCCATCTCTCCCACAGAAGAGGAAAGTCCACCCGCACCATTATCGGTAATCGATTGATACAGACCCCGGTCTCGGGCAAGGAGTAAGAAATCCGTCATCTTTTTCTGTGTGATGGGATCACCAATCTGAACGGCTGTCGCTGGAGAATCCTCCCTCAGTTCTTCGGAAGAGAAGGTCGCTCCATGGATTCCGTCCTTTCCAATTCGACCGCCAGTCATGACAATAAAATTTCCAGGAGAGGCCTTTTTTAGATGTGAGGGCTCTCCCAAAATCTCTCTTGGCATAATCCCCGCAGTCCCACAATAGACTAAGGGCTTTCCGAGATACCGATCATCGAAAACGACTCCTCCGTTGACCGTTGGAATACCGCTCTTATTTCCTCCGTGTTCAACCCCTTCTCTAACGCCCTCATAGACTCGTTTGGGGTGAAAGAGAGGTGGGGGGATGGGTTTGTCATAAAAGGGTGAGGCAAAACAGAAGGTATCCACATTGAAAATCAGTTTTGCCCCCTTTCCTGTCCCAAAAGGGTCCCTGTTGACCCCAACTATACCAGTTAGGGCCCCTCCGTAAGGATCGAGAGCGCACGGGGTATTATGAGTTTCTACCTTAAACACCAGGTTGTACTGGTCATTGAATTGAATGACTCCGGCGTTATCATCAAACACTGAAACACACCAGTCTTTCTCCCCCAGAGCGAGACGAACCTCTTCGGTGGCTCTTCTCACATAAGTCTTAAAAAGACTATCGATCACAAGAAGCTTTCCATCCTCGTCCCAGTATTCGATCCTCGCATTGAAGATTTTATGTTTGCAGTGTTCAGACCATGTCTGTGCAATGGCCTCCAGTTCCACGTCCGTAATCTTCTTTCCCAGTCCCACCTGATTTCGTTCTCGGAGAACCCTTGGATCTCTAAAGTATTTCTGAATCGCCTTCATCTCTCTAAGGTCGAGGGCGAGGAGCCGACGCTGACTTAATTGAAGAAGGGCCTGATCATCGATCTCAAGATCAATCTCCTCTACCCTGCCTCCCCCCTCCATCGTGACCTTTGGAATCTTGGGATCAATCTTTCCTTTCCACTGGTCTCGACTCCAAACCTCAAATCTCTGGATCAGGGGATTCCCTAAAAGACCCGTGCAAATTCTATCCACCTCCTCTCGTCTCAGGTTCCCTTTAAAAAGATACTGGGTGGAAGTATAGACCTTCTCTTCCTCACGCAATCTTCTCTCCAGCCTCCATTCGATGGCCTCTCGAGCCGTCTTCCCCACATTATCCGTGACCCCGGGCTTAAAACTCACCTCCACCAGCCAATCAAAATCTCGAGCCAGAGGTTCATCAATTCGGTATTCCTGAATAATGGGGTCAAGGAAAGGATCTGAAGCGATCGTTTCAAGTTCCTCTTTGGAGAGCTCAAGATCAAGGGTATAAACGGAGATGGTCCTGACAGACTCAATCGAAAGCCCCAGGTCCTTTTCAATCCGCCTTTTTACCTTCTCTCCTAAGGCATCTCGAATTCCTTCTTTCAATCCGATCTCAATACGGTGAGGCACCTCCACCTCCTTGGGTCAACAATAAGAAGAGATCAGTCTTTCTGCTGCTTTTATCCCCCTCCAGAGATGCTCCTCTTGATGGGGTTCGATTGTGAAAATGGGACGGAGGTTCTCCAAAGATAGGAGTCGGAAGAAGCCTTCCACATCAATACTTCCTTCTCCCAAGGGTAAATGCTCATCTCTCTCCCGGTGATTATCATGAAGATGGATTTCAATCAGATAGGTCTTTAATATTTTGATCCACTCCGAAAAATGGGTTTTTGAAAAGAGGTGGTAATGGCCTGTGTCAAAACAGAACCTGAAGTGAGGGGAATCAATACTTTCGAGAAGACGAAGAATCGACGACGGATCTTCTTCAAAAACATTTTCAATGGTAAGGGTGAGTCCTTTTCGCGTTGCATCCTCCACCAAAGGTTTCCATGTCTCCAGACTGCTTTGAAGCCAAATAGAGACCTCCCCATCGAACTTCCATTTTTCATAACCGGGATGAAAAACAATGGTCTTGGGTTGGAAAAGGGTGGCAAGTTCCATTGTTCTTCGAAACCTCTCCTGAGTCACCTCTTTGACCTTTCGATCCACACCTCCAGGACTGAGATCCATAAAAGGTCCATGGATGGTAACTTCCAGGGTATGGCGATGAAGGGTCTTGGCCAAATTCCTTACCTCCTCTTCCTGCAAATGGTCCAGATCTTCTGCGCTGAAATAGATTTCAGGATGGATTCGATGTTCAACAGCAAATTCGATCCTTCGGAGTAGCATCCCAAGGGGGACATTCACGTGAATGACGCTCATCCTTCTCCCTCCTCTAAATTTATTCTCTTATAGCATTCTATTTCCTAAATCTCAATGCCCTCTCCTTCTGACTATTTATCACTTTTGGGTCTCTTTTTAAGAATATTTTCTAACCATAAGAAGGAGGCCACTTCGTCCAATCGTCTGGAAGAGGTAATAGTTTTCTGCCTGCTACTCCAGACATCAAGCCTCCTCAAGATAAGGAGTGGCTCTTATTTTCCTTTTAACTTTACCTTCAGAAACTGCCCGATCACAGAACTCCTCCCTTTCTCCCCGGTCAACCCGATTGGGCAGAGGATTTCCTGCCATTGTTGTCAAAGCTTTTGAAGGATTGGCATAGATAATCCCTTCCTATTGAATGATATTAACACTCCAAACCAATAGAAAATCCTCCTTTGTCAACCTAATAATTTGTATCCAAATACCTATGTCTTAAAATAAAGCTGATGGGATAGAGGGTCAGAAGAAAGGTTGATTGACAGAAGATTTAAAATCTGTTAAGAAAAATTGGTGTAGGGTTTAGAATGGAA
>JBDOIB010000098.1:0-1337 GCA_041082155.1 Thermodesulfobacteriota bacterium | reverse complement strand
CCCTAAAATCTTTCTTCTATAGGTGGGAATAGAGATGAAAGAACCCTTTTCTTTCTGCTCCTGGAGCCATTCAAGGTCTTTCAAATAGGGTGAATTTAATTCCTTGAGTCGGAGGAAAAGATTGGGGAGTTTCTTTGCTTCTCTGGCCTTTGCATTGATCTCCGGGGGGGTTCCGTATTTGGAGATAATGTCAAGCAGTCTGTTGATCAATGGATTGTCGGGTGAAAGTAAAAAGTCGTTTATTTCTTTTAGAACGGCTGACCCAATCTTTAATTTTTCTCTTATGCTCATCTCTTTCCTTTCTTTATTTTTTTAAAATAGACATCAACTTAGTAAACTCTCCTTCCAACATATTATAAGTATGGATAGGTTCTGGAAATCGGCTATTTCGAACGTCATCGACATAGGCCTTGAAGGCCTTCAGGGTTTCCTCTCCTAAGTTTGCGTATTTCTTCACAAATTTGGGCGTGAAAGCCTGAAAGATTCCAAGAAGGTCGCTCACAATCATGAGTTGACCATCGGCATCTACGCCGGCACCTATGCTATAAACAGGAATTCTCAATTCGTCTCGAATAATTTTACAAACCTCTGGGGGAACGGCCTCTACTAAAAGGGCAAAAGCACCTGCTTGTTCTACCGCTTTCGCATCCTCAATCAGCTCATAGGCAGCCTCTGCGGTTCTTCCCTGAGCTTTAAATCCTCCTAATTGACCAGAACTTTGAGGAGTCAGTCCAATATGTCCCATGACCAACATTCCTCCATCCGCAATAGCCTTTATCTGAGGGCAGACCCTTCTTCCTCCTTCCAGTTTAATGGCATCCACTTTTGCCTCTTTGAAAAAACGTCCTGCATTTCGAACCGCTTCTTCAATACTGACCTGATAAGAGAGAAAAGGCATATCGCCAATGACAAAGGTATTTGGGGCCCCTCTGCGGACAGCTTCTGAATGATAGATACATTGATCCATAGTTACAGGAATAGTTCCTTCATACCCGTAAATACACATTCCGAGAGAATCGCCAACCAGAATCATATCCATATCTGCCTGTTCAGCGAATTGAGCAGTCCAATAATCGTAAGCTGTAACCCAAACCGCTTTTTTTCTGGAATCTTTCATCTGTTGGAGATCGAAACGATTTAGTTTTTTCTTCATAATTCCTCTCTCCTTCTCCCCTTCGGAATTTTTCCTTTCTGGATGGTTCTAATATGTTGGGGAAGGTTTTCGTAATACTGTTTAATTACATTTTGAATATCCTGAATATGACTCCTCATCTGAGAGACGGCTAACTCTACATTTTTATTCTTTATCCCTTCATAGATTCTTTGATGAAATTCGA
>JBDOIB010000206.1:0-7605 GCA_041082155.1 Thermodesulfobacteriota bacterium | reverse complement strand
GGGGATGGCTCGGTATATGAAGACGCAGGTGCCTGGGATGGATGTGCCTGATGAGTTGATTAACAGGCTCAAGGGGGTGCCGAAGGAGAGGCAGGCGGAGGAGGGGATTAGGATCTGCGTGGAGACGATCCAGAGGCTGCGGGAGATCCCCGGGGTTCGCGGGATCCATATCATGGCGATCGAATGGGAAGAGAAAGTCCGAGAGATCGTGGAGATGGCCAAACTCCTCCCCAGACCCCAACTCACATAAGTAAGTAAATTGCATGGGGCAGAGTGCTAAGCGCTTGGCGGATAATTCAACCTTTTAGACTTGAAGAGTGAAGAACGCTATGCTTTATGCCCTCTGCGCTATGCCTTCTTAATAAGGAGGATGAAGATGCCAAAAAAGATCTTAATTGTGGATGACGATCCTGATTTAGTAGAAGCAGTGTCCATGATCCTGGAATCGAAGAACTATGAGGTGGCTGCGGCCTATGGAGGAATCGAGGGACTCCAGAAAGCAAAAACGGAAAATCCTGACCTCATCGTTTTAGATGTGATGATGCCGGATAAGGATGGATACGCGGTTTGTAAGGAATTGAAAGCAGATCCAGAACTCAGAAAGATTCCTGTACTGCTTCTCACGGCGGTGGTCTCAAAGATAGCGACGACTCGTTATACCCAGGCTGCAGGACTTGAAACAGAGGCGGATGACTACATTGATAAACCCGTTGAGCCCGAGGTCCTTGTTAAAAGAATTGAAACTTTACTTTCAAAATAATCTAAACCATTAAGAAGATTCCTCCTCTATGAGGCCTGAATTGGAACGGGCAAAGATTCTTGTGATTGACGATGAGCAGATCATGCGGGATGGGTGTACCCGGATTCTCACTAAAAATGGTTGGGAGGTCTACACCGCCGAAAATGGGAAACAGGGTTTAGAACATCTCCAAACTCATTCCGGTGAGACCGATGTCATTCTTCTTGACCTTATGATGCCTGGGATGAGCGGAATGGAGGTTCTTGAACAAATCCGTACCAATTATCCAGACCTTCTGGTCATTGTGATTACGGGTTACGCCACGGTGGAATCGGCTGTGGAGGCGATGAAAAAGGGAGCCTATGATTTTATTCCTAAACCCTTTACTCCTGATCAACTTCGAATCGTGGTCCGACGAGCCTTAGAGAAGAGGACTCTTCAAAAAGAGGCAGAATTCCTTCGAAGAGAGAGAGAAAGGTCTCTCCGAGATATCGCCACGGAAAAATCAAAGCTTAAAACCATTATCCATTGTATGGGGGATGGAGTGCTTGTTTGTGATCGAGAAGGGTGTATTGTTCTTTCAAACCCAGCTGCCAGCCGGATGTTAAAAATTCCAGAGGACTCTTTAATTGGAAATTATATTTCCAAATGTAATTTAAATTCCGAACTCCTTCGAACCATTGAAGAAAGCCTTAAGGCTAAGGATCAAAATTATATTTCTGTCTCTCAAGAGTTAAGTGTGGGTGAGGCAGAAGAAACCTATTTAAGAGCTCATACGGCACCTGTCCGAGATGATTTTGGAGAGGTCATTGGCTCAGTCACGGTCCTCCAAGATATCAGCCATCTCAAAGAGCTGGATAAGATGAAATCAGAATTCATCGCAATGGTGGCTCATGAACTCAGAGCTCCTCTGGCGGCCGTTGAGCAACAATTAACGGTCATTTTGAATCGAATGGCTGGAGAAGTCACTGAAAAACAGGAACAACTCCTCTCTCGAGCCAAAGAGAGAACCAAAGGACTTCTGGACTTGATTCGAGACCTCCTGGACCTTTCCAAGATCGAGGCAGGAAAGATGATTCAATACAAGGAACCGCTTACTCTTCAGGAAGTGATTCAGAAAGTAGTCGAGCTGATGAAGACGGAGGCAGAACAAAAAAGGGTGGATCTTCAATTCTTTCCTCCTTCGAAGAACCCTATCATTTATGCAGATCGAAGTGGGATGGAGGGAGTCTTTACCAATCTCATCTCAAATGCGATTAAATACACTCCAGAGGGAGGAAAGGTTCAGATCGCCCTTGGGGAGGAAGGTGGTTTTGTTAAAGTGACAGTTTCCGATACTGGGATCGGAATAAAAAAGGAAGATCTTCAGAGAATCTTTGATAAATTTTATCGGGTGAAAACTCCAGAAACACGTCAAATTGTGGGAACAGGACTCGGACTTTCGATCGTGAAGAGCATCATCGATGCCCACTTGGGTTCTATCTCCGTAGAGAGTGAGGAAGGAAAGGGAACCACTTTTACCGTCCTCCTTCCCAAAGAGACCGGGGCCAACTTCCATCCCTGTTAATTCATCGAGGAGCCATAGAGAGGGGAATCTATCATGAATATCGTTCTGTCCAAAGAGACTTTTAACCTTGCTCATCAACTTCAACGGATGACCGGCGAAAATGTCATGCTCTGTTACCAATGTAAAAAATGTACGTTGGGTTGTCCTTCGGCATATCGAATGAGAATGAAACCCCATGAATTGATGCGAGCTATTCAACTGGGACAAGAAGAGGAAATCTACTGGTCAGGGACCATCTGGATCTGCCTCTCGTGTGAGACCTGTAATACCCGTTGTCCCCAGGGGATCAATATCATCAGAGTAATCGATGGGCTAAGAGAAAGATCAAAGGAGGTCAAATACTATAACCCCTACCCTGTCATCCCTGCGTTTCACCGAATCTTTCTGGCTTTAGTTGAGCGATTCGGGAGGATTTACGAGTTGGGTCTGGCTGTTCTGGTCAATCTGAGAATGCTTTCTCCGTTCAAAGATATTGATATGGCCTACCCCATGGTCATTCGAGGAAAATTGAAACCGCTGCCTCATCGAAGTCCAGGGGTAAAAGAACTTCAACAGGTGATGGAAAGGATCAGAAAGTTAGAAGAATCAAAATTGGAGAATTAGACCGAGGAGAGAAGCCATGCGATATGCCTATTATCCAGGATGTTCCCTCAGTTCTTCAGGAATTGAGTTTCACCTCTCTTTTCAATATGTCGCTCGGGCTTTAGGAATCGAGCTCGTCGAAGTAAAAGATTGGGTTTGTTGCGGGGCCTCCTCGGCTCATGCAACCTCTCATCTTCTTTCCATTGTTCTTCCGGTGCTTAATCTTTCTCATGCAGAGAAAGAGGGCTTTGAGAAACTGATTGCCCCTTGTCTGGCCTGTCTGTCTCGATTTAAGGCAGCCAATGTGGAGATGAAGAATGATGATCAGTTGAGAAAAAAGATCCATGAACTCTTTGACTACCCTTATCAGGGGAAGGTGAAGGTCTATCACCCCCTGGAAGTCTTCTTAGAATTAGGACTGGATCAGATTCGCGCAAGAGTGAGAAAGAAACTAAAAGGACTACGAGTCGCCTGTTATTATGGATGTGTGCTGACCCGACCTCCCCAAATTGCTCAATTCGATGATGTCGAAAACCCTCAGAGTATGGACTCCATTATTCAAGCCTTAGGGGGCGAAACCATTGATTGGTCCTATAAGACGGAATGCTGTGGAGTGTCGATGACCCTAACCTTTTCGGATATTGTGCTCAAACTTTCCAATGATATCCTCCGGGAGGCGAAGGAAGGCGGGGCCAACGCGATCATCGTCTGCTGTCCCCTATGCCAAGCCAATCTCGATGGGAGACAGCGGCAGATTGAAGAAACCTATCACGCTCGTTATGGGCTCCCTATTCTTTATATCACCCAGATCATGGGGCTTTCCTTTGGGGCTTATCCAAAGGAGGTGGGTCTTGAGAAACTGATGACCAGTCCAAAAGAGGTATTAGGTCCCCTTGGATTGATGTAAAAACTTACTATCCTTCCTTCTCTATATTTTTCCGGGAACTTTTTCTAGCACTCCAAACTTCGGATTGGAATGGCTCCTTTAAAGGAGGCGAAGAAGCTCCAGGTGGTCCTCGATGTGAAAATCTCCTGAGAGATCTCTATTTTTATAGGCCACAAAGAGTACCTGAGCGGCTCGAGCCGATTGCTGATCGACCTCTGAGTCTCCAACAAAAAGAATCTCATGCCGCTCAAGCCGAAATGAAAAGGCAATCTTTTCAATGGATTCGGGATGGGGCTTGGGATGCTTTACATCCAGAGCGGTCACGACCATATCAAAATAAGGCCAGAGATGAAAACCTTCCATAATGTATTTCATCGAAGTCGTCCGGTTGGTACAAATCGATCGGATGAAACCTCTTTCTTTAAGCGTCTTTAAGGCTGTCAACAGATTAGGCTCCATCTTTAAATAGACAATATATTTCCGAAGGTCTAGCTGTTTCATAAATTCAAGGGCCCTTCTCTCTAATTCCTTATCCCTTCCAAAGAGAAAATGAATAGCTTCATAGACGGTGTGAGCATGGACATATTCCATTTCCTCTGGCTTTAAAGGTTCTCTCCCCAAATGGAGACAGAAATCATTATATAATCGTGTATTCGCTTCAAAGGAATCAAAGAGAACTCCGTCACAGTCATAGATGACACATCGAATCTTTCCTTTCAGGCTTGGATTCTCCACGAATGTTTTTCTCCTCTAAAGAACTCTTGCCTCTCCTTCTATAAGGAGTCCTTCTACCATTGTACCATCATGGGGGTAGTAAACCTTTATCTCTCCATCCTTTTCAATAATATAAAGCCCTCCATTATCCTGTCGAACCTTTGAGATTTCTTCCAGGGGATACTGGAGAAGGAGAGCAAGAATCATCAGATTAACCACCCGATGACCCACGATGAGGATCTCTTGATGTGGATGCTTCTGGAGGACTTCTTCAATAAAAGGCGAAATTCGCCGAATCACATCCGAGTAGTTTTCTGCCCGAGGGAGACGATAGCTGAATCGCGCTCTTTTAAATCTCTCCCATTCTTCTCGCATTCCATTATCCAGGCAAAGAATCTTCTTCCCCTCTAAAATTCCAAAAGCCATCTCATCTAATTCCGAACGCGGATGGATGGAGAGTTCAAAATAATGGGAGATAGGCTGAGCGGTCTGAATCGATCTCTTAAGCGTGCTGGTATAGATCGCTGAAAGAGGTCGATCCTTTAACAATTCGAGAAGGGCTAAACTTTGCTCAATCCCCCGGGGAGAAAGCTCTGGATCGCTTCTTCCCTGGATCCTTCCCTCAACATTCCAGATGGTCTCTCCATGCCTGGCTAAAAAGATTCGAATCATAATTTTCTGAAGGCCGTTCCGCAGGCCTCAATCGTCCGATCCAGATCTCGTTGGCTATGGGCGATGGAGAGGAACCAGGCCTCAAATTGAGAGGGAGGAAGATAGATCCCTTCGTTGAGCATCTCGTTAAAGAATTGAGCGAACCGTTTGGTATCGCTCATCTTTGCAGTGGAATAATCTTTTACCGGTCTTTCGGTAAAAAAAAGGGTCAACATTCCAGTGGCTTTATTTAAGGTGACGGGTATCCCATGGTCTTCCGCACACTCAAGGATTCCTTCTGCAAGGTAAGAGGTTTTCCTCTCGAGTTCCCCATAGACCTTTTGAGACTTAAGGTAATCAAGAGTTTCAATCCCTGCTGCCATGGCTAGGGGATTCCCTGAAAGGGTTCCAGCCTGATAAACTCCTCCTAAGGGAGCTACCTTCTCCATAATCTTTTCCTTTCCTCCGTAGGCGCCTACAGGGAGTCCCCCTCCAATAATCTTCCCTAAACAGGTCAGATCCGCTTTCATTCCATACAGCTCCTGTGCCCCTCCATAGGCGACCCGAAATCCTGTGATGACTTCATCAAAGATGAGAAGGATTCCATTTTCATCACATATCCTTCTCAATCCTTCCAGGAATCCCTTTTCCGGAAGCACGACCCCCATGTTTCCTGCAATAGGCTCTACAATAATGCAAGCCACCTCCCCTGGATATTGCTTGACCAGACTTTCCACCCTCTCGATGTCATTATAAGGGGCACATAAGGTATGCTTGGCCAAATCTTCTGGAACCCCGAGGCTATCTGGAATACCAAAGGTAGCCCCCCCTGATCCTGCCTTCACCAGAAGACTGTCTCCATGACCGTGGTAACAGCCTTCAAACTTAATGATCTTATTTCTTCCTGTATATCCTCTGGCCAAACGGATGGCACTCATGACCGCCTCTGTCCCTGAGTTTACCATTCTCACTAATTCGATCGAGGGGAATGCCTTTTTAATTCGTAAAGCAAGTTCGATTTCGAGAGGCGAAGAAGCTCCAAAACTTGTTCCCTTCGTAAGAACCTTCTTTAATGTAGCGATGACTTTGGGATGAGCATGACCTAATATCATCGGGCCCCAGGAGCCCACATAATCAATATATTCATTTCGATCCACATCCCAGAGCTTCGAGCCTTTTGCACTTTCAATAAAAATAGGGGATAGGCCAACGGCCTTGAAGGCCCTTACGGGACTATTCACTCCTCCGGGAAGGAGCCCCGAAGCCCGTCGATAAAAGCTAATTGATTTTTTCCGATTCATCTTCTTTCTCCCCCTACCAGATTTTTTATAAAAAATGAGCTCACTATATATTAACCTATAATTTTCATTTTTTCTCCTAAAAATTACCCTTTTCGCTAACCCATCATTTAGGGGTAGGAAGAAAGGTAAATCCTCAAAAGAATCCCAAATAGCTTGATTTTCATTTCTTCATCCATTATATAAATTTAAAGAAATGATGTAAGGAGATTGGACGATGGCCATTATTAATTTTGGTGGAGTGGATGAAAAAGTTATTACTCGAGACGAATTTCCTCTTTCAAAAGCAAAAGAAGTTCTTAAAGACGAAACCATTGCTGTCCTTGGATACGGAGTTCAAGGTCAGGGTCAAAGTTTGAATATGAGAGACAATGGATTTCGAGTCATTATTGGCCAGAGAGAAAAAACCTCTTCTTGGGAGAAGGCGATCAGAGATGGCTGGGTTCCTGGAGTGACCCTTTTCCCTTTGGAGGAAGCCTCCAGGAGAGGAACGATTATTCAATATCTCCTGTCGGATGCCGGACAGAAAGAATTCTGGCCAACCCTTAAACCCCATCTCACCGAGGGAAAGACCCTCTTCTTTTCGCATGGGTTTTCAATTACTTATCGACATCTCACCGGAGTGATCCCGCCTCCCCATATTGATGTAGTCATGGTTGCTCCCAAGGGTTCCGGTCTCTCCGTCCGCCGCAATTTTCTTGAGGGAAGCGGAATCAATAGCAGTTATGCCATTTATCAGGATTATACAAAAAGGGCTGAGGAAAAGGTTCTGGCATTAGGGATTGCCATCGGATCAGGATATCTCTTTGAAACGACGTTTGAAAAAGAAGTCTTCAGTGACCTTACGGGAGAACGGGGGGTCTTAATGGGAGCCATTGCCGGAATCATGGAAGCTCAGTACTATGAACTCCGAAAACATGGACATTCCCCTAGTGAGGCCTTTAATGAAACGGTGGAAGAATTTACTCAGAGCTTAATCAGATTGGCTGCGGAAAAGGGAATGGATTGGTTATATGCCAACTGCAGCACGACGGCCCAACGAGGGGCCTTAGACTGGAAGGGAAGATTTCGAAAGGCTGTGGAACCTCTCTTTGCGGAACTTTATGAAAGGGTAGCCGATGGAACCGAGGCGAGGATTGTTCTTGAAAAAAATAGCCAACCGGATTAT
>JBDOIB010000080.1:0-2733 GCA_041082155.1 Thermodesulfobacteriota bacterium | reverse complement strand
CGATTCAAGAATCGATTGATCGGGATGGATTCTTCTATCATTGATCTCTGTCTGGAGATGTTTGACTGGGCACATTTTAGAAGAACCAAGGGAGCCATTAAACTTCATCTGCTGCTGGATCATGATGGGTATCTTCCTTCCTTTGCAGTCATCACCGAGGGCAGAGTCTCGGATGTGTCCGCCAGAGGCGGATCCGCCTTGGGCGGAAAGGTAGCCCATCAATTCCAGTTTGATCCCGGAACCATTGTGGTCGATGATCGGGCCTATAACGATTATGAGCTCTTTGGGCGATGGACGGCTCGGGGAATCTACTTTGTCACTCGAATGAAAGAGAACTGTGTCTATGAGGTCGTGGGAGAAAGGGAGGTGCCTAAGAATCGAAATATTCTCAAGGATGAACTGATTGAGTTGAGGGGAGTTAAGGCAATGCAGAAATGTCCCTTCCCCCTTCGACGCATCGAGGCCTTCGATCCAGACACAGGTAAGATTTTGGTCTTCTTGACGAATCATCTTCGATTAGGAGCAACCACGACCTCAGCCATCTATAAAGACCGCTGGCAGATGGAGATCTTTTTTTCCGACAAAGTCGGATCCGCCTCGGGCGGAAAAGCTCTCAAACAAAACCTCAAGATCAAGACCTTTGTGGGAACCAGTGCCAATGCCGTTAAGATTCAGATTTGGACAGCATTAATCGCGATGCTCATCCTGAAATTTCTCCAACTTCGGTCTCAATTTAACTGGTCTCTTTCGAATCTGGTGGCCCTCTTAAGAATGAATCTCTTTACCCATCGGGATCTCTGGGCCTGGCTCAATAAACCTTTTGAAATACCTCCGGTTCCCTATGAACCGCAACAGCTTCAGTTCTGTTTCCATTGATTTGGACAGCATCTTTAGGAGGTAACCTGAATTTCAAAAAATAAAATCCTTGTCCAAAAACTTAATGATTTCAAGGGGCGATTTTAAAAATCTTACTTATTTTGGACAGCAATGTTGAGATTCAGCTTCTTTGCATCTATAGGGTTAATTATAATGGAATTTTCTGGCACGACTGAAAGAAGCCAATAATCCACGATAGTCCTTGATTTGGTCATTGTAATATCCCTTTGCGTCAGAAGATGAAGTGGATAGCCTTCTTCAAATCCATAATCTTTGGGAGATTTACCCAGTGTGGTGGTAATTGGGATATAGGTAGCATACCCTGGATTTGATTTGCCTGTAAAGGCATTCTTTGTTAAAGCAGTTTTTTCCTGATATATATTTATTAAACGTTTATATTGATTAGAAACGTAATCGCCTTTGTAAACGTCCTTATAGTCTTGGAATCTTCCTCCTCGATTAAGGACATAGATCACCTTTCTCCAGGTTTGCCCTGTGATCTTCTCCCATCTTTCTGGATCAAAGACGGTTTTTGGCAGATGTTTTCTCGCATCAAGAAATAGTTTTACTTCTCTATCATCAGCATCAGGAACTGGAGTGCCATCAGTAGCTATATTTGCAACCATCCTAATATAAAAATCATCTGGTCTTGTAAAATCCTGACCGGGACCAAATCCATCTTTTCCGAAACCCTTCATACCAAGCCTTTCAGCCAGAGCAAGGATTAATGCCTCAAAAGAACATGGCATTTCCTCTCCAAAAACCTTTACATTTTCAGGAATCGGTGGAATCACAGGTTGTCTAACCGGTTGAACCTTAACAGGCATATTAGGATGAGAGCCATGCATTTCCCAGCGTTCAAGATAACTCAAATCGGGAAAGATGTAATCAGCGTACATAGATGTAGTCCCTATAAGAATGTCACAGGTAAAATAGAGTGGAACCCTATTTACATCAGTAAGGATTTCAATATTTGTATGCCCTGCTGGCAGGGCATATGCAGGTGTTCCCATATAGCTAAAAATAGCTTTAATTGGATAGGGATATCCATCTCCTATAGAGGGGATAATCTCTTCATATATATCACTTGAAAGTGGCCACCAGTTTCTCTTTGCAGGATAGCCTGAAAATAGGGTTGTATCCTCATATTTGACATCATGACGAATAATACTGATTCCAAATTTAGTTGTCTTTCCTGGTTTTAATTTGCCAAGGTCAAATGGCTGTCCCTCTTTTCCTCCAGTAGTATTATATGTTGATGCAGCGATCATTCCACCCTTCCAGTCAAAATTTCCAAGAAGGACATTGATTGTCATTGCAGAGGTAACATTATAGAAGCCATTTGTATGCTGGGCCACCCCCCGATGGACATCAACCACTGCTTTTTTTCCATGACTTGTGAGATCATTTGCCACTTCCTCAATTTCTTTAACAGGAACCCCGCATATATTAGACCACTCCTTCATTGATTTGGATAAGGAAGCCTCATAGACAATTTGTAAGGCACTCTTAACCCTGATGCCTTTTATTTCTGTATCAACAAGAAGATCGCCTTTGACAGGATTTTTTTCATCATTTGGATCTACAACTAACGGTTTTCCATCTTTCATGCAGACAAGGTATTCAAAGTCGTATTCCTTGCCATCCTTATCCTTTCTCTTTTCTATCTGAGCTAATCCAATTTCATGAGCCCTGAGGAAACTCCCTGGATTTCCATCTTTATCGATCTTTACAAGAAGAACCGCATTTGTCCATGTTGGCTCATTAGCCTCCTTAGCTGCTGCTTTATTAGCATTTGAGAGATACTTCTCATCATATCTTCTATTTTTTATCATCCACTGGATGATTGCTGAAAAG
>JBDOIB010000046.1:0-2363 GCA_041082155.1 Thermodesulfobacteriota bacterium | reverse complement strand
AAAGCAGATCTTCAAATGATCGTAATGCACTGTATGGGATATACACTCTCTATGAAAAAAAAGATGATGGAAGGGACAGGAAGACCGGTGCTTTTAGCCCGCACTCTGGTCGCGAGAGTTCTAAGAGAACTTATCAGTCCATAAGAGAAAGGGGGTGAGAAAATTAAAAAGTTGAAACCGAAATTTTAAAAGATTTGATGTAATTAACAATTCCATGATAAGGAGGTTTTCGAATGAGGTGGAAAAACTATTTTAGACTGATTTTTATCCTGTTTTTGGCAATTCTTTTTGGAGTAGGAATCTCTGCGGAGGGCTACGAAACGAGAGATGGGAAAAAGATTTTTGTATATGGAGAGAGGCAACCTGCCCCAAATATTGATCCAAGCCAATATTATGATTGGTCGACGCGAATGCTTCAGCAGGCTCTTTATGATGCCCTTTTAAAATATGTCGGGAATCCTCCCAAACTAATCCCTTGGTTAGCCAAATCTTGGAAGAAGTCAGCGGATGGAAAGAAATGGACGTTTGAGTTAGTTCGAAATGCTAAGTTTCATAATGGGGATCCAGTCACCGCCCATGCCGTGAAATGGTCTTTCGAGAGAACGCTGGCATTGAAAAAAGGTCCCGCTTGGATGCTGATGGATTTTTTAGACAAAGAAGGAATACGAGTGATCGATGACTATACCATCGAATTTAATTTAAAATCTCCCTATGCAGCTTTTGAAATGGCCCTGCCCTGGTGGTATATTATGAACCCAAAGGTGGTTATGGCAAATGCTAAGGGGGATGATTATGGTCAAGAGTGGATGAAAAGCAACTCTGCTGGATCAGGACCCTTCCGACAAAAACGATGGGAACACGGGGTTCTCTATGAATTAGAAGCCGTGGAGGATTATTGGAGAGGTTGGGAGAATCCAAAGCATATCAATGGATTCATCTATAAAATTATCCGAGAGTCGAGCTCACTTAGAATGGCTCTTGAAAAGGGTGAACTGGATGGTGTTTCGGGTCTAAATGCGGAGGATTTTGATGCTGTTGGAAAACATCCCCAGATCTATGTAACCAATGATCCTGGATGGACTACATTCGGTCTGAAGATGAATACCCAGAAAGGCTATACCAAAGATATCAATATTCGTAAGGCCATCTGTTATGCATTCGATTACCCTTCACTGATCAAAATTTATAAAGGAAATGCCATTCTCGAGGACAGTCCTTTCCCGAAAGGAATGAAGGGCTATATCCCCTGTCCCAATGTCTACCGTCAGGATATGAAAAAAGCTAAAGAATACCTGGCGAAGGCGGGCTATCCAAACGGAGGGTTTGAGTTAGAGTATGTTTACGTACAGGGATTGGAAGAAGAAAGATTGATCGGACTAGTCCTTCTGGATAATTTGGCTCAGTTGGGAATAAAATTAAAAATGGTCCCTCTGGTATGGCCCAATATGGTCGCCAGAGGATCTAAAATAGAAACCTCACCAGACCTTATGGCTGTCTTTACCACTCCCATTATGGATGATCCAGATGTGGTAGCCATCCAATATCATAAAGTCTCCTGGGGAAAGTATTATGGTTCTCATTTCTACCAGAATGAGAAGGTTTGGGAAATGATTGAGAAGGCTCGATTCGCTGTGGATTGGCCCACACGGCAAAAACTCTATGAGCAGATTCAAATTCAGATCATGGAGGATGCCCCGGAAGTTTTTGGGATGCTTTACAACAGGAGGTGGGCTTTCCGGAAACATGTAAAGGGATTTAATTTCTCACCTGTTCGTTTTACCTCTGAGATCGATATCTATCCACTCTATTTTGAAGATTAGATAGAGGTAAACTTCCACTATAAGGGGAGAATCCATTGGACTTTAAAAGATGGGTTCTCCCTCAAATCCTCTTTTGTCATAAGGAATGATCCTATGGGGATGAGGCAGTTTATCCTGAAACGGCTAATGTTAATGGTCATCACCCTCTTTGGATTAAGTGTGGTCGTTTTTTTTGTCTCCAGGATTGCTCCTGGAGATCCAGCAAAACTGGCAGCAGGTCCGGACGCTACGGAGGAGATGGTTGAGGTCATTCGGAAAGAGTTTGGCTTGGAAAAACCTCTGATCACTCAATATGTGATTTATATGAAAGGATTGATCCAAGGAGATTTTGGTCGTTCCATCAGGACTCGACATCTCGTCTGGGATGACTTAAAGAGGTTTATGCCTGCTACGTTTGAATTGGTTTTTGTGTCAATCAGTTTTTCAATCCTTTTTGGAATCCTGTTTGGTGTTCTTTCAGCAGTTTATCGGGATACATGGATTGATCATCTCATTCGTTTCTTTACCATTACCGGAGTAGCCATTCCGATGTTCTGGTTAGGA
>JBDOIB010000001.1:0-1672 GCA_041082155.1 Thermodesulfobacteriota bacterium | reverse complement strand
TTTTTCATTGTTTGAAATATTCCTTTCCTCACCTGGCTATCAAAGAAAATTCTGAGGATTAAAGAGATATTTCAGTTCATTCCATCCAAGGGGAATCCATTAAGATATTTTCAAAAAAGCCTCTTTATTCTGTCCTCTGTGAGCCTTTGTTCTTAATCCTCGACCCCTCAAACCCTAGAATCCTTTTATATCCCGCTATGCGCTTTGCCCTCTGCGCCATGCGCTCTGCGTGCTTATGTTCTCCACCCTCGAACCCTCAAATCCTTTTATCCCGCTTTACGCCCTGCTCTATGCACTATGCGTACTTTTGACTCTGTTATTACTAATTCAAGATGTTAATTTTTTACTATTTTGAAATGTTAAGAAATGGAGATTGAGGGTTTTGTTTTTTTCCATAACTTTCCATGACAGGTCTGACACCCACGAACGATGAAAATTGATTTATGGTATACTTTCTTAGGTTATCTTCATGGTTGAAGGTCGGTGTTTGTTTGGTGCCTCAAAGCCCGCACGTAACTGGACCTGGATGTCTGAAGGCACCTCGAACTGTTGCCCCGGAAGGGAGCACGCCAGGTAAACTCTTTATCGTTAAGACATTCCCTGGAGATAACTGAGAAAGGAGAGAGCGATGGAGGTGGTTTACAAAAGATGTTGTGGGTTGGATGTTCATAAAAAGGTGATTGTGGCTTGTCTTCTTATCCATGAGGGAGGGGAGGCAAAGAAGGAGATTCGTAGTTTTGGGACGATGAGTTCGGATCTGGTGGTACTTCATGATTGGCTTTGGGCCAATGGGGTCACCCATGTGGCCATGGAGAGTACAGGGGTCTACTGGAAGCCGATCTTCAATCTTCTGGAGGGGAGCTTTGAGGTGCTCTTGATCAATGCGGCTCATCTGAAAGCGGTCCCAAGGAAAAAGACGGATGTGAGGGATTGTGAGTGGATAGCGGATCTTTTGGCCCATGGGTTGCTCAAGGGGAGTTTTATTCCTCCTGAGCCGATTCGGGATCTTCGGGATCTAACTCGATATCGTCCGACAGAGTCGGATCCGCCTCTGGCGGAGAAGTCCCTTAGTGATGAGCGGATCAGGGAGATCAATCGGCTTCAGAAACTCCTTGAGTCGGCCAATCTTAAGCTCTCCTCGGTCGTAACGGATGTCCTGGGGGTTTCTGCAAGGGCGATGCTTGAGGCCATCCTTTCGGGCAGCACCGATCCCGAGGTTCTGGCGGATCTGGCTCGAGGGAAATTGAGAAAGAAGTTGCCTCTTCTGAGAGAAGCGCTTCAGGGACACTTTCGTCCTCATCATCGATTCCTGTTGGAGCAGATTCTCTCTCATCTGGACTTTTTGGATGAGGCCATTGAGCAGGTGACCAGGGAGGTGGAGAACCGTATGGTCCCTTTTCAGAAGGAGATCGAGCTTCTGAGGACGATCCCGGGAGTGGAACATCCGACAGAGTCGGATCCGCCTCTGGCGGAAAGGATCGCGGAGGTGATTGTCTCTGAGATCGGGGTAGACATGAGTCGGTTTCCGGATCATCGGCATCTGGCCTCCTGGGCGGGTTTTTGTCCCGGGAACAATGAGAGTGCTGGGAAGCGGAAGAGTGGAAAGGTTCGGAAGGGGGGTCGATGGTTGAAGCGGGGGTTGGTGGAATCTTCCTGGGCAGTGTCTCGAGCG
>JBDOIB010000487.1:0-1721 GCA_041082155.1 Thermodesulfobacteriota bacterium | reverse complement strand
AAAGGGTTCATCTAAAAGAAGGACCTTGGGACGGAGGGTAAGAACCATCCCTATCTCCAGGATGCGTTTATCTCCATAAGAGAGTTCTGAGACAGGCATTTTTGCCTTTGAAAGAAGCCCGATCTCCTGGAGGGCCTCCTCACATCTTTTTAGGATATTTTCACGTCGAATGTTTCGAAAGAAGAATCGAAAGGGATGAGTCTCTCCCTTCTGAAAACGGACGCTCGAGAGAACAAAATTTTCCCATACCGAAAGGGTATTAAATACGGAGACAAGTTGAAAGGTTCGGGCCATTCCCAGCTCTACGCGATCGTAGATGGGAGTATGGGTGATGTCTCTGCCTTCAAATAGAATCTTTCCTGAAGTTGCTGGAAAAAATCCTGTGAGAAGATTAAATAAAGTGGTTTTCCCAGAACCATTAGGCCCGATGATCCCGGAATGCTGGTTTCGGCTGATGGAAAGGCTCACCTTATTGACCGCCGTAAGCCCTCCAAACGTTTTTGTTAATTCATAAGTTTGAATCATTGAAATCTGCTGGACATAAAGTCAGAAGAACGCCCCTATGGGAGGGCGTCCTTCTGAAAAGTTCATTATTAATATCCTAAACTTTTTAGGCTTGGGACATAGGCATCTCCAGCGTAAACATCCACAATTTTGGCGTAGTCAAACTTTTCTGGGTAACGATCGCTCTTACGCTCCTCGGGTCCCTTTCCTTCCACAATCCAGGTGGAGTATTTATAGATACAGGTCCCATCCTCTCGCCATCGGGCCACTCCCTTTGCGCCCCGCCACTCCGGATTTGCCATTAGAGCAGCGTACATCTTCTTGGGGTCCGTGGATCCTGAAAGCTTCATGGCTCGAACCGTCTCAAGAACTCCATAATAGGAAGTCATCGTATAAACCTCAGGGGGCTCTTTATGTTTGGCTACATATTTTCGGGTAAACTCTTCAGAAGCCTTCACCACCTCTGCATCCGCAAACCCTCTCATATCATGATACCAAAACATCTGACCCTTTACTCCTTTGATCGCGTTTGCAGGAATTCCTGTTGCAAATGCGTTCATCAGCCAGAAGTGAAAGAGTTGGGTCTTTTTCCCTGCCCCAATCTCCAGGGCCTGTTTGAGAGCATTAATGGCATCTCCCCCCCATGAGCCTAAGAAGAGGACATCGGGCTTATAATCTAAGGCCTTGATAAGGAAGCTCGTCATGTCCGGGCTCCCCACGGGATGCCAGATCACCTCGTAAGCTACTCCTGGACGTTCCTTAATTATTTCTTGAAACCCTTTGAAGGTTCCCTTCCCAATGGCATAATCGGGCATGAAGCAAGCAATCCGCTTCGCTTTCATCTGATCGGCCATATAGGCTGCTGCCCCACGACCGGCCCACTCCGCGGCAGCCACGATACAGAGCGATGTGGGGGACTTTATATTCTTCTTAAAAAAATCTTCCGGCACCCCATTGGTAGCCATAAAGAATCCTCCGGTCTTCTTGGTCTCTTCGTTCAATGCCATCGAGACATGACCGAAAGTCCCGCCTACCACAGCGGTCACGCCCTGATCTTTAACCATTTCTTTGAATCGCCCAATCGCTATATCGGGTTTTGTTTCATCATCCCTTGAGACGGCTTCTAATTTAAAGACCTTTCCACCAAGATTGACTCCACCTGCCGCATTCACCTCTTCAATGGCCATTTTAGCTCCTTCCATTTGGCCCACTCCAAT
>JBDOIB010000198.1:0-1471 GCA_041082155.1 Thermodesulfobacteriota bacterium | reverse complement strand
CGCCGGCCTAATGTCAAAAAGATATTGTTCATACAATTGTTTTCTTTTTGATGGGTCCAGAAGATGGTCTATAAACTCGATAGGAAAGCCGTATTTTTTCTCACTTTCTAAATTAGGCTGAAGCGTTCTGCCTGGGAAATAAGCCAGGTGAAAAAGCCTTTCCTGACACCACGGAAAGATGAAATTTATTTCCTCAGGCGAAAATGGTCCATTTTTGGCGAGAAAAGTTAGTGTCCCCCAGCTTAGAACCACAACCAAGGATTTTTTAGGATCCAGCCCAACATTCTCCAAAGACTCAATGATTGTGGCCAAGAAACGCAATTCCTGACGAGCTGGGGGCAAAATGGATAAATTAGCCATGAGAATTCCTCCCGGAGAAAGACGATGGAAAAGCCAGGTCAAAGACTCCTTAGTTCGCAGATGGTCTTCCTGCAGAGGAGCTAAGCCAGAGCTCATGGCTGCCATAACGTCAGGGAAAGAAAAAACAATCAAATCATATAAGTTTTTTTCTCTTTTTATCTCTGAGCGAGGAAAAGCCGCCACGGCCTCAATTCCGGGATAAAGAAGAGGATGCCCTATCTTTTCAGCCCAATCTTTTTTAAGAATGGAAAGAATGAGCGGATTGTTTTCAATGATTTTGATTCTCCGGGCTCCAAAATAAAGGGAAAGCAGGACTTCCAATCCGCCCCTGGGCTCAATAATAAGAACAGAGGGTTTGGAGATAAGGAAAAAAGGCAAAGAGCCAGGCAGATACTTAAGAAAAGCCAAGTCTGGATCTTTGAGGTTATTCCAGCAGGTAAGAGCGCTTGGCTGACCACCATCAACAAAGAGGCCCAATTGTTGAGGAAGAGCCTGCTGATAAATCAAGCTGAGACCTGGGGCAAATTTTAAAGAGGGGGAGGAGACCAAATCAACTCGAGCCAAGGAATTCCATTTGGTCAGAAGATGTTTGGCGCCTGAGGCCATGAGAGCCTGATTTAAAGGCTTATAAGGAGAAAGGCGGAATTCAAATAATTCGGGAGGACGAAAAACCATGATGAGGATAAGAACAAAAGCAGCTAACTCAGGAAGGAACATTTTTCTTTCAAGGGTCAGGCTTAAAAGGAGAGAGGCAGTGATAGCTCCAAGGCTTATGATTAAAAAAGAAGAGCGATCCCCATGAGGCAAAAAGAGCAGAGAGGGGAGAAAAGCCCCGAGAGCGGCGCCCGTCAGGTCAGCGGCATATAAATAACGAATGAAGGGAGCGTAAATCGTCGTGAGAGAGGCCATCGTCCATCCTGAAAAAAAGAAAGGAAGACCTAAGATGACATTGATAAATAAGAGGTTAATCAGCTTGCCCTTTGACCAGAGGAGCTCAAGAATCTCAAAAGGAAAGCTATTGAGAAGCGGAGCACAGAAAATAATCATCAAACTGAAGAGAAAGGAGGTCAGACATAAAGCCGAAGCTGAGGGAAGCTGGGACGGCTTGGTT
>JBDOIB010000446.1:0-1681 GCA_041082155.1 Thermodesulfobacteriota bacterium | reverse complement strand
CAAGGTAGGGTGCAAGACTGTATTGTGATACCCAAACCCCATCAATTAACTGAAAATTATTTAAATCTTTTGGCATTGCTGTAGTTGCAATCACGGCAATCTCAGCCTTCGCTTCCCTCTGATCCTCTTTTAACTTATCAATCCATCCCTCATTCCAATTCTTTGTTCTCTTTGCCTCCCAGATAATCGTTCCACAAGGTTGACCCAAGTGATTACAAACCCGCTGAAGAATATCAGCCCCTCTCTTTCCTTTCGATACGGGCTCGATCTGATCCATCGGAAAATGATTTTTTAGAAGGTCTTCAAGCTCTATCTCCAAAACCTCACCCCTTAACTGGATAGGGGCCTGTTCTGCCCTTCTCTTGAGCTCTTCAATATCCCGCAAAAGATCTTTAATTCTCTTATCCTTTTCGAGATCTTTAAGCCTATGTTCTTCAGCAATTCGACTCTCGGCCTCCTGTTTGATTTTCTCCCGCTCTTCGTCCAATCGACGGGCAATCTCAAGTTCAAGTGACTTCTGCCTCTCCTCGAGGTCCCTCCTTTCCTTCCGAAGTTGAAGCTCAATTCTGCGCATCTCTTCTAATTGTTCATTCTTCTGTTTTAACTCCTCTTCAAGATCTTTCATCCGCAGGCCAAGAGACTTTTCTAACTGTTTTCTCGCTTCAGCTTCAATTTTTGCCCTTTCCACGGCCAATTTTTCAGCAATCTCTTGTGAAATGGCCTTCTCTTTCCTCGTAAGGAATTCCTCCTTCTGGGCTAGCTCTTCCTGCCTCTTGGTCAGCTCCTTCTCAAATTCCCTCTGGACCTCTTCCCGGATAGAATGAGTGAGGGCTTCTGAAAGGGGAATTTCTTTATGGCAATATGGGCAAATAATAGTTTGTTTCACAATAAATCCCTCTTAACAATTACTCAATAAAAATTTTGCTCTTCTCTACTTTAACACCGTAGCGTTTGCTTCCATGTTTCCCAACAGGAGTAATGAGATAATAAGGGGAAAGAGTTTCCTCTAAATGTTCTTTCAATGTGTTATTGATTTTACTGATATTCTGCCTCAGGGTGTCCTGATCGATCCCTCCTTTTTCCTTCCAATGTCTGGTAAATTCTTCCACTCTTCCAGAATAAGTCCCATAGATTCTCTTATAATCCTCGAACATCTCATCAAGAGCTTTTCGTTTCGATAACTCCCCCAGGGTTAAAAAACACTCCGTACAATTGAAACAATAGGGTTTGTTCGGGAAGGTACAGCTAATCTCTTTCTGTCTCAATAAATAGGTATAGATGACCATCTGGATTGGAACCATATCGACGGAAATTTCCCCAATAGAGATCATCCTTTCTTTAAGATGGACTCTTATAGGTGGTTGAATAGAGGCCATATCAATCTCTCTCTGCCCTTCACTCACAAGCTCCTTAAATCCTTTTCCATTAAGAGGAAGTTTATCACGGAGCCGGATAAATGGAAGTTCGGCAAGGGAAATCTGAGCATCTTTTGTATTAAGAATTTTTATAATCTTCCCCTTCGAGTCCTTCCATTTGAGGATCCGGTCTTTTTTGGGTTTGTAATAAAAATCAGGATGAGATTCGAATTCAGGAGTCACCAGCACATGATAGAGTCTGTCCCAGGGACGTCCAAAGAGCTGAAGATCTGACCCGAGATAAAAGGACATGGTCTTTCGCCCTC
>JBDOIB010000439.1:0-5376 GCA_041082155.1 Thermodesulfobacteriota bacterium | reverse complement strand
GTATGAATATCTCAAGGAATACGACAAAACCGATCGTGTGAACTGGAAGAGACTGAAAGGAATTGTATGTGGGGCAGATACCCTTCATGAATCCACGGTCAGGGATTGGGAACGAAAGACCGGAACCCGTATCCTCGAAGGGTATGGGCTTACGGAGTGTAGCGCGGTTTCCCATACGAATCCTTTTGATAGGCCCAAAGTCGGTTCTTTTGGACTTCCCCTCCCGAACATCTCTGCCGCGATTATCGGAGTGGAGAAAGATGAATTCATGCCGGTGGGTGAGATTGGAGAATTGATCCTCCATGGACCCAATATCATGCAAGGATACTGGAAGAAGCCCGAGGAGACAAAGAACCAGATGGTTGAGATTGAAGGAAAGATCTGGCTTCGAACAGGAGACCTGGTGAAGATGGATGAAGAGGGATATTTCCATTTCTATGATCGTAAAAAGGACCTCATCAAATATAAGGGATATTCGGTGTTTGCCAAGGAGATTGAAGAAGTCCTCTATTCCCATCCAAAAGTCAAAGCAGCAGGGGTGATCGGAGTTCCTGATCCAAAGGTGGGTCAGATCATTAAGGCGATTGTGGTGCTTCAGACCGAGGCTCGAGGGAAGATCTCGGAGGAAGAGATCATTCAATACTGTGAAAGAAAGTTGGCTCATTATAAGGTTCCAAAGATTGTTGAATTCAGGGGAGAACTACCAAAAACGGATGTAGGGAAAATCTCACGCCGGGAGCTAAGAGAAGAGACAGAAGGGGTATAAATGGAGGAGACTTTTTTAGAAGTTGAAACTCTTTCAAAGCGATTTGGTGGGCTAACCGCTGTCAATCGAGTAAGTTTCAGGGTGGGGCGGCATGAGATGATTGGAATGATTGGCCCCAATGGAGCGGGAAAGACCACTTTGCTACGGCTGATTATGGGAATTCTCAGGCCTGATGAGGGAAGGATCCGGTTTCGGGGTAAAGAGATCACCCATCTTCCCCCCTGGGAGATTGTGAATCGGGGCATTGCAGGGACATTCCAGACGACCCGTCCCTTTCGACGACTCCCCATCATCGCAAACGTGATGGTCTCCTGTCTTTCTCCTGGGGCGATGAGGAGGGGGGAGTGGGTCAAAAGGGTTGAGGCGCGAGCCCTTGATGCCCTGGAATTTGTTGGAATCTCTGATCTTGCCCTTGAGCGTGCTTCCTCTCTTTCCCATGGAGACCTTAAGCGATTAGAAATTGCTCGAGCCATTGCTACAGAGCCCGAATTACTTCTACTCGATGAGCCTTTTGGAGGATTAAATCCTGCAGAGACTGACCTCATGGCCAAATCGATCAGACGCCTCCATAAAGGGGGTCGATTTGGCCGACTTCACAGCGAAGGACCTGCCATGATCATTGTGGAGCATAAACTGAAGGCCCTCATGACGATCGTGGATCGGGTCATCGTCCTTCATTTTGGAGAATTGATTGCAGATGGATCTCCCGAAGAGGTGGTAAAAAATCCGAGGGTGATTGAGGCCTATATTGGTCAAGAGGAGAAAGAGATTGCTTCTTGAAGTCCATCATCTCAGCGTCTGCTATGATACAGCAATGATTCTGAATGACCTGAGCCTCTCCGTCGGTCAGGCAGAATTGGTGAGCGTGGTGGGTCCGAACGGAGCGGGGAAGACGACGATGCTTAGGGCCATCACCGGGCTTGTCCGATGGGAAAAGGAGATTCTTCGTGGGTCAAGATATGGAGATATCACGATTGAAGGAAACGTTTATTTTTCAGGTGAAAGAATAGACCCACTCCCTGCTCATGAAATTGCCCAAAAAGGACTCCTCCTCTGCCCTGAAAGAAGACGTCCCTTCCGGGAGATGACGGTTATCGAAAATCTGATAGCCGGCGCCTATCTCTTAAAAGATAAAGAGGTGATCAAGGAACATCTTATCATGGTCTACAGGCTCTTTCCCGTATTGAAGGAACGATCGAGGCAGATTTCAGGAACCCTCTCGGGTGGGGAACAACAGATGCTTGCCATCGGAAGAGCCTTGATGTCACGACCAAAACTTTTATGTATTGACGAACCCTCCACGGGACTGGCTCCCCTTTTGAGGAAAGAGGTCTTTCATAAAATCTCTGAAATCCGGGATTCGGGAATTACGGTTCTCCTTGTGGAGCAGGAAGTAAGTACGGTCTTTAAGATGGCCACTCGAAACTATGTTCTCTCTTCAGGAAAGATCATTGCCGAGGGGACCGCTCAAGAACTTCTTCAGGACGAAGTTCTTCGGAAAACTTACCTGGGACTTTAATCGCCATCTAATCTTCCAGGAGGGACCATAATCGAATCTCTGGAAGAGTTAAGTAGCGTCTCTCCATCTCCTCAAAAAACCAACCCGGAAGATTCCTTTCAGAAGATGCAACCAGGCAGACGGGAGAATAAGAGATCTTCTGACCATCGGGTAACGAAAAAGGCTCATACTCTCTTGGATCCGGCCATTTCCAGATCAACCCTTTTTGCCTCGAAAAAAGTAAAAAGCTTCTATGGGGGGTATGAGTGACGGTAAAATCCCGATCAATGGGATGGCAGTGCTCTCTGGCTAATTCCCAGAGAGGTCTGAGTTCCTCCAGAGAGGAATCGAAAGGAACCTCAACAGAAAGAAGACTGAAGGGGTTTTCCTTCAAATATCCTCTTAAAATCGGAGACCATCTCTCTTCCATCCTGAGGACCTTTCGGCTGATCGTGATGGTGAGACCATAAGTCGTTTTATCCGCTATCGAAATCAGATCATCTATCTCTTCAGGCTGATTCCAGAAGATTTGGTAACAGAGGCCCTCAAGAAAAGATATGTCCCTTACTCGTGGATCCAGAGCAGGAGGAATCTCCAGAGGAGAGATATCCTCCTCCATTCTCTTTTCGTACTCAAGGAAAGCCTGATGAATCTCGGAGGCATTGAGATGCGAAGTTTTTGTAATAAGATAAGGGGGATGGGGCATAGCCCTTAAACCAAATTCTTGAGCTCGCTCATAAAGTTCTGTGGAGGGAAGAAGGCTGAGGGGATAGAGCATTAAAAAATCATACGCCTCATGCTCTATGACCCAATCAAGACTTTTCAAGATATCTGATAGATCCTCTCCAGGAAGTCCGGCAATGAGATCAACCATCACCTCTATCCCGTATCGTTGAAGTAAAGAGACCCCTTTGAGAAATCGCTCAGGCTCAAAACGACGTCGAAGCCTTTGAAGCGTCTCTTTTTTAACACTTTGAACCCCAACCTCCATTTCCGCAAATCCCGCCTCTCTCATCCTTTCAGCCGTCCATGAATCAATCGCCTCAGCCTCTCCTTCGGCATGAAGCTCCAACCGATGATCCGAATTCATTTCGGACAATCTCTCCAGGAATCCCTTCAGTTCAGGATGCCTGTTCCAGCAGGGATCAAGAAAAACGACCTCTCTCAAGCCCAGAGCCCTTGCCTTCTCAATCTCTCGAAAGACCCTTTCAAGTGGAAAGGCTCTTACCCCGGGATATCTCTTATGATAAAAACAGTAGGCACATCGATTCACACACCCTCGAACCGTCTCCATCCATAAAACCTTTTTAAGATGGGACCGGAGGCTTCCGTTTAGCAGTGGAGACGGAATTTGAGATAAATGGAGTGGATGAGGATCCCCAGTAAATTCCCATCTTCCATTCTCTTTTCGAAGAAGTAGTCCTGAAATTCCATTAAGATCCGGGTAGGATTGAAGAATTGCCCTCCAGGTTCGCTCCCCCTCTCCCACCACCCCGAGATCAAAATCGGGATGCCGTAACAGGAAGTGATTCTCTGGATTCACTTCAGGCCCGCCCAAAACAACCAGGCATGAGGGAAGATGCTTCTTTATCTCTCTCGCAAGAAAAAGGCTTCGTTCCACGTTCCAGAGATAGCAGCTCATCCCCACGAGATCAGGTTTGGCCTCAAGAATATAGTTAAGGATAGCCTGATCACTCCCGTAACTCATTATAGGATCGGGTAAGATTTCTGCCTCGATTCCAAGTTCGAAGGCAATCGCATGAAGATAGGCAGGGGCAAGAGGAATATTCTCGTGGCTAAAGAAAAAATCACACCCCTGAATCGGCATCTGTAAGAGAATGATCCGCTTCATGGGTATGATTTTATCTCAACTTAGAATTTTTTCCAGTGTAATAGGTGATTTGACCTTATATCGATGAATGAAAATATGAATTGCGGGGCTCAGATTGAAAAAAATAGGTTGTTAACTCTTTGCCTGTTTCTCATATACCTTAATAAATGAAACGATTTCTTTCGAAAATCTTTCAAAGTCTCCCAAATGGTGAGCCACAATTTCGTAGAGTTCTTCTGGAGTAATCTCTCTATAAAAATGAACCAATCGGTTTCTGTATCCAGCCATTTTATAGAGTTCGTTCGAAAGTTCTTGCGTAAGGATTTCTTTCTTACCCAATTCTTTCGCGATGGCCTTATATTCAATCTCTTTAAAACCGTAGGTCTTTGAAAGGATATGCCTACCAATATCAAATATTACTTCAAGACTTCTTCTGAGATAGCTCTCCACAAAGGGAGGATTTTTCTTTTCCGAAAGGAATTCTTCTTTTGTCATTTTGGAAAAGGGCTTTAATTCACTGAGACACCCCTCCAGGTATCTTAAAAGCTCAAGAACCCGGCTTATATTCAAATTCGAAATAACCATCCTCAATAGCCTCCATAATCTCACGATCCAGGAGCTTCCTTTTAAAGCTGAGATCAGCCGCCTTCTTCATCACCATCTCTTCAAACTCCTCCGACTCATCTTCATCCTCTTCATAAATCCTGATACCCTTGATGATTTCATATTGAAAAAGCGGGTTTACTTCGTGGACAAATACAAGATCAATATGAAAAGGCTCAAAGATCTCTGAGAGTTCCTTGTAAAGCTCCCCGTAAATTCCGATGATATTTTGGGGGGGATTCTTTAATGAAACTGCGATATCAAGATCTGAATATGAATCGAGAACAATCTTTTCCCCTTCAAGATATTTCAAACCCTGCTTTTTTCCATACCCCCCTTACGCCTCACCCCTTACGTTTTTTTTCTAAAGAAAGGGTAAACCTCAACTATTTATTTTCTATTTAACTCTTTTTTAATAAAACTTAAAAAGGGTGGGTATAGCTCTGGAGCCATTTTCATGAATCTTTTAATATCATTCCATTTTATATCTAAATAGCGGTGAGCTAAGGTATTCCGAATCTTAGCAAATTCTAAAAATGCCTCTGCTTGATCCTCTCTTTCAAAAATCTGCGAACCTAATTTATAAAGAATTTCACGCGAGGTTTCTGGAACTTCATCCCCTCTCAAAATAAAAAAAACTTTGGAAATATCTAAAGTTGCATTTATGAGACTTTCAAC